>JBBSAA010000032.1:0-19821 GCA_038252715.1 Lysobacterales bacterium | reverse complement strand
CCGAGGTTGGCGAACGACGCCCGCTGGATGCGCGAGGCCGGCAGGGCGTTGTCGTAGGTGCTCTCGCCAAACTCCGTGGCATCCACGGTGACCGGGAACTGGATTTCCGGGATCACGCCAGCATGCTGGGTGGTGTCGCCGTCGATGCGGAAGAATTGCGCCATCGTCAGCTTGACCTGGCCGAACATCGGCGCTTTCTTGCCGGTGAAACGATCCAAGTCAAACAGGTTCTGTACCGTGCCCTTGCCGAAGGTCGGCTCGCCGATGATCAGGCCTCGGCCATAGTCCTGAATCGCAGCGGCAAAGATTTCCGAAGCTGAGGCCGAGGAACGATTCACCAGCACGGCCAGTGGGCCGCCCCAGGTGATGCCGGGGATTTCATCGCTGTCGACTTCAACCCGGCCCGAGGAATCCTTGACCTGCACCACCGGGCCCTTGTCGATGAACAAGCCGGTCAACTCGACCGCTTCGATCAGCGAGCCGCCGCCGTTGTCGCGCAAGTCCATGACGACGCCGTCGACCTTCGCGGCCTTGAGCTCGCCCAACAGGCGGGCGACGTCGGCGGTGGCCGAGCGGTAGTTCTTGTCGCCGCGGCGTGCGGCTTCGAAATCGATATAGAACCCCGGCAGCGTGACCACGCCAATGCGCTTGTTGCCCGCGTTGATGATCGACTTACTCGCGGCCTGCTCTTCAAGCTTGACGGTATCGCGCACCAAGACAACGGTTTGATGCTGGCCATCCACGCCCGCTTCGGCCGGCAGTACGTCCAAGCGCAAGCGCGTGCCTTTCTTGCCGCGGATCTGGTCCACCACGTCATCAATGGGCCAACCGACCACGTCGACCATCAGTCCCTTGTCGCCTTGGCCAACAGCGGTGATGCGATCACCGACCTTGAGCTTGCCCGAACCCAGCGCCGGACCACCGGGCACCAAGGTGCGAATGACAACGAATTCTTCCTGGCGCTGCAGCACGGCGCCGATGCCCTCGAGCGAGAGGCGCATCTGCATGTTGAAATTTTCGGCGGTGCGCGGCGACATGTAGCTGGTGTGCGGGTCGATCGACGTCGCGTAAGCGTCCATGAAGTTCTCGAACACGTTCTCACCGCTAATCTCGTGCACGCGCGAGCCGAGCGAGGCGTAGCGCTTGTCGAGAGTTTTGCGAATTTCCTCGGGCGAGCGACCCGCCAGCTTCAAGCGCAGCGAATCGTTCTTGACGTATTTGCGCCAGATATCGTTGAGCGCGGCCTGATCGGGCGCCCACGCCGCTTTCTCGCGATCGTAGAGGAAGGTTTCCTTGGTGGTGTAGTCGAACGGTTTGGCTAGCAGGCTGCGGGCGTAGGCCACGCGCTGATCCACGCGCTGCGCATAAGTGCGGAAGATATCGTAGGGCGCGCTCAGATTTTGGCTCTTGATCGAATCATCGAGCGTGGTCTTGTACGGCTGGAAACGCGTGATGTCGGCCTGGGTGAAAAACAGCTTCTGGCCATCGAGCGAATCAAGGTAGCGGCGGAAGATATCGGCCGACAAGCTGTCATCAAGCGCCATCGGCCGGTAGGCGTAGCGGCTGTCGGAGAGCAAGCCGTAAACCATGCGCGCCGTCGCTGCCTGTACGTCGGTCGGTGCCAGCACCTCCGATTTTGTCGCCGGTTTGGCTGCCGGCATCGCCGAAGACGAGGTCATGGGCGTCGTGGCGGCAATGGCCAAGGTCAGCGGCAGTAGGGCGCACAGAGCGATGATTTTGCGGTTGAGCATGGGATTCGGTCCTCTTGTGACCGGTAAGTAGCCCCTAGCTTGCGCTGGGGAAGGGTGAGCAGCCTGTGCAGAACGTCACGACAACGGGCATTGGAGCAGCTTAGCGGGGGATTGGTTCAGCCAATCGCTTCGACAAAACCCGCTTCAGCCGCCATTCGGTCGGCGTGGTAGGACGAACGGACCATGGGGCCAGAGGCCACGTGCGAAAACCCCATGGCGAGGCCCTCGATCTCAAGATCCTTGAATTCTTCCGGCGTCCAATACCGGATAACCGGATGATGATGCGGCGTTGGCTGCAAGTACTGGCCAATGGTGATCATGTCGACGTCATGTGCGCGCAGGTCACGCATGGCGCCGAGCACCTGGTCTTTTTCTTCTCCCAGACCAAGCATGATGCCGGACTTGGTCGGCACGCTTGGGTGCTGGGCTTTGAAGTTTTGCAGCAATTTCAGCGACCAATCGTAGTCCGCGCCCGGCCGCACGTTGCTGTAAAGCTCGCGCACGGTCTCGAGGTTGTGGTTGAACACGTCCGGTGGGTTGTCTTTCAACACCTCCAGCGCGCGCTCCATGCGGCCCTTGCCGCGGAAGTCCGGGGTCAAGATCTCAATCTTGATCCGCGGCGACAGCAGGCGGGTCTCGCGAATGCAATCGGCGAAATGTTGGGCGCCGCCATCGCGCAAATCATCGCGATCCACCGAGGTCACCACGACGTAACGCAGGCCCATGTCGGCAATCGTGCGCGCCAAATTGGCCGGCTCGGCGCTATCGGGCGGCTTCGGGCGGCCATGGGCCACGTCGCAAAACGAGCAGCGGCGCGTGCAGACCTCACCAAGGATCATGAAGGTGGCGGTGCCGTGGCTGAAACACTCGTGGATGTTCGGGCAGCTGGCCTCTTCGCAGACCGTGACCAAGTGATTTTCGCGCAATTTCGACTTCAACTTGGCGACCGCGTTGCCAGCCGGGATGCGCACGCGGATCCAACTGGGCTTGCGCAGGGTCGGCGCGTTTTCGTCGAAAGTCACCGGGCTGCGACCGATCTTGTCGCCACCGAGTTGTTTCACGCCTTCCACCAGAGACGGTGCGCCGGAGGAATTGATCACCACGAGGGGAATAGTTTTGCTGGCGATCTCGCTGGACATGGACGGCTCGGTCGGAATCAGGCGGTGAGGGGACTATCTTGCAATCGCGGCGGCAATGCGTCTGTGAACACCGGACGCCGGCCGAGCTGACTGGACAGCGCAGCCACCAGCACCGGAATGACGTCGGCCGGCGTGGCGGGACCGCCTGATTTTAGCACCGAGGTCACCTGTAAACCGGCATAGCCGCAGGGATTGATGCGGGTGAATGGCTCAAGGTCCATCGCGACATTAAATGCCAGCCCATGAAAGGTGCAGCCGTGGCGGACACGCAGGCCGAGTGCGCCGATTTTCTCGCCCTTGACGTACACCCCCGGCGCGCCATCCTTGCGCTCGGCGCGGATATCCCAAGTGGCCAGGGTGTCGATCAGCGCTTGCTCGATCCGGCATACGAATTCACGCACGCCGATACCGATCCGGCGCAGGTCCACCAGCGGATAAGCCACTAACTGGCCAGGCCCGTGGTAGGTCACTTGACCACCGCGGTTGGTGCGGACGACGGGGATGTCGCCCGGCATCAGCACGTGCTCGGGTTTGCCAGCTTGCCCGAGTGTGAAGACGGGATCGTGCTCAACCAGCCACAGTTCATCGTCACCGGTCTCGCCGCGGGCGTCGGTATAGGCCTCCATGGCCGGCCAGACGCGCGTGAAGGGTTGGCGGCCGAGCTGGCGGATGGTCCAGGGCCGCGCCGGGACGCTTACAGGGTCCACTTCACTTCCGGGTGGCCACGCAGGGCAACGTGGGCGGCGTCGTATTGCTCCCGGCTTTCGGCCCGGAAGCTGATCGCGATCGACACATAGTTGCCGGCGCTGGACGGCCGACTGCGCACGGTCTCGTGCAACACAGTCAGGCCGGCGGCCGTCAGCAGGGCCGGAATCTCGGTCTCGAGGCCGGCGGTGGCGGCGCCCATGGCGGTGATCTCAAACACGCCCGGGAACTGGAAACCCTGATCTTCGGAGGTCTTTTTCATGCATTCATTATCGGGGCAGTACGATGATTTCCCAAGCCACGGCGTCTTTCCGGCACATGGCGTCCACACCGCCCTCGGGGCTACCCTCGGGGGTCGGGCTCCGTCCCGCGCCACCTTCACCTCCCCTCATGGATCCCCTCTCATCATGACCAAGCACCCCCTCGCCCTGTTGATTGCCGCCAGCCTGACGCTTGGCGTCTCCAGCAGCGCCTTCGCCGCCGAAAACCTCACCATGACCAGCCCCGCCGCACCGATTGCCAGCAACCCCTTCTTCGCGCCGAGCGCGCTGTACCTGCAGGCGCCGCCGTTCGACAAGATCAAAGACGCCGATTACCAGCCGGCCATGATCGAGGGCATGCGCCAAGAAAAGGCAGAAATTCGCAAGATTGCCGATAACCCCGCCGCGCCCACTTTTGACAACACCATCGTCGCTCTGGAGCGCACCGGAGCGATGCTGTCGCGCACGCGCCGCGCCTTCAACATTGCCACCGGCACCAACGTCAATGACTTCTTGCAGAAAGTGCAGGCGGAAATGGCGCCGAAACTGGCGCAGCATTCCGACGCCAAATATTTGGATGCGCCGCTGTTCGCGCGCGTCCACACGCTGTACGAGAAGCGCGATTCACTGGGCCTCGATCCGGTTTCCAAACGCCTGCTCGAGCGCTACCACCTCGACTTCGTGCGCGCCGGCGCCCAGCTCGCGGGCAAGGACCAGGACACGCTGCGGGCCTTGAACGAGGAAGAATCCAAGCTCACCACGCAGTTCACCGAGCGCCTACTCAAGGCCACGCAGGCGGGCGCCGTCGTCGTCGACTCGGCCGCCGAGCTGGCTGGCTTGTCGCCGTCCGACATCGACAATGCTGCGGTCGCCGCAAAAGCACGCGGCCTAGAAGGCAAGTGGGTGATCCCGCTGATCAACACGACCGGCCAGCCCAGCGAAGCTTCGTTGACCAATCGCGCCTTGCGTGAGCGCATCTACCGCGCCTCGATCGCGCGCGGCATGACCGACGGCCCGAACGACCTGCGCGGCACCATTGCCCGCCTAGCCCAGCTGCGTGCGCAGAAAGCCAAGCTGCTTGGTTTTCCGAACTTCGCCACGTATGTGCTTGACGACCAAATGGCGCGCACGCCGGAAGCGGCTCTGAAATTGCTCAGCCAAGTCGGCGCCGCCGCTGCCGATCGTGCCCGCGCCGAGATCGCCGATATGCAGGCGGTGATCGATCGCGAAAAGGGCGGTTTCCAGCTGCAGCCTTGGGACTACGCGTTCTATTCCGAGAAAGTGCGCAAGGAAAAATACGACCTCGACGAGTCGCAGATTCGCCCGTACTTCGAACTGGACCATGTGCTCAAGGACGGCGTGTTCTTCGCCGCCCACCAGATGTACGGCGTCTCGTTCAAGCAGCGCACCGACCTACCGGTTTACGACCCCGATGCTCGCGTCTGGGAAGTGTTTGATGCCGACGGCTCGACTATTGGCCTGATTTACACCGACTTTTTCGCTCGTGACAGTAAGCAAGGTGGCGCTTGGATGGACCAATTGGTGGACCAGTCCACCTTGACAGGCACCAAGCCGGTGGTCATCAACGAACTCAATATCCCGAAGCCGGTCGCTGGCCAGCCGGCGCTGCTGACCTTCGACGAAGTCACCACGATGTTTCACGAATTCGGCCACGGGCTGCACGGCCTGTTCTCGCAGGTGAAGTACCCGTATATGTCGGGTACGGCCACGCCGCGCGACTTCGTTGAGTTCCCGTCGCAGTTCAACGAAAACTGGGCGCTGGAACCCACCGTCTTGGCCAACTACGCCAAGCATTACCAAACCGGTGCGGCGATGCCGGCCGAGCTGGTGGCAAAGATCAAGAAATCCAGCACCTTCAACCAAGGCTTCGACACGCTGGAGTACACCGAAGCGGCCTTGGTTGATATGGAGTGGTACGCCTTGTCGGCGGATGCACCGCTGCAAGATGTGGAGAAGTTTGAGAAAGCGGCGCTGGCGAAATACAAGGTGGACCTGCCGCAGGTGCCGCCGCGTTACCACAGCACCTATTTCTCGCACATCTGGCCGGGCGGTTACGGCGCGGGCTATTACGCGTATCTGTGGACGGCGGTGCTGGGCGCTGACAGTTTCGCGTGGTTCCAGGAGAACGGCGGCATGACCCCGGCCAATGGCCAACGTTTCCGCGATGGCGTGCTCTCGCGCGGCGGCACCATGGACGCCCAAAAAATGTATCTGGACTTCCGCGGCAGCGAGCCGAGCGTCGAGCCCTTGCTCAAGCAACGCGGGCTGGTGCCGGACGGCAAGTAAGTTAGTCCGCTACTCCTGCTGGTTGAAGGAGCCGCCGCGAGGCGGCTTCTTTTTTGGCGGTCGCCCGCGCGCGAACGCTTGGCTCAGCTTGCAACCGACGCCGTTCGAATATACCCTACCCCAGTATAGTACGCAGGCCAAAACCCGTGCCGCATTCGCCCGAAGAAAAAAAGCGCGTCCTGTCGCGGGTCCGTCGCGTCAAAGGACAAACCGAGGCCTTGGAACTGGCGCTCGAACGCGGCGCTGATTGCGGCGCGGTACTGCAACAAATCGCTGCCATCCGCGGCGCCATTAACGGCTTGATGTCGCAGGTGCTGGAAAGTCACCTGCGCGAGGAGCTCGGGCAACCGGCCACCTCCCCGAAGCAGCGCGAGGACCGCGTCGACGAGGTGGTCAGTCTGTTGCGCACGTACATGAAATAGCCGCCAGGCCACCAGGATTCGCCCGCTTTTACCTTTCAATACTTCAGGAATCACCCCATGAAAAGTCGTGCCGCCGTCGCCTTCGCCGCGGGCCAGCCGCTGCAAATCGTCGAGATTGATGTCGCTCCGCCGAAAGCCGGCGAAGTGCTGGTCAAGATCATCGCCACCGGCGTTTGCCATACCGATGCCTACACGCTCAGCGGCGACGATCCCGAAGGCGTCTTCCCGGCCGTGCTGGGGCATGAAGGCGGCGGCATCGTGGTCGAGGTCGGCGAAGGAGTCACCAGCGTCAAGGTCGGCGACCATGTGATTCCGCTGTACACGGCCGAATGCCGCCAGTGCAAATTCTGCCTTTCTGGCAAGACCAATCTTTGCCAGGCGGTGCGTGCGACCCAGGGCAAGGGCTTGATGCCGGACGGCACGACGCGTTTTTCTTACAACGGCCAGCCGATTTACCACTACATGGGCTGCAGCACGTTTAGCGAATACACGGTGGTCGCGGAAATTTCGCTGGCCGTGGTGAATCCGGCGGCAGCGCTGGACAAGGTGTGCTTGCTCGGCTGCGGCGTCACTACCGGCATCGGCGCGGTGCACAACACCGCCAAGGTAAAACCCGGCGATACCGTGGCGGTGTTTGGCCTCGGCGGTATTGGCCTGGCGGTCGTGCAGGGCGCGGTGCAGGCGAAAGCCGGTCGCATCATCGCTATCGATACCAATCCATCCAAGTTTGCGCTGGCAACGCAAATGGGCGCGACCGACTGCGTCAACCCCAAGGATCACGCCGGTCCAATTCAAGATGTGATCGTGGCGATGACCGACGGCGGCGTCGACTTCAGCTTCGAATGCATTGGCAACGTCAACGTGATGCGTTCAGCCCTAGAGTGCTGCCACAAGGGCTGGGGCGAAAGCGTCATCATCGGCGTGGCCGGCGGCGGTCAAGAGATCAGCACGCGCCCGTTCCAGCTGGTGACCGGTCGCGTTTGGCGCGGCTCTGCGTTTGGTGGCGTCAAGGGCCGCACGCAGCTGCCGGGCATGGTCGAGGAGTCGATGCGCGGTGAAATTGATCTCGATTCGTTCATCACGCATCGGATGCCGCTGGACCAGATCAATGAGGCGTTTGACCTAATGCATCGCGGTGAGTCGATTCGGACGGTGATTGAGTTTTAGTGGTCTCGGTACAGCGAAACTGCAGCGATATGTTGGCGCGCGCGAACGCAAACCAGAATCGTCATGCCCGCGGAAGCGGGTATCCCGTTTTTCTGGATTCGTGGGAACAGCCGGTGTCACCGCTGGATGCTCGCTTTCGCGAGCATGACGACCTTAGTTAGTTAGTTAGTTAGCAGGCTTGACCTATGACGCTCGAAATAATTTCCGAACAGCGCTGCTTCGGCGGCGTGCAGGGCACCTACCGCCACGCCTCGCGCGAATGTGCAGCGCCGATGCGATTCTCCGTGTTTGTGCCTGCGCTTGCAGACGGCGCGAAAGCGCCCGTGCTGACTTTTCTGGCCGGGCTCACCTGCACTGAGGAAACCTTCATGATCAAGGCCGGCGCGCAGCGACTGGCCGCCGAACTGGGTTTGATCTTGGTTTGCCCCGACACCAGCCCACGCGATACGGGGATTGATGGCGCCACCGACGACTGGGACTTCGGCGAAGGCGCGGGGTTCTACTTGGACGCAACAACGGTCGCGTACGCGAAACATTTCCGCATGTATTCCTACGTCGTCCACGAATTGCCGGAAGTCATCGCTGCCCATTTCCCGATCGCGCCCGGTCGCGCCGGACTGTTCGGCCACTCGATGGGCGGGCATGGTGCGCTGACGATTGCGCTGAAAAACCCGACGCAGTACCAGTCGGTGTCAGCGTTCGCGCCGATCGTCGCGCCGACGCGCGTGCCCTGGGGCGAGAAAGCGCTGCCGCGCTATCTCGGCATGGACCGAGCAACGTGGGCAGATTACGACGCCTGCGAACTCGTCGCGCATCGTCGCTTTCCAGGGACGATTCTCATCGACCAGGGCGAGGCGGATCGCTTCCTCGCCGAGCAACTGCGGCCGGAATTGTTTGCGGCGGCCTGCGCTGAACACGGGCAAGCGCTGACGCTACGGCGCC
This sequence comes from Lysobacterales bacterium, assembly GCA_038252715.1. Taxonomy (GTDB): domain Bacteria; phylum Pseudomonadota; class Gammaproteobacteria; order Xanthomonadales; family Xanthomonadaceae; genus Arenimonas. The sequence goes on along the minus strand of JBBSAA010000032.1, from coordinate 11,128 downwards.
ACGAAGGCTACGATCACAGCTACTGGTTTATCCAAAGTTTGGTCGGCGATCACTTGCGCCATCATGCGAGCGTGTTGCTGGCCTGAGCCGCGCTCAGTCATGAAGTAAAAAAAGCCGGCTTTCGCCGGCTTTTCTTGGTTGGAACAGCCGGACTTACTCCGACTCCCACCACATCCAGAACTCATCCCACAGGCGGCTGAAGAAACCGCCCTCGGCGACATCGGTCAGGGCAATCAACGGCCGTTCGGCAATCACTTGGCCATCGAGCGATACCCGCAATTTACCCAAGACCTGACCCTTCTTGATCGGCGCGACCAAGGTCTTGGTCACGTCCATCGCCGGTTTCAAATCTGAATAGCGCCCGCGCTTGACCGAGAGCAGGAGCGGCTCCGCTACGCCCATCGAGACCTCGTTGACTGCGCCCTTCCAAACTTTCTGGCTAGCGATCTTCGCGTTCGCTTCGTAGAGTTTGTGCGATTCGAAGAAGCGAAAACCCCACTCCAACAAGTTGAGGTTGCCGGTTTCACGCAGGCGGAAGCCCTGGCTCTGCGATTTGCTCTCGATGCCCATGACGATCGAGATAAAACGCTGCTCGCCGCGCTTGGCCGAGGCCAACAGGCAGTAGCCGGCTTTGGAGGTGTGCCCGGTCTTGATGCCGTCGATGCCGCTGCCTTCGCGCCACAGCAGCGAGTTGCGGTTGCGCTGGGTGATCGCGCCGACCGTGTATTCCTTGACGCTGTTGTAGGCGTAGGTTTCCGGGAACTCGCGGATCATCGCGCGACCCAGCAGGGCGAGGTCGTGCGCGCTGGAATAGTGGTTCTCGGCGCTGAGGCCATGCGCATTGACGAAGTGGCTGTTCTTCATGCCGATGCGCGCGGCATAAGAATTCATCAGTGACGCGAACGAATCCTCGCTGCCCGCAACGTGCTCGGCAATCGCGATCGCCGCGTCGTTGCCGGACTGGATCGACATGCCTTTTTCAATTTCAGACAGTTTGACCTTGCTGCCCAGATCGAAACCGCTGTAGCTGCCGTCGGTGCCGGCACCGCCCTCGCGCCAAGCGCGTTCGCTGATCGTCACCATGTCATCGGCCTTGACCTTGCCGGCGCGGATTTCAGCGGCAGCCACATAGGACGTCATTACCTTGGTGATGCTGGCGGGCTCAAGGCGCTCGTCGATGTTTTCACCGGCAAGGATCTGGCCGGTGTCGAAATCCATCAGCAGCCAGGCCTTGGCATCAACGGGGACAGGCGGCGGCGGCGTGGGCAAGGCCGCCGGCGCGGCGACATCTGCCGTTGGGATCGTGGGCGTCGGCGCTTGGGCAGCGGCAGCCGCCATCAAGGTAGCGCCTAGTGCGGCGAGGATGACGCGGGGGAAACGCATGTTTGACTCCGAAACTCGGTGCGCCAGCGGCGCGGAATGAAGGTATTTTACTTGCTATTCACTGAATAGGCGCGCGCCGGTAATGCCTAGGTCATGCAGGCGTTCTAGCAGGCTTGGCAGCGCATCCGAGGCCACGGGTCCGATGCGCACGCGCCATAGGTCGCGGCCGTTGACCTCGATGGCGTCCATGCCGACGTCACCAATGCCAGCCGCGTCCAAACGATCAGCGAGGCGTCGCGCATTGCCTTTGTCGGCAAAGCTGCCGACCTGCACGCGCTGCGGGCCCGTGCTTGAAGGCGGCACCGACGTGCTCGGACGCTGCATCGGCGGACTGGGTGTCGACACGATCACCGGCGCCGGTCCGGACGCTTCCTGGCCACCGGTGATTGCGCGCACTTCCACGTGCGCGGTGCCCGTTTTGTCGACGCCCAAGCGCGAAGCAGCAGCGTAGCTGAGGTCGATGATGCGTCCGGAATGGAATGGCCCGCGGTCATTGACGCGAACGATGACGCTGCGGCCATTGTCGAGGTTGGTCACGCGCGCGAAACTGGGCAGCGGCAAGGTCTTGTGCGCCGCCGTGAACGAACAAATGTCGTAGATCTCAGCGCTGGAGGTCGCGCGACCGTTGAACTTGGTGCCGTACCAAGACGCGATGCCGCGCTCGACATACCCTTCAGCGCTGTCGAGCACGGTGTATTTTTTGTTGAGCACCACGTACGGCGAGCGATTGCCATAGCGGGATTTTGGTTCGTCGCGCGGCACCGGTTCGGCGATGCCGCTGACATCGATCGGCGCCGACGGGCCAGCGTCCGAGACGCCCGGCGCATACAGGCCGCCGGCGGTGTAATCGCTGTCGCGGTGGATCCGCGTGGGCGCGCACGGATTGGGCGGGAGCGCGGAGCTGGACGACGCTGGCGACTGGGGCGCGGCATACGCCGAAGACGCCGGCGGTTTGGGCGTGCTGGCGCACGCGGCCAACAACAGCACCGCGACGGCGGCAAACCCAATCTTCATGGCGCGCCGGCAGTGCCTGTGCCGGCGGCGATTTCGCCCGCCAACTGATAAACCGCCATCGCGTACATCGGCGAGCGGTTATAGCGGGTGATGACGTAGAAATTCTTGTATCCGAGCCAGTGCTCCGGGCCATTGCTGCCCTCGAGCGTGAGCAAGGTGACTGGCTGCGCAGGCGCATTGGGGCCGGCTGGACGGTAGCCTCGCGCTGCGAGATCAGCCAGCGTATAGCGCGACACGAAGTCTTCGGGTACGAAGGGCGCGGCATTGGCATCGGCGGTTGCTGCGACGAACGGCGGCAGGCCAGGCTGCCAACCGTGGGCAAGGAAATAGTTGGCGATCGAACTAAACACGTCGGGCAAATTCGAGAACAAATCACGGCGGCCGTCGCCGTCGCCGTCCTTGGCAAAATCGCGATAGCTCGACGGCATGAACTGCCCCCAGCCCATCGCACCGGCATAGCTGCCCTTGAGCGTGGCTAGGTCCAGGCCGTTTTCCTTGGCTAGCACGATCGCCTGCGCCAACTGGTCGCGGAAGAACTTGCCGCGGGTGCGCTCGTATTCAACGCGCTCGGGCTTGCCGCTGGACGGGTAATAAAAGCCCAGCGTGTATAGCGCATCGAGCACACGGTAGTTGCCAGTGATGCGGCCATAGCTGGTTTCAACGCCAATAATGGCAACGATGTATTCAGCCGGTACGCCGGTCTGCGCCTGAACCTTGAGCAGCTGCTCGCGGTTCTTCGCGTAAAAGGCGCGACCTTGCTGGATACGCGCGTCGGTCAGGAAGATCGTGCGGTAGTCTTTCCACGGCTTGACGGACTCGGCCGGACGCGACATCGCGTCGACGATGCTCTGCCGGTATTTCGCCTGCGCCAGCCAACCCTCGACTTCTGCCGTGCTGAGGCCGAAATTCTTGGCCGAGTCGGTGATGAAGGCCGCTTTGACCTGCTCGGGCAACAGTGGCGCTGGCGCTTCGGTCGCGGCGACCGGCGGCGACGGCGGGACCCGGCTCGCGGGTGCCGACGGTGGCGACGGTGCAGCGGCCACGGCCGGCGGCGGCGGCGTTTTCTTGGTGGCATCGCTGCAGCCCGGAAGGGCGGCGGCGAGCAGGACGGGAAGGAGAACGGAATAGATTCGCATGAGTTTCGCAGCGGGAATTCAGGGTCAATGTATCACGCGATCCACAGGGCGTCAGACGACCTCAGGACATGAATTTACGATGGGCTCGCACCGACATCACGATGCCAAAGCCAGCGAGCAGGGACACGGCCGATGTGCCGCCATAGCTGAGCAAGGGCATCGGCACGCCGACCACGGGCAGCAGGCCGGCAATCATCGCGCCATTGACCAAGACGTAGACCGAGAAGGTCATCGCCAGGGAGCCAGCGAGCAGGCGCGAATAGCCGTCACGGGCGTTGGCGGCAATCCACAAACAGCGACCAATGATGAACAGGTACAACAAGAACAGTACCGTGACCCCAACCCAGCCCCATTCTTCAGACAAGACCGAGAACGCAAAATCCGTCGTGTGCTCGGGCAGGAAATCCAGATGCGCTTGGCTGCCCTGCCCCCAGCCCTTGCCGAACCAGCCGCCTGAACCAATCGCGATTTTGGATTGGATGATGTTCCAACCGGTACCCAAGGGATCACTTTCGGGATTGAGGAAGGTCAGGATGCGGTCTTTTTGATACTGCATCAGGAATTGCCAAGCCACCGGCAAACTACCGAGCCCAAGCCCGACGAACAAACCAATTCGCCACCACGCCAAACCCGCGAGAAAGACCGTGAACGCGCCCGAGGCGGCAACGAGCATGCCGGTGCCCAAATCGGGCTGCTTGACGATCAGCGCAACCGGCACACCGATGATCAGCGCGCACACCGCCAGCGTGCCCCACTTGGGCGGCAGCGTAGTGCGATGCAAGTACCAGGCAACCATCATCGGCACGGTAATCTTGAGCAATTCGCCCGGCTGCAGGTAGAACACGCCGAGGTTGATCCACAGACGCGCGCTGCGGCCAGAGCCAAACGCGAATACCAGCGGCATCAGCGCCAGCGTAAAAGCGAAGGCAATCGGCGTCCACATGCGCAGTTTCGACGGCGGCATGCGTGACACGACAACCATCGCTGCGATACCAATCAAGAACCGCGCGCCCTGCGAGTAAACCGCGCGCATCTCGCCGCCGCCGGCGCTGTATTGCACGACCAGGCTCGCGATCATGACCCCAGACAGCGCCACTAGCAGCGGCCAGTCAATCTTGTCCAAGAGCTCGGCAGTCCAGTCGCGCAGCCAAGTAATCATGGCGGATCCACCTGGTCGACAGGCGCAGGCGGCGCCGGCACGACAGCGCGATTGCGCAGGACGCTTGGCTTGGTCACGGTCGCATTGCCATCGGGCGTCGCGGTGTCAGGCGCGGGCTTGACCAGCCACGCGTCCATTATTTTCCTCGCGATCGGCGCCGCCGACGTCGCACCGAATCCGCCGTGTTCGACCACCACCGCCACCGCGATGGTGGGGTTATCGGCCGGCGCATAGGCAATAAACAGCGCCTGATGTCGCTGGTTCAGCGGCAGGTTGTGCGGATTCAAGCTGACATTGCCGACACGGCTCGCGCGTTGGGCAGTGCCGGTCTTTCCGGCGATGAGGTAGGGCGCACCGACGCCGATCGCGCGCGCCGTACCGTGCGCGCCGTAAATCGCTCCCAACATTCCTTCCTGCACGGCTTTGATATTGCCGGGATTGTTGGAGATGCGAACACCCGGCGGCAGCGACTGGGGTTGCCAGGCTTCTTGGAAACCGTGGCGCGTGGACCGCACCAGATGCAAGCGACGACGCAAGCCGCCGTCAGCAATCGACGCGGTGCCCTGCGCCAGCTGCAAGGGCGTAGTTACCCAGTAGCCTTGGCCGATGCCGGTATTGACCGTATCACCCGGATACCAGTCTTGCTTGAAGCGCTTCCGCTTCCACTCCGGCGACGGCAGGATGCCGCTGCTTTCGCCGATCATGTCGATGCCGGTTGGCGCACCAAAGCCGTACTTGCGCATGTACTCGTCCACGCGCGCGATGCCCATGTCGACGGCCAGCTTGTAGTAGTAGGTGTTGACCGATTGCGCGATCGACTCACGCAAATCCACCCAGCCATGGCCACCGGCGTGCGCGTCGCGGTAGCCGCGCGCCACGCCGGGCAAGTGGAATTCACCGGTGGAAAGTGTCTTGTCCTCGGGTCGGCGCAGGCCCGATTCCAGCCCGGCTAGGCCCAAGAGCGGCTTGATCGTCGAACCCGGCAAGGTGCCGCCGTGCAGGTTGCGATCAAACAGCGGCGCAGCGGGATCTTTCATTAGTCGGTTGTAATCGACGTGGGAAATGCCGTTGACGAACAGGTTCGGATCGAACATCGGCAAGCTGACCATGGCCAGCACTTCGCCGGTGCGCGGATCAACCGCGACGGCGGCGCCTTCGAGTTCGCCAAACGCCTGCACCGCGGCGCGCTGCAGGTTGGCATCGATACTGAGCTGCAAATCGGCGCCGGCTTTCGCCGGCACGCGGTTGACGACGCGACGCACGCGGCCTTCCACGTTTTGCTCGACATTCTCGTAACCAATCTCGCCGCGCAGTTGCTCCTCGTAGGAGCGCTCCAGCCCCGATTTACCAACATGGCTGAGCACGGCGTACTTGCTGTCACCGAGCGCTTCCAAATCGCGGGCATCCAATCGGCCGACGTAGCCAATGACATGCGCGAATAACTCGTTGTCCGGATACCGACGCGTCAAGTAGGGCACGACATCGACACCGGGAAACCGAAATCGGTTCACTGCCAAGCGAGCGCGCTCTTCTTCGCTCAATCGGAGCTTGAGTGCGACGGCGCGGAACCCGCGCGTGGCGCGGCGGGTCTGGTCAAACTGTTCTAGATCATCGTCGCTAATCGCAACCAACTCACGCAGGCCAGCCAAGGTCTGCTTGAGGTCCTTGGTTTCCTCGGGCACGACTTCCAAGCGGTAGGCAGGAACGTTGTCGGCGATAAGTTCGCCGTTGCGATCGTAGATCAGGCCACGCGCCGGCACGATCGGTCGGGGCTTGATGCGATTACCCTCGGCCCGCGTGCGGTATTCCTCGTGCTGGATGACTTGCAGCCTGAAATAACCGAGGTTCAGCCCAATCATGGCCAAGGCGATGCCGACGAATCCGACCGCGGCGCGGCGCTGGAATTGATCCGCTTCCAGATGCGGATTCTTCATCTGCTGCCGGCGGCTACGTATCGCCATGGTGACCGTCAGCCCCGCTCGCGCAAGCGCAGGCGCGCTAGGTCCAACAAGACGAACAGCCAGGGCCAAATCGCCATTCCCAGCACCGGTGCAAGCCAGCTGGTCCAACCAGGCGCCGGCGCACCAAGCGCGAGCTGCACGAGCGTGACGATGATGCGGTCATTGAGCAGCAACATGCCGATCGCCAATGCCTGCTGCCACAGCGGGAAAAAGCGCAGTCGTGCGCGGAACCGCTGCACGAGGAAGGACAGCACGACCAGACGCAGCGCTTGCTCGCCCAGCGGACTGGCGGTGACGACATCGGCAATCAAGCCGGTGGCGAACGCGGTGCCCAAGCCGAAGGTGGCCGGCGATTCCATCGTCCAGTACGCGACCAACAAGGCCAACAAGTACGGGCGCGCTTCCGCCACGCCGGCCGGCAACGGAATTAATGCAAAGACGATGCCGACCAACAGGCCGCCATAGAGCATCCAAGGCGTCGGGGCGCGAATCATCGGGCCGGTCCTGTCGTGGTCGCCGGCGGCTTCGCTGTAGGCGCATTCTCTGCTGGTGGCTTGGACTGTGCTGGAATGGCCTCGGCGGCGGGTGCCGGCGTGACGGTGCGACGAACGCCCGGCGGTGCCGGCGGGCCAATGTCGATGTCGGCGGGCAAATTGCTAACTAAAAGCACTTCCATGCCGCGGTTGAAATGCGCGGCCGGCTTCGCATCGGCAACGACGAACAGGCCGGTGGCATCCGGATGCAGGGCGCTCACCACGCCGACCGGAAAGCCCGCGGGGAAACGCCCGCCGATACCCGACGTCACCAGCACGTCGCCAACGCGAACCTCTGCGCTTTGCGGAATATTGGGCAACACCAGCGATTCCGTGCTGCCGGTTCCGAAAGCAACGGCGCGCAATCCGGTGCGCGCCACCTGCACGGGCACCGCGTGGTCAGGATCGGTCAGCAACAAGGCGGTGGCACGCCGACGACTGGTTTCGACCACCTGTCCGAGCACGCCGCCGGAATCGATCAGGGCTTGGCCTACATGCACGCCGCTGTCGCTGCCGGCATCGAGCACGACGCGCTGCCGGTAAGGATCCAAGTCAACATCCAAGATGCCGGCGAGCTGCACGTTAAGCCGGAAGCCGCGCGTGCCGCCCAACAGATCGCGCAGTCTCCGGTTTTCCTCGGCGACGGCGCTGAGTCGGTTCAGTCGCGCCGATGCCACTTCCAAGTCGCGCCGCATGCTGGCGTTTTCTTGCTGCAACTGGCTGCGCAAGGCGAGGCCGTCTTTCGATGCGTCAAACAAGCGCGTCGGCGCTGACGCAACCCACCAGGCCGGGCCGGTCAGCCAGGAAAGATTCTGGCGCACAATTTGCCCGTAACCACCGCGATGATCCGCGGCCAGCAAACCAATCGCCAACGCGAGGTAGGCCATCAGCGGCAGCGTGGCTGTTGCGCTGTCGCCTAGTCGGGGAGGGGATTTACCGGCAGGAGGCACTCGGCGATTTCCGGCACAGGGACAAGGTAGCGCGGGCTGGGCCGCGGACGAGCCGGATAATCACGCGCCGGCGGCAGGAAGAAGGCGGTGCACTCGACGATGGCGCGAGCCAAAAACCACTCGCGCCCTCGTGAGGTTTCTCGTCATTCGGCCGAAAAGAAATCGTTGCCGTGCATGTCGATCAATTCCAAGGCACGGCCACCGCCTCGCGCCACGCAGGTCAAGGGGTCGTCGGCCACGTGCACGTGCAAACCGGTTTCCTCGGAAATCAATTTGTCGATGTCCTTGAGCAAGGCGCCGCCACCGGTGAGGACGATGCCGCGCTCGGCAACGTCGGCACACAATTCCGGCGGCGTTTGTTCCAAGGCTTGCTTGACCGCGCTGATGATGCCGGCCAGCGGCTCGTGCAGAGCTTCAAGCACTTCGGTGGTGTTGATCGTGATCATGCGCGGCACGCCTTCAGCGAGGTTTCGGCCGGAGACTTCCATCTCGCGGACCTGCGCCTGCGGGAACGCGTTGCCAATCTCGAGCTTGATGCGCTCGGCGGTCGTTTCGCCAATCAAGGTGCCATGGTTGCGACGCACGTAGCTGATGATGGATTCATCGAAGCGATCGCCACCGATACGTACCGACTGTGCGTACACGATACCGTTGAGCGAAATCACCGCCACTTCTGAGGTGCCGCCACCGATATCAATGACCATGGAGCCACGCGCTTCATCAACCGGTATACCGGCGCCGATCGCGGCGGCCATCGGCTCTTCGATCAGGTACACCTCGCGGGCACCGGCTTCTTCAGCCGACTCCTTGATCGCGCGGCGCTCGACCTGGGTCGATCCGCAGGGCACGCAGATCAGGACGCGCGGGCTGGGACGCAGGAAGCGCGAGGTGTGCACCTTGCGGATGAACTGCTTGAGCATTTCCTCGGTGTGGGTGAAGTCGGCGATCACGCCATCCTTCATTGGCCGATGCGTGGTGATGTTGCCGGGCGTGCGGCCGAGCATCTTCTTGGCCTCGGCACCGACGGCGGCGACTTCGCGCAGGCCATTGCTATGGCGGACGGCAACCACGGACGGCTCGTTGAGCACGATTCCTTGGCCACGGACGTAAATCAGGGTGTTGGCGGTGCCGAGGTCGATCGAAAGATCGTTCGAAAACAGGCCGCGCAGGTACTTAAACATCGAGGGGGAGCCTGCTGGAAAGGGGTTTTATAGAGTGGTAAGGGTATCAACCGCCCCCTTCGCGGGCAAGGAAAAGTCCACGTGTTTTTCCGGTAATTTGGGCTCGGCAACGGGCGTTTGCGCTACCATGGCGTCCTTTGTGGCCGGGCTTGCCGGCGTTCTAGTCGAGGTTCTTGCCCATGCCGTCCGCCCTGATTTGTGGTTCCCTCGCTTACGACACCATCATGGTGTTCCCGGACCAGTTCAAGAATCACATCCTTCCCGACAAAGTGCACATCCTGAATGTGTCCTTCTTGGTGCCTCGGATGCGCCGGGAATTCGGCGGCTGCGCCGGCAACATTGCCTACAACCTCAAGCTGCTGGGCGGCAATCCGATCCCAATGGCCACGGTGGGCCAGGATTTCGGGCCGTATCGTGAACACTTTGAGGCCTGTGGCATCCGAATGGACCACATCAAGGAGCTTGGCGACCTGTTCACCGCCCAAGCCTTCATTACCACCGATCTCGACGACAACCAGATCACGGCCTTCCATCCGGGCGCGATGATGCGTTCCTATGAGAACCATGTGCGGGACGTCGCAGACGTGGGTTTCGGCATTGTTGGGCCGGACGGCTATGAGGCGATGCTGCAGAACTCGGAAGAGTTTGCTGAGCTCGATATCCCGTTCATTTTCGACCCGGGCCAAGCCATGCCACTGTTCAACGGCAAAGAGCTGACCCGCATGATCGAGCAGGCCACCTATGTCACGGTCAACGACTACGAGTCGAACCTGCTACAAGACAAGACCGGGCTGAGTGAGAAACAGATTGCCGAGCGCGTTCAGGCGTACTTGATAACGCGCGGCCCGGCCGGCTCCGAGGTCCACACGAAGGGTGGCGGCATCCTGCAGATTCCGGTAGCAACCGCGATGCGAGTGGTGGATCCGACTGGCTGCGGCGACGCCTACCGCGCCGGCCTGATCTACGGTTGGATGAACGGCATGGACATGGCCACGACAGGGCGAATTGCATCGCTGATGGGCGCGCTGAAGATCGAGAATCTGGGCCCGCAGAACCAACGCTTTGATTTCGCCGAGTTCTCCGAGCAGTTCCGACAGCAGTTTGGTTATGCGCTGCGCTGAGTCGCAATCGATTTCGCCGAGTCGCAATTCGTAAGGCGCCGCACGGTGCAAGAGCCTTACGATCCGCACCGTGATCATGCCTACGGAAGTCTCATGGCAAGCCCTTGGTTATCCGCTTTACTGCGCTTAGGTGCCGAAGCGTCTAGAGCGATGTCACCGCATGTAGCGCTTTCGTCTCCCACAAAGACAAAGCCCCGTCTCTTTCGAGACGGGGCTGTGCTTTCTTCAATAGAACCATGCCTACGGAAGTCTCAAGGCAAGCCCCTGGTTATCCGCTTGACCGCGCTTAGGTGTCGAAGCGTCTAGTGCGGACTCTTTAAAGGCCCATAAAGACAAAGCCCCGTCTCTTTCGAGACGGGGCTGTGCTTTCTTCAATAAAACCATGCCTACTGAGGTTGTGTGGCAAGCCCCTGCTTAGTCGCTTGACCGCGCTTAGGTGCCGAAGCGTCTACAGCGATGCCGTATCTCGCGATGGTTTTGTATCGCCCAAAAACAAATCCCCCAGCCGTGAGGCTGAGGGATTTGAGGAATAAAAAAACCCTGGCGATGACCATGCCTACTGAGGTTGTGTGGCAAGCCCCTGCTTAGTAGCTTGACCGCGCTTAGGTGCCGAAGCGTCTACAGCGATGCCGTATCTCGCGATGGTTTTGTATCGCCCAAAAACAAATCCCCCAGTCCGGAGACTGAGGG
>JBBSAA010000031.1:0-20375 GCA_038252715.1 Lysobacterales bacterium | reverse complement strand
GTCCGTGTCGCGGGCGTCGAAACGCCGCATCATCGCGTTGCGGTATTCCTCGGCGCTGATCTGGCCGTCAACATTGCGATCCATACGATCGAGCATGCGTTGACTGGTGTCACTCGTGCCGGTTTTTTCTTTGGCGGCAACGTCGGCGCCGAAGCCGACCGAGGCCGCAACGGTCAGCGCAAGAATAAGTCGAAGCCTCATGATCCCCTCTCCCTTTGACTGCTGATGACAGCTTCCCCCCGAAAGGCTTACGCCACAATGAATGCCCACCGTCCGGACCACAAAAAAAGCCGCCCAGTGGGCGGCTTTTATTGAGTGATGACGGCTAGTGCCTTAGCCTCGTGTCGGCACCAAGGCATAACCCTTCAGGCGCATCGAGAACTCCTGCAGCGCGCGGTTGCCCGAGGCCTCGGCGTCGTGGCACCAGGCACGCAGCGCCTCCATCTTGGCGTCCATCTCGGCGCTCTTGAGCTCGTAGATGGCCAGCAAGCGCTGGCGGAACGCCATCAGCGTGGCCAGGTTCGGGCGCTGCTCGACGAAGGCCTGCAGCTTTTCGCGATGGGCGGCATCGAGCCAACGACCGTCACTGCGGAACGCGCGGCGCAGACGACGCGGCAACTCGCTGGCTTCAGCGCGCAGGTGCGGCTTGAGCACGGCCGTAAAGTAGTCCGTCGCCACCTGCCAGCGGTGCGCCATCATCGCGCGCAAGGTTTCGGCATCGGGCACCGAGATGTTCGGGCGCACGTTCAATTCCGGGGCAATGCGCAGCACCTTCGCCAAGCCAAGGCGACGCAGCGATTTGATCGCGACCCAACCAATATCAAATTCAAATTTGCGTAGCGCAAATTTCGACGAGCTCGGGAACGCGTGGTGATTATTGTGCAACTCTTCGCCGCCAATCCAGAACGCCCACGGCGTGAGGTTGGTGGCAGTGTCGTGGGTGTCGAAATTGCGGTAGCCCCACCAGTGGCCGAGACCATTGATGACGCCCGCGGCCCAGAACGGAATCCACGCCATTTGCAGCGCCCACATGAACAGGCCCGGCAAACCAAACAGCGCGACGCTGATCACCAGCATCAATACCGGGCCCAAGGTGGCGCGCGGGGTATAGACGTTGCGCTCCAGCCAATCGTCAGGCGTGCCCTTGCCGTACTTTTCCAGCATCGCCTTGTCTAGCCGTGCTTCTTGGTACAGCTCGACGCCGCGCCACAGCACTTGGTTGATGCCGTGGAAACGCGGGCTGTGCGGATCTTCGGCGGTTTCGCATTTCGCGTGGTGCATGCGGTGCACGGCGACCCATTCCTTGGTCACCATCGCCATCGTCAGCCAGGACCAAAAGCGGAACGCGTGTGCCACCGCCGGATGGAAGTCGACGCCGCGATGCGTAGCGCTGCGGTGCAAGTACAGGGTGGTGGTGAAAATGGTCAGCTGCACCATCACCAGGAAATAGATAGCCATCTGCCAGTAGGCGGCTTGGGTCAGGCCACGGGACAGCCAGTCAAGAACAGCGGACAACATCGGACGGAGCTCCATGAGGGACATACAAAAGCGCCGGGGACCGGCGCAGAGAGTCATGATGCCCGCCCAATTCGACGGCGTCACCCTGATTTATCGTATGGAGGCGGTTTTTGCGGTCCGCAAGCCCAAAACGGGCGCCATGATGACCATGGCGCCCGGGGTGTTCAGTTTCAGGTGTTGCAGGTCAGCTTGCCATTGCGGTTGGCGATGTCGCGACCGCGGCAGCTGGCGGTGTTGAGGGTGGTGCGCTTGTAGCGTCCACGCTGGTCCGGGCAGGTAGCGGTCAGGCTGTTCCCGCGCATGTAAGCGCCATTGCAGGTTTGCTGATAGCTACCCGGCAGCACGCCGCCATTATTATTGTTGCTGGCGTAGCCATCACAACGCAGGTTGCCGTTGTCATTGCCGATGTCCCGGCCTTGGCAATTGCTGGTGTCGAGCCTGACCACACGGCTGCCGTTGTACTGGTCGCGGCAGGTAGCGGTCAGCGTGACGCCGCTCATGTACGCGTTGCTGCAGGTCTGCTGGTACGAACCCGGAGGGACACCCGCGCCGTTCCAGCCGCCATTGCCATAGCCATTGCCGTTCGAGCACACCAATTGGCCTTCCATATTGGCAATGTCGCGACCGCGGCAGTTGGCGATGTTGAGCGAAGTACGGCGCGGATAGCGATTGCTATCGATGCAGCGGGCGCTCAAGGTGTTGCCGTTGAGCGTGGCGCTGTCGCAGGTCTGCTGGTACGAACCGGACGTGGCCAAATTGGTGCAAACCAAGCGGCCATTGTCATTGGCAATATTGCGACCCCGGCAGCTGTTCACGCTGATCGAGGTATTGCGCCGGTTGTTGTAGTTGTCCATGCAGGTCGACTGCAGCGTGCTGCCGCTGACGCGCGAGCCGTAGCAGGTCAGGCGGTAGCTGCCCGGGGGCAAATTGCCGCCGCCGATGCTGCTGTAGCGCGAGCACTGCAGTTGGCCGTTGTTGTTGGCGATATCGCCATCGCAGTCGGCGCTGATGCTGGTGGATTTGTAGCGATTGCGGTTGTCGGGGCAATCGGCGCGCAGGGTGCCGCGGTAGTTCCCGCTCCAGCCGCCGTCCACGCGGGGCTTGGTGCAGGTCTCCAGATAGCTGCCCGGCGGCAGGCTCTGGGCCAGCACGGGTGCCGGCAAGGCGACGAAACAAACGAGGGCTAGCAAGAAGAATCTGGTCAAGGCACGCATCGAAAACCTCCCTTTTCGAACTGACATCCCCGGTGTCCCGGGCCTTCGCCCGGCGGACGAAGCAGGCAACCGGGGCGTTAACCCACCTGAAGCTTGTTCATAAGATACGTCCTCGTTGCTTGAATGGCCGGTGAAGGCGGTTCGTCTTGGCCGGGTTTCGGGCCGTCGGGAGTCCAACCGCAGGCGGGACCGACGCTACACTGGCGGCATGCCCGAGCTGCCCGAAGTAGAAACCACGCGGCGCGGCCTGGCGCCGCACCTGCTCGATCGCCGCATAACCGGCGTGACCCTGCGTCGGCCAGATTTGCGCTGGCCCATCCCACCCGAAGTAGCGGCGCTTTTGCCCGGCCAAGCCATCCTCGGTATCCGCCGTCGGGCGAAATACCTGTTGCTCGACACCGAACCGGGCAGCGCCCTGCTGCATTTGGGGATGTCGGGCATGTTGCGAGTGCTACCGGCGCAGACGCCGGTGGCGACTCACGACCACGTGGACCTCGCGCTGGATTCGGGGCGCGTGCTGCGCTTCACCGATCCGCGCCGGTTTGGCTGCCTGCTCTGGCAGCCTGCCGGCGCCGTGCACGACTTGCTGCGCGAATTGGGGCCGGAGCCGCTGTCAGAGGACTTCGACGGCGACTATTTGTTTGCGCGCAGCCGTGGCCGTCGCGCGCCGGTCAAGACTTTCTTGATGGACCAAGCCATCGTGGTTGGCGTCGGCAACATTTATGCCGCCGAAAGCCTATTTCGCGCCGGCATCGCGCCCACCCGCACCGCCGGTTCGGTCAGCCGCGCCCGCTACGTGCTGCTCGCCGATGCGGTCAAGGACATCCTGGCGCATGCCATCCGCCGCGGCGGCACCACCCTGCGCGACTTCCTCAACGCCGACGGCGCGCCGGGCTATTTCGAGCAGGAGCTGTTCGTCTACGGGCGCGAGGGCGAGCCGTGCAAGACCTGCGGCCGAAAACTTCGCGACACGCGCATCGGTAGCCGCGCCAGCGCCTGGTGTTCGCGCTGCCAAGGCTGAGGCGCCGGTAGAAGTTGGATTGCGTTGCGCTGCAGCAATTGTTCCTAACGCACACAGTTGCTGGCCCATCACCGCGCTTGTCCCGCCCGATAGCCGCGACGCGGGCGTGATATCCGTCACGTTCAGGCTATAGTGTCGGCGACCTGTCAGTGCGGGCCTGGGGACGATGAGCGAATCGGCAGAAATCACGCAGTGGTTGAGTGCGGCACGCGGTGGGGACCGCAGTGCCCTTGATCGCGTGCTGTCCACGCTTTACCGCGAGCTGCACGGCATGGCCCGGCGCCAGCTGGGTGGGCAAAACGGTCATACCCTCGACGCCACCGGCTTGGTCCACGAGGCCTATATCCGCTTGGTTGGCCGCGCCGACGCCGAGTTCGAAGACCGCGCGCATTTTTTCGCGTATGCCGCGTCGGCGATGCGCAGCGTAGTAGTCGATTACGCGCGCCAGCGCCTCGCGGTTAAACGCGGCGGTGACCTGCACCGCGTCACTGACCTGCCTGAGGACCTGGGCGGCGGTATGCGCTTGGACGAGGACATGCTGGGGCTCGATACCGCCCTGACCCGCTTGGCCAATGTCGATTCCAAGCTGGCGCAAGTGGTGGAGCTGCGCTATTTCGCTGGCTTGTCCGAGGCGGAAATCGCCGGCCTGCTCAAGCGCTCCGAGCGCAGCGTTCGTCGCGACTGGCAGAAGGCCCGGATGTACCTGCTGGCTTCGCTGCAGGGCTGAGCCAGTGTCCTCTCCGGGCGATCGCTGGACGCGGATATCGCCGCTGATCGATGAACTGCTGGACCTGACCGGCGAGAGCCGCTCGCGCCGGCTGCATGAGATCACGCGTCAGCACCCCGAGCTCGCTGACGAACTGAGCAAAATGCTGGCGCTCGAAGACGACAACACCGACTTTCTGTCCCAGCCCATCGTCGACGCCAGTCTGTTTGCCCCGCAGCCGGGTCAGGAAATTGGCCCCTACCGCTTGGTGACGCCGCTGGGTGAAGGCGGCATGGGCCAAGTGTGGCTGGCAATGCGCGCCGACGGCCTGTACGAACGCCGTGTCGCGCTCAAGCTGCTGCGGCCCGGGCTCGGCGACGCGGGCTTGCGCGCTCGCTTCACCCGCGAGCGGCAAATCCTCGCGCGCTTGGGCCACGCGCACATCGCGCGCCTGCTCGATGCCGGCATCAGCCAGGACGGCCAGCCCTACCTCGCGCTCGACTACGTGCGCGGTGATCCAATCACCGACTACGCGCGCAAACACAGCGTCGACCTGCTCACGCGTTTGCAGCTGTTTTCGCAAGTGTGCGCCGCGGTCAGCCACGCCCATGCCAACTTGGTCGTGCATCGGGATCTGAAGCCGTCCAATATCTTGGTGACGCCCGCGGGCGAAGTGTGCCTGCTCGATTTTGGTATCGCCAAGTTGCTCGATCAGGCGATGGACCAAACCGAAATTACCCAGACCGACAGTCGCGCCTTCACCCTGCACTACGCCGCGCCCGAACAGCTCAAGCACGAGGTCATCACTACGATGACCGATGTGTATTCGCTGGGCGTGGTGCTGTACGAACTGCTGACCGACTGCATCCCGTACGAACTTGAGCGCCAAACCGACGCGGCTTGGGAAGAAGCCATTTTAAGCGCGGAGCCGAATCGGCCCTCGTTTGCAGTTGCGCGTTTGGCTCGCGACAGCGGCCTACTCGTTGATCGTCGACGTGTGCGACAACTCGCCGGTGACCTCGACAACATCATCCTCAAGGCGCTCGATAAGCAGCCCGAACAGCGCTACTCGTCGGTGGAAGCGCTGGCGCAGGACCTGCGCCGCTATCTCGACGGCCAGCCGGTGCATGCGCGTCCGCAGGGCGTGGGCTACCGCATTTATAAGTACCTGCGTCGCCACGCGGTTGCCGTGGGTTTCAGCATGGCCGTTACGGGCGTCATGGGGGTGGCACTGGCCATCGTGTCGTGGCAGGCCACCCGCGCGGTCAACGAAGCCAGTCGGGCGCAGGCGATGCAAGATTTTGTCATCGCGCTGTTTGAAAATACCGGCGATGGCCGCCAAGATGATGGCCTGGATGTGCGCGCGCTATTGGATGCCGGCGTGGTGCGCGCCGATACCGAACTCGCCAACCAGCCGCGTGCACGCGCTGAGCTGCTGGGCCTGATTGCGCGCCTGCGCGCAGGCTTGGGCGACGACGGCGAAACGCTAGAGCTGCTCGACCGGCAACAACAGGTGCTGCGCAGTCTCGGCGATGCGGTGCCAGTAAACCTCGCGCTGGAGTCGGCGGCGCTGCGCGGGCGCAGTTTGCGCGAGATGGGGCGACCGCAGGACTGCATCAACGCCCTCGGGCCCCAACTCGCTATTGCCAAGGACAGCACCGGTGCTTGGCCACTGCAAAGTGCGGAATTTTTTTCGCAGCTCGGACGCTGCCATCGGCGGCTTAACGGCGCCGACGTCGCGCGCGATCTGTTCGGGCAGGCCCTGCTGCTGCGTCGCGTCGGCAAGGGCTCGCCGCTGCTGGAATCAGAAAGCCTGACTGACCTTGCCTTGGTGCGGATTGACGAAGGCCAAGTTACCGAAGGTATCCGTGCGCTGCGTGACGCGCTGGCAAAACTGCGCGCCGGCGGCAGCGAACGTAACGCCTATGGCTTGGATATCTGGCGCAGCCTCGGTGATGCTTACGACCAGCAGGGCAACCAGTTGGAATCGGAAGCGGCGTATCGACAGGCCTTGGACATCGCGCTTGATCGATTCGGAACCCAGCATCCGCGCACCGTCGTCGTCCAGCTTCGCTTGGCCAGCACGCTGGTTGCCAAAGGCCAGCTGGACGAGGCCGACCGCCTACTGCGAATCGCGCAAGACACCTTGATTGCGCGCGGTGGTGCCGACAATCAAGCGCTTGCGCCCATTGACAGCCAGCGCGGACAAATTGCGCTAGAGCGTGATGCGCCCGCGGACGCCGATGCCGCCCTCACCGATGCCGTGCGCCTGTGGCGCCTACACCAACAGCTGCCGGCCAATGTCACCGACCAATGCTGGCTGGCCGTTGCTGAGATAAGCGCGGGCAAGGCCGATGCCAGTGACCTTAATGGCCGGGCCTGCATCGACAGCCTCACCGGGCGTCTAGCCGACCGTGGCCACGGTATCGCCTGGCTCGCCGACGCGGCGCTTGATCGCGGCGATGTCGCGCGCGCGCGCACGTGGTTGGATCGACTCGACGGCGTACCCATCGTTCCGGCGGCGCTCGCCGACGTCGCAGTCGTGCGTGCGCGCTTGGCACTGCAGGCCAATGCCGCGGATGCGGGCCTGCGTTTGGCCGATGCCCAGCAGGCCTTGGCGCTTGAGCCGAAAAACCTGAGCCTGCGTTGGCAGCTTGAGGCCTTGAGCGCGGAACAGTCGTGCCGGATGGGCGACGCGGCCACCGGCATTACCCTACGTCGTGAGGTGGTCGCGCGCGCGTCCCGCGACCAACCCGAACGTCGGCGCCTGCAGCGACGCTTAGTGCTGTCGAGCACCAGTTGCGAAGCGCCGCAATAGCAGCCGCCTCGCTGGCAGCCGAATCAGTCGTCTAGCGGCAGGGACGGCTGCTGCAGGTCAATTTGGCCGAGGCCCGACATGATTTTCTTGAACTCGCCGCGGGACACCGAAACGTAGCGATCGTTGCCGCCTATTTCTACTTGCGGACCATCGGTCACCGCGCGGCCGTTGCCGTCCACACGCACCACCATCGTCGCTTTTTTCCCGGTGTGGCAGATCGTCTTGATTTCCACCAGATTGTCAGCCCATGCCAACAGGTATTGGCTGCCTTCAAATAGTTCACCGCGAAAATCCGTGCGCAGTCCGTACGCAAGCACCGGCGTCTCGAGCGTGTCCACCACTTCACTGAGCTGCCACACCTGCGCCTTGGACAAAAACTGGGCCTCATCGACCAGCACGCAGCCAAGCTTGCCGTGCGCGTCGATATCGGCGCGCACCAAGCGTTCAATATCGTCGGTGCGTTCGAACACGATGCCGCGCGCCTTGAGGCCAATTCGCGACGCAACGATTCCTTCGCCGGACCGGTTGTCCAAGCGCGGGGTCAAGATCAAGGTGCGCATGCCGCGCTCCTGATAGTTGTACGCGCTCTGCAGCAGCGTGGTGGTCTTGCCGGCGTTCATTGCCGAATAGTAGAAATAGAGCTTGGCCACGCGTCGTCCCGAAAATTGCTAGACCGCTATTATCCCGCGATCGGGGCGCCTGCGCTTGTGCCGTGGGGACGACCGTGGCGTGCTTGCGGTGGACGCTTCGTTGCCAAGGCCACGCTGGCGACGGGATTTGCGCCGTCGACGCGGTGGGTGCTTGCGCTGGGTTCGAATCGATCTTGCGAGAATAATCGGCCCTGGTGGAGGGCCAGACAGGACCTTGCCTATTCCGGTTCTGGCATCCCCAGATAGGTCAATGCGCGCCGGAATTCAGCGTCCAGCGGCGCAATCACACGCACCGCCGCGCCAGTCACTGGGTGCGTAAATTCAAGCCGCCACGCGTGCAACAGCATGCGGTGCACACCGTGCATCCGAAATTGCCGGTTATGGCGGTTGTCGCCATGGCTGGAGTCGCCGATCAAATGATGAAACGCATGTTTTAGGTGACGGCGAATCTGTCGATAACGGCCGGTTTCCGGCGAACAGCGCAGCAGGGCGTAGCGCGAGGTCGGGTGCTGAGCGCTGGGCGTGTCAACTTCGGCCGTGGCCAAGCGCACGAAGCGCGTGCTTGCCGGCTTCTTTACCGGCTTGCCGGGGCCGCCGTCGAGGTCATGGTCAATGCGGAACTCGGGCTCTGGCCAGCCGCGGCACACCGCGAGGTAATGTTTGTCGACCTCGCGCGACATGAAGATCGCGCCTAGCGCCGCCGCCACGTCGCGATCAAACGCGATCAGCAGGCAGCCGCTGGTGGCGCGATCAAGGCGGTGGATCAAATGAATCGGCCGATTGAACTGCGTCCGCAGGCGCTCATCAAGGAAGTCATCCTCGCCACGCGCCATGGGGCTGGCATGGGCCATCAGCCCCGCCGGCTTATGCACGACAGCCAGGTGGTCGTCCTGAAAAAGCACCTCGATCAATTCGTCATCCTTCATTGCCGCGCTCATCCCCGTAGGAGCCAGCTTGCTGGCGACCCGTTCCCAACCATTGTCTCGATGCAGGGATCTTCGCCAGCAAGCTGGCTCCTACAGGAATGGCAGCCATTGCCACGAGGATGGGTTGTTCGCCAGCAAGCTGGCTCCTACGAGCGGGGCCACGCGGCGAGGAACGCGCCGATGGCGGCGGCGCCGGCGATCCAGGTGGCGGCCGTGAGGGACAGGAAATGCGGGCCGCCGCGATCAAACGTGAATAGCACCGCGGCGGTGATCATCAGGCCAGTACCGAGGATCGCGTACACCGCTTTGCGTTGACCCTCGCGTGAGATGCGTGCGAGCTCGGCCAGGTCGTTGGACTGCATGTGCAGCGACTGCCGGCCGTCGACTTGCTGGGTCAGCCAATCGCGGACCAAGCGCGGCATGTCCGGCGCCTGCGTGATCAGCTCGGGCAGACGCTTGCGGAATTCTGCGAGCAAGGTCTTTGGGCTGTAGCGTTCGCGCAGGATCGTTTCCAGCACCGGCGAGGCCACGGCAAAAATATCAAGCTTCGGGTCGAGATGGCGCGCAACGCCTTCGACGTTAAGCAAGGTCTTTTGCAGCAAGATCAGCTGCGGCTGCAGGGTCAACTCATAGCGCTGCGCGGTGCGGAATATCTTGACCATCACTTCGGCCAGTGAAATGTCCGACAGCGGCCGGGTGAAATAGGGCTCGCACACCGAGCGCGTCGCGACTTCGAGTTCGTCGAGGCGAATATTGGACGGCATCCAGCCCGCTTCGACATGCAGCTCGGCAATACGTCGGTAGTCGCGCTGGAAAATCGCCATGAAATTCTCGGCGAGGTAGTACTGGTCGCGCGCCGGCAGCTGGCCGACGATGCCGAAATCCAGCGCGATAAAGCGCGGGTTGTCCGGACGCGTGGCATCCACCCAAATGTTGCCGGCATGCGCATCGGCGTGGAAAAAATTATCCCGGAACACCTGGGTGTAAAACACGCGCACGCCTTTTGCGGCCAGGGCGCGACGGTCGATGCCGGCCGCCTCGATGGCGGCAATATCGTCCGAGCCAATGCCAGACACCCGCTCCATCGTCAGCACGGTCTCGCTAGACAGCGGCCAATGCACTTCCGGCACATACAGATCGTCAGAATTGAGCCATAGCCGCCGCATCATGCTGGCGTTGGCGCCCTCGCGCTGCAGGTCCAACTCGGCGAACAGCGTCATCTCAATTTCGCTGACCACTTCGTTCGGTCGAATTTTTTCCGCGTTCGGATGGTGCTTGTTGGCGAACGATGCCAGCGTGCGCAACAGGCCAATGTCGGCCTCAATTTGCTTGCGGATATTCGGGCGCAGCACCTTGACCACGACTTGCCGACCGTCGTGCAGCGTCGCCGGATGCACTTGCGCGATCGATGCCGAGGCAAGCGGCGTGGTGTCGAAAGCGGCGTACAGCTCCGTTACCGGCTTTCCTAGCGCGCTTTCGACCAAGCGTTTCGCCAAGTCGCCATCAAAGGGCGCGACTTGGTCGCGCAGCAGGTTGAGTTCTTCCGCAATATCGGGCGGCAGCAGATCGCGGCGCGTGGACAACACCTGGCCAAACTTGACGAAGATCGGGCCAAGCTCTTGCAGGGCTAAACGCAGGCGTTGGCCGCGCGGCAGGTTGGCTTCATCGCCGCGCACACCGGAGAACGGCCGCAGCAGCCATAGCCATTTTCCGAACACGGTGTTCTCGAGCAGCCCGTCCAACCGATGCTTGAGCAGCACGCGCGCGATGCGCAGGGCGCGAAATGCCGAGCGACTCATGCCTCGGTGCCCGGTGTCGAATCGAGCCGCGTGACGCGCGCGATCAGGCGTTCGGCGCGATCACGCAGGCTGTCGACGTCGTCGTGGAACGCCGCCAACTCGTCCTTGGCAACGACATCACGCGATTCTTCGGTCACGTAATCGGCGGCGTCGCGGGCGACATTGCGGGCGAATTTCCCGCCGGCTTGGAAACCTTCCCGCAGGACCCGCGCAACCTGCGGCCCGAGGATCGGACCCAGCGCCTGCGAGAACGGCTTGTCCCAATCGGGATCGAAGCGCTGGGCGAGCTGCTGCAGCGTGCGCGCGAGTTCGGCGTCGCCATTGATGCGCAACTTGCCCACCGGCGCGTGGCCATCGCGACGCGCGAACGGCAGCTGCGACAGCAGGCCGCCCAAGGTTGCGCGCAGGCCGAGGTCGGGATCGGGCTCGGCATCGGGTGGGCCGACTTCAAGCTTGTCGCCGCGCACGCGTAGCGACAGCGCGAGCGCCGGCGCTTCAAGCGCCAGCTCAATGCGCTTGCCGTCGAGGCGGGCCACAGCGGCGCGAGTGTCGGGATCCAAAGCCACAAGCCGATTGATCGCGATTTCAAGCGCACGCCCGGCGAGGGGTTTAAGGGCATCGAGGGGGGAAGGTTTAGCGCTCATGGGGGGATTGTAGCGGTCGTAGCTGCGCCTGCTCGTGTAGGAGCCAGCTTGTTGGCGAGAATCTGTGTGCCGGGACAATCGTGCGGAGCGGGCCCGCATAGGTAGGAGCCAGCTTGCTGGCGAGAAACCGTGTGCGGGGGAGTGGTTCAGACCTGTCGCCAGCAAGCTGGCGCCTACGATTTCTGAGCGGGTCGCCAGCGAGCTGGCTCCTACGGGGTGGGGGGTGCGCCGTGGTGCTCGCGCCAGTCGGCGGCGGTTCGCCGCAGGCCTTCCGCGGTGCTGATTTTTGGCACATAGCCGAAATCGCGTTTTGCGGCAGAAATGTCGTACCAATGCGGGGTCGACAGCTGCTCGGCGAGGAAGCGGGTCATCGGCGGCTCGCCGTCCAGGTGCAGCAGGGACCAAACGCCCTCGAGCACTGCACCACCGGCATAGGCGATTGGATACGGCACGCTGGCCGTCACTTCCGGCGCGTCCGCCGCGCGCAGCAGGGCGTTGACGATGTCGCGCACCGGCATCGGTTCGCCGTTGGAAATGAAATAGGCCTTGCCGGCGCAGGCGGCGCCCGGCGCCAGGTGATCGAACGCGTCCAGATGCGCCTGCACGACGTTGTCGATGTAGCTGGTGTCCATTCGGTTGTGGCCGCCGCCGATGAAGCGCAGCCGGCCAGCGCGAGCGCGCTCGACCAAGCGCGGCAATAGTTGGGTATCGCCAGGCCCCCAGATCAATCGCGGGCGCAGCGAGACCGTGGCCAAGCTGGCGTCGTTCGCGGCCAACATCGCCTGCTCAGCGATGACTTTCGTGGCCGGATACGGCGCCTTGAAATTCATGCCGTACGGCGTGTCGATCTCGTTGCCGCCTTCGACCGCGCTGCGGCCGCTGTGGACGACGCTGGGCGTGGAGGTGTGCACGATGCGAGTGACGCCTTGGGCGCGGCAGGCGGCAATGACGTTGCGTGTGCCAAGCACGTTGGCGTTGAAATAGCTTTCGTAGCTGCCCCAGGCGCCGGCCTTGGCCGCATTGTGGAACACCGCGTCCTGCCCTTTACACGCTGCCGTTACCGCCTCGACATCGGCAAGATCACCCAGCACCTGCCGCACGCCCAGCCGCGCTAACGCGTCGGAGAAGCTGCGCTGGGTGCTGCTAACGTCATAACCGCGCGCGACCAAGGCCGCGCACAGTGCGCTGCCTAAGAAACCGCTGCCGCCAGTAA
Source organism: Lysobacterales bacterium (assembly GCA_038252715.1). Taxonomy (GTDB): domain Bacteria; phylum Pseudomonadota; class Gammaproteobacteria; order Xanthomonadales; family Xanthomonadaceae; genus Arenimonas. The sequence continues at coordinate 7,866 of JBBSAA010000031.1, read as the reverse complement.
CCAGCACCTTCATTACTTCGCCGCCCAGGCGGCCAGCAATTCGCGACCGATCTTCGCGTTGTGGCGGATATCGACCGGAAAGCGCGGATGAAACAGGATTCGTTGGATGGACGCGGTGTGCGCGTGGCCGGCGCCCAGCGCGCGCAGGTCCTCGGCAATTCGCGCGTGCTCGGCGCGCGCCGTGCCGGGCACAAGCTCTACACACAGCACCGGCGTTTGCGCTGGCTTAGCGCCCAGTCCCACCAAGGCGGTACGGCGCACCTGCGGGTGGACGTTGAACACCGGTTCCACCCGCTCGGTGAACAGCGGGCCCGCGGCAGTTTCAACGCGATGAGATTTGCGTCCGCAAAACCACAACCGTCCCTGGTCATCAAACCAGCCTAGGTCGCCCATACGATGCACGATGCGCTCGCCGCCCTCGGGCAGCGCTTCGCGAATCTTCGATAGCGCGGTGGCTTGCGGCCGATTGAAATACGAATCGGTGGAGGATGGGCCGACGACGGTGATCTCGCCGACGGCGCCGTCCGGTAGCGGACAGGCGGCCGTCCAATCGGTAATCGCGGCATCGCTGATCGCGATCACGCGCACGACATTGCCAACTACCGGTCGGCCGACGCAGGTGCCGCTACCGCGCTCGGTCGCCAGCCGCGTCGATTGCAGCTCGCGACCTTCGATCACCGCCACCGGCAGGCACTCGGTGGCGCCGTACGGCGTCCAAAATTGGCCATCGTCGGGCAGCAAGTCGCGCATCGTCGTCACCACGTCCGCCGGCACCGGCGCACCGGCCGAGGTCACGCGGCGCACGCTCGGCAGTGGCGCACCGTGACGGGCCAATACGTCCATCAAGGCCGGCGACCCAAATAATTGCGTGACGCCGAAACGCTCGATGGCATTGAGCAATTTTTTTGGATCGGCCTGCGCCGGCCGCGTCGGATCCATGTCGGGAATCACCGAGGTCAAGCCCAGCGCCGGATCGAACAGCGCGAACGGCGGAAACGTCGGCAGGTCGATGCCGCCCGGACGAATATCAAACGCCGTGCGCAGCAGCTCGACCTGGGCCACGAAATGCCGGTGGCGATACACCACGCCTTTGGGTACGCCGGTGGAGCCGGAGGTAAACAGCAGCGCCGCCATATCGTCCGGCGCGGTGTTGGCCAACTGGGGACCGGCATCGGCACCGCGCGCTTCGATTTGAGCCAACGTCGCCCCGCCCCAAAACCAGCGACGCCCGACCGTGACGAAAACGCGCGCGCTCGATGCCCAGCCCAACAATCGCCGCGCCGCATGCGCGAGCGGGATGCCAATAAAGGCATCGGGCTTCGCTTCGTCGAGGCATTGCTTGAGTGCGGAACGCGCGATGCCTGGATCCACCAGCACCGGCACCGCACCGAGCTTGAACAGCGCAAACATCAATAGGAAAAATTCCGGCGACGGCCGCACCATCACCACCGTGCGCAAGCCACGCACGATGCCGATCTGCGCCAACCCGGCCGCGATGGCGTTGGAGCGGTCCTCCAGTTGGCGATAGGTAATGGCGATGTCGTAACGCGCGAAACCATCGGCGCCGCGCGATCCGGGGCAATACATCGCCACCTGCTCGCCGCGTTCTGCGGCCATGCGCGGGAGCGTGGCGGCGATGTTGCAGGGCGACATCATGCGGTCCTCGTGGCAGCGGGCTTCGCAGGAGCGGGCTTCGTGGGAGCGGGCTTCGTGGGAGCGGGCATGACCGCGAATTCGTTTGCTGAGGCGATCGGCATCGCAGTCATGCCCGCTCCGACGAGACGCTAGATCGGATGGGCGTCGAGGAAATGTCGAATCGCCGGCACCAGTACATCGGCCTTGTCTTCGAGCACGTAATGGCCCGCATCGCCAAACACGCGCTTCTCGGCGTTCGGCAAGGCGGTGGTGAAGCCGTCGAGGAAGGATTTGTCGAACACGAAATCGCGCAGACCCCAGCCGATGAACGCGGGACGGTCGGCGAAACCGGGCAAGGCTTTCTCGGCGCGTTCGAGCAAGGACCAGGCGCGATCGCCACTGCCCAGCGGGATGTCCTGCACGAAGCGCAGGGTGCTAATGCGGTTGGCCCAGGAATCGTAGGGCGCGACATACGCGTCCTTGACCGCCGACGACATCGGCATCATCACGCCCTGGCGCGTGGCGCCGCCCGCGAAGGCGTTGAAGCCGCGAATCAAACCCACGCCCAGTCGACTATTGCGGCCCAGCTTGAGCTGCCACGGCATCGGCTTGTTGGCCGGCAGCGGGAACGAGGCGGTATTGAGCACGACTAGGCGCTTGACCCGCGCGTGGTGCTTGAGCGCCCAGCCGAAACCAATCATGCCGCCCCAGTCATGCACGGCCAGCGTGATGTTGTCACCGAGATTCAGCGAATCGAGCAGGCGGTCGAGGTCGAGCACGCGCGACTGCAGCGTGTACAGGTACTTGTCGTCCTGCGGCTTGTCCGACAGGCCCATGCCGACGTGGTCGGGCACGATGCAGCGGTAGTTGTCGCGCAGTCCCAGCACCAGCTTGCGCCAGTAATAGCTCCACGACGGGTTGCCGTGCAGCATGACCACCGGGTCGCCCTGGCCTTCATCGAGGTAGCTCATCTCGATGCCGCCGCCGCGATTGAACCGCTGCGGGTTGAACGGATAGTCCGGGAAGGGGCCCTTGGCGAGGACGCGCGCCTGCTCGGCGCTCAGCGTGGCGTGACTCACCAGACTACTTCAGCCATCGAGCAGTTCAAGCCCGAGCCGATGCCGAGCAGGGCGATGCGGTTGCCCTTCTTCAGGCGGCCCATTTCCTTGAGCTTGCTCAACACAATCGGCACCGAGGCCGGGCCGATATTGCCGTGCTCGTTGAAGATGGTCAGCACTTTCTTTGGATCGATACCAAAGGCCTTGATGAAGGCCTCGGTGTGCACGCGGCTAACTTGATGGATCACGAACTGGTCCATTTCCTCAACCGCCCAGCCCAGCGCGAGGCGGGCCGCGGCGAAAGTTTTCTGGGCGAGCTTGAGGCCTTCGATCAGCAGCATGCGGGTGTCGGTGACCATGCGGTCTAAATTGCCGCGGCACAGCGAGTTCCACTGCGTCGCGGCCTTGGTCACGCCGCCCTTGTAGCGCGGGGCGTCCGGCACGAGTTCGGCGCGGGCCAGCACCATCGCCGCGGCGCCGCAGCCCAAGGTCAGCGAGGCCAGTTCATTGCGGAACTGCTCTTCGGTGACGTCGGGCGCGCTCAGGCGCGCGAGAGTCTTGCTGTAAACGAGGTTGGCGGTCTCGCCATCCACGATCAGCGCGTACTCGATCTCGCCGCGCTCGATCATGCGGCTGGCGATGTCCATGCCGTTTAGGAAGGCCAAGCAGGCGTTGGCCACGTCGAAGTTCTGGCAGTTCTCGCCCAAGCCCAAGTTGCCCGACACGATCGACGCCGTGGACGGCTCGAGGAAGTCGCGGCTGACCGAGGTGTTGACCAGCAGGCCAATCTTGTCGCGCGGCACGCCAGCGTCCAGCAAGGCTTTCTCGGCAGCCATCGTGGCGGCGTCGGAAGACTGGGTCTCGTCGTCCCACATGCGCCGCGAAAAAATACCGGCAATGTCCTGCAGCACGTCGGTCTTGATGCCGAGGCGATCCATCGTGGGCTGGAGCCGGGCATTGATATCAGCCGAGCTCAGCGCATGCGGGGCATCGATGTGGGCAAGGCCGGCGATGGCGACGTGGGTGAACAGCATGGGGCGGCAACCTAGGGGGAAACCCGCGAAAGTTACCGCTTTATGGCGTTCTACTCAACCTAAACCGTCGCGAAGGTGGTTTAAACCGCTGCCAACGTCACGCAAATCGGGCTTATTGCTTGAGGGGCATGGTCTCAGCGCCCTGTTTGGGCGCCGCTTCCGGGCTGGCATTGCCGATCGCTGCGCCGCCGCAGCGCCAGGCCACGAAGCGCTGCACACCGTCCACAGGTTCAGATTTGGGTTGCACGGTGTCGGCTTTCAGGCCCGGCGCTTCGTTGCGGGCGAGCGTTTCCAGTTCATCCTTGACTCGCAGAGTGTCGCGCGAATACGGGCCGAGTCGGTCCTTGACCGAGACTTCCACCTCGCCCCGGCGCTCGCAGGCCGACAGCGTCGCGTTTTGCGCCACCACCTTCACCGCAGAGCCGCCGGGCGCCATCTTCACGAAGGTGCACGCGGACAAGGACAAAACGACGGCGGCGCTCAAGACGACAAAACGCATGATTAGCTCCAGAAAAAGAAAACGGCGGGAGGGATTGTGGCCCTGCCCGCCGTGAATCGTCTATGAGTCGGTGGCGCGCGACGACCCGTGGCCGCCGCGCGCCAGTCGCCACTTACTGCTTGGCGGCAACGGCCTTGCCGTTAGCGTCGAGCACCGTCACTTCACCCAAGCCGAGCGAACGCACGCCAGCCTCGATCTTGGCGAGATCGCCGACGATCACCCAAGTCAGCGCGCCGGGCTGGATGGTCTTGGCCGCGGCCTGCACCTGCGCCGGGGTCAAGGCTTCAATGCGCGATTTGCGCTGGACCACGTAATCGTCCGGACGGCCATAACGGTTGATGCTGCTCATCGCAGCGAGCACGGCGCGCGCGGTTTCATACGAGCCGGGCAGGCCCCGCACTTCAGTGGCTTGGATCTTGACTACTTCCGCCGGCGTCGCCGGGGCTTTGCCGTCCGCGTAGTCGGTGATCTCGCGCTGCATTTCCTTGAGCGACTCCATGGTCTTGTCGGTCTGCACGTTGGCCTGTGCCGTCCACGGACGCTGGCCGAGCGCATTGCCCACGCCGCTGTAAGACCCGTACGCCCAGTGCTTGTCTTCACGAAGGTTCATGTTCAAGCGCGAGCTGAACTCACCGCCGAGCACGCTGTTGGCGATTTCGAACTCGAGCGCCGACGGGTCCTTGCTCGACGGCACCAGCTGACCGGCGAGGATGTTGGACTGCACGGCGCCGGTTTGATTGATCAAGTACACGCGCGGCTTGGACGGCAGTTTCGCCATTGGGATGGCCACGGTCGCTTTGGCCGACTGCGGGGCCACCCAATCACCGAAATGTTTCTCGAGCTGGGCAGTAATCGCCGGCAAGGTGGTATCACCGACAACGACCACCGTGGCGGCGTCTGGACGCAGCTGCTGCTGGTACCACGCCTTCATGTCCGCCACCGTCAGCGCGGCGATCGAGGCTTCGTCACCGCTGCCGCTGGCCGGAATAGCGTACGGGTGCCCGGGGCCGTACAGGGCCGGCAACAAGGCGCGCGACGCCAGCGAACCGGGGCGGGTTTTTTCCTGCTTGATGCCAGCCAGCCAAGTCGCGCGCACGCGCTCGACTTCCTTCTCATCGAAGCGCGGACGACGCACGACGTCGGCGAACAGCGCCATCGAGTCGTCGAGGTTCTCGCTCAGGGCCGACAGCGAGGCCGCGGCCGCATCGAGGCTGGCGCCGGTGCCGATATTTGCGCCCAGCGACTCGGCGCGGTTGCCAAACGCAATCGTGTCGTATTGCCCGGCGCCTTCGTCGAGCATGCCCATCGTGAAGCTAGCGGTGCCGAGCTTGCGGCCGAGGTCGGTCGAGAAACCGCCCGGGAATTCCATCGTCATCTGCACCACCGGCACGTCATGGCGTTCGGCCAGCAGGACGGTCATGCCGTTAGCCAGCTTGCCGCGTTGGATCGCCGGGAAGTTTAGCGTCGGGAAGCTGGTGGTCACCGGCACGCCTTGGCTGCGGTCGAGATCGCTGGCCACGGTTTTGAACTTCGGGTCGGGCATAGGCAAGGCCACCGCCGGGCCAGCCGGTGCCGACGGTTCTTCCGCGATTACAACGCGCTCGCCCTTGTTGACGGTTAGCGTGTAATCGCCGCGGCTGAGCCACTGCTTGCCGACGGTCTTGACCTGGGCCGGCGTCGCCGACTCGATGCGCTCGAGCGAGGTCCGGAAACAGCCGGGATCGCCGGTGTAGACCGCGCATTCGGCCAAGGCATCGGCCTTGCCGCCGAAACCGCCGATGCGCTCGATGCCGCGCACGAAGCGCGCCTTGAACACGGTGCGCGCCTGCGCCAGTTCAGTCGCGGACGGACCGTTGGCAATCAATTTGTTGAGCTCCTCGTCGATCGCTTTTTCGACCACGGCCGGATCGACGCCCTGCTTGACGTCGGCGCTGATCAGGAACTGGCCGCCCAGCTCGGACGCGTCCATCGAGGCGCTGATGCTGTCGACGGTTTTGTCGCCAAACGTGAGGCGCTGATCGAGGCGCGAGGCGCGACTGCCGCCGAGCACTTGCGCCAACAGCTGCAGGCGCTCGACGTCGGGTGCGCCGTATTGCGGCACGTTCCACACCTTGATGATGCGCGTCTGCGCCACTTGGTCGGTCGTGGTCTCGCGGATCGACGTCGTGCGCTGCGCGATCATCGCCGGCTTTGCCGGCAGGGTCGCCGAGGCCGGGATGTCACCGAAGAACTTCAGCGTCTTTTGCTTCGCGGTCGCCAAGTCAATGTCGCCGGCAAGCACGAGCACGGCATTGTTGGGGCCGTACCAGCTGCGGAACCACGTCTTGACGTCGTCGAGCGACGCGGCATTGAGGTCATTCATCGAGCCGATTGTGGTGTGGTGGTACGGATGGCCGACCGGATAGGTGGCCTTGGAGATCATGTCCCAGCTCTGGCCGTAGGGCTGGTTGTCGCCTTGGCGCTTCTCGTTCTGCACCACGCCGCGCTGTTCATCGAGCGCGGCCTGATCGATCGCACCGGTGAGGTGGCCCATGCGGTCCGATTCCATGAACAAGGCCATGTCGAGCGCGGTGGTGGGGACGTTCTCGAAATAATTCGTGCGGTCGCTATTGGTGGTGCCGTTTTGGTCGGTGGCGCCGGCGAGCTCAAACGGGTCGAAGAATTCGCCCTTGTGGTTTTCCGAGCCCTGGAACATCAAGTGTTCAAACAGGTGCGCAAAGCCAGACTTGCCAACCGGCTCATCCTTCGAGCCGACGTGGTACCAGATGTTCACCGAGACGATCGGCGCCTTGCGGTCGGTGTGCACGATCACGCGCAGGCCGTTGGGGAGGGTGAACTGTTCGAACGGAATGTCGACCTTGGCCGGCGACGCCGGAGCGGCAATCGCCATCGGCGCGCCCGTGGCAAGGGCGATGGCGAGGGCAAGCAAGGAGGCCCGGGGGCGGCGAATCAGGGTCGTCATGGAAACACCTTTGGCTGGAAAGTCGAGAAACCACACAAGCCGGGCATCCTAGCCGCGTTTGACAGTCCATACACTAGGCCGGAGGGCATAGTCAGGTTCTAGACCCGAGTTCGGACCTGCCATCGCCACTTATCGCCTCGCCGCTGTTTTGCTCCTAGCCCTGTCGCCCGTGGCGGGCCAGGCGGCCTTGATCTTCGAGGAAGGGGTCGCCCGTGATCCCGCCTCCCAGGCCGAGCTGTACCGGGAACAGCACTGGATACGCAGTGAGGCCGGCCGCACGGTGGAGCGCTTAGTGCTCTATCGCTGCCCCAACGGCACCGCCTTCGGCCGCAAGGAAGTGGACTACCGGCGCTCCTCGGTGGCGCCGGACTTCCGCTTCCTGGACCAGCGCAGCGGCTACGTCGAAGGCTTGGCCCGTCGGGGCGCGACACCCACGGTGTTTTTTCGCGCCGGCAGTGGCGCCGCCGAGCAGTCGAAGCCCCTGCCATCGGCGAGCTTGGTGGTCGACGCCGGCTTTGATGAGTTCGTTCGCCGGCAATGGGCACCGCTGGTCGCGGGAAAGTCCGTGCCCCTGGATTTCGCGGTGCCGTCCCGGCTTGAGAGCCTTGGTTTCAGCGCCCGGCGCGTTGGTGACGCCGTAGTCGACGGCGAGAAAGCCTTCATTTTTCGGCTCCGACT
>JBBSAA010000030.1:0-20724 GCA_038252715.1 Lysobacterales bacterium | reverse complement strand
GCGGCACGTTCGACTTGGTCTACCGCATCTGCGAAACCTTGAACCCGACCAACTGCACCACCACCACGGTGGTCGTCACCGTCACCACCGGCGACATTGCTCCGGTAGGCGTCGACGATAGTTACACGGGTCCCGAGGGCGCTCCGATTACCGGTAATGTGTTGACCAACGACACCCCCGGCAACGGCGCGAGCACGGTGACCTTGGTCGTCGGTACTGGTCCGAGCAACGGAACGCTGGTGCTCAATCCGGACGGCAGCTTTGTTTACACGCCAAACCCGGGCTACATCGGTAGCGACAGCTTTGACTATCTGATATGCGACGCAGATAACGATTGCGATACGGCAACGGTCACGATCGGCCTGACACCGCTCAATGACAAACTGCGGATCACCAAGTCGGTCGGTCCGAGTCGTGTCTCGCCCGGGTCGCTAGTCAACTACACATTGGTGGTGTCCAACATCGGCAACTTGCCGGTGACTGGCGCACAGGTGGTGGATACGCCGCCAGCAGGCTTCAACATCGTCCAGGGCAGCGTGCAGATTATCGACACCGACAACCAGGGCACCACGAGTGGCACCGGTCCGATCACCTTCTCGGGCATTGACGTCCCGGTCGGCGGCACGGCGACTATTCGTTACCTGCTGCGTGTCAGCGCTGGTCTTCCGGCTGGCGAGTACACCAACCGCGCGACGGTATATCAGGGTGGGGTCGCGGTCTCCAACACCGCGTCCGCCTCGGTGATAGCCGATGCCGGCACCGATCCGCTCACGGAGCAGAGTCGCATCCTCGGTAAGGTGTTCGACGATCAGAACGGCAACGGCTGGCAGGACGAAGGTGAGCGCGGAATTCCGGGCGTGCGCCTGGCCACCGTCGAAGGCCTGGTCATGGAAACCGATTCGCAGGGTCGTTATCACCTCGAAGGTTTGGTGCTGTCGAACGCGCAGCGCGGCCAGAACTTCGTGGTCAAGGTTGACGCCGCGACGCTTCCCGCGGGCTCGGTGTTTACCACCGAAAACCCGCTGCTGCGCCGCGTGACCCAAGGCGTGCCGGTCCGCTTCGACTTCGGCGTCAAATTGCCGCCGCGTCCGAAACAGACGCCGGCTGTCCCGACGCAGACGATCGTAGAGGGCACGACGCTGACGCTCGGGCAGGTGATGTTTGATACCGACCGCGACACCGTGAAGCCAGCGTTTGCGGACGAAATCACCAAGATAGCGGCCTCGATCGAAGCGGCGAAAGGCGGCGTAATCCGGATCACCGGTTACGCCGATCTACGCGGCAGTGACGAATACAACGAGGCCTTGTCCTTGCGCCGCGCCCGCGCGGTGTACGAACAGGTTGCGGCCAAACTCAGCCCCGAGGCGAGGGCAGGATTGCAAGTGGAAGTGGAAGGCGCAATGGATGTGCCGGGAGATAAGAAATGAAACGCCTAGCCCCGGCCCAGTCCCGGCTTCATCGCAGCGGCGCAGCGCGCAAGCTGCCGTCGCGAAAGTTGCTCGACCTCACCTTGATCGCCCTTCTGGGCGGCTTGGCGCTGCCGGCCGTGGCCCAAGACACAGTGGCCGCCGACCCTATCGCCAAGAAGTCGGACTCAACGCTGCAGTGTGGCGATAGCGCCTGCACCGTCGACGGTAAGCCGGTTATCAAGATCATCAGCCGGGGCGAGACGCAGTCGCACGACCCCAGCCCGTCGGGCTTGCAGGCACAGCGTCGCGTTGACGTGCAACACCAGACGCCGGCCTATTCGGTGTCGGGCAGTGCGCCAATCGATTTGCCTAATGGCGGCCTGATTTGGGCGACCGAAGATCCGCAGTTAGCCAGTCCATCGTTTACCGTCAGCGCCAATTCGCTCGCGGCGTTTGAAAACGGCAAGATCGTGGAGCCGGTGCGTTTTCACAGCTATACGAATTACGCTGCATTCGCCAAGACCATCGAACTGCGACTCTTCAACGGCACAGACAGCGATCTCGTCGCCCCGATCGTCACCTTGCAGCTGCCGGTCGCCAACGTCGGTGACCTCGAGTGGGACGGCAAGCTACCCGCTGACTTGAACCTTCGCCAGGGCGACGATCTGCAATACGTCGCGCGGGTGATTGCTGCCGACGGCAGCTTTGACGAAACCGTGGCCCAACGTATTCAGCTGGTACGCCCGGAAGACCTCAAGCGCCAACAGCAGCAGCTGCTCAACTCAGCCGACTCCACTCTCGCTGGCTTGAGCGCCACCCAGATTGAGGATCGCCAGCAGCTCGACCAAACCTATGGCCGCAACTCGCTGCGCCTGCAGAATATCCCCGTGTACGGCTCGACCGTGCGGGTCCGAGGCGATTCGATTCCCGAAGGCATGAGCGTGCGCGTCAACGGCGAGAATTTGCCGATTGACCAGCAGCGTAAGTTCGTCGCCGAGTACCTGCTGCCGGTCGGCAAGCATCCCATTGATGTAGAAATCGTCGACAAGGGCGCCTCGCGCCATGAGTCGCTCGATGTCAACGTGACCGGCCGTTACCTGTTCCTTGTCGCGCTCGCAGATGTGACTGTCTCGCAGAATTCGATCAGCGGCGCTGTTGTGCCGGTGGGCGTTGCCGATCAGTACGATGGCTTCCTCAGCGAAGGCCGGCTGGCGTTTTACCTCAAGGGTAAAGTAAAGGGGAAATACCTCGTTACCGCGCAGGCCGACACCCATGAGCGCGAGATCAAGCAGCTGTTCAACGGCTTCCTCGAACCTGATGCGCGTGACGTATTCCGCCGCCTTGATCCCGACCAGTACTATCCGGTGTACGGCGACGACTCGACCACGTATCGCGATGTCGATACCCAGGGCAAGCTCTACGTTCGCGTCGACTGGGATAAGAACCAGATCCTGTGGGGAAATTTCGCCACCGGCTTTACTGGTAACGAATACGGTCAATACGTCCGCAGCCTGTACGGTGCCGCAGCCAGTTGGCGCAGCGCCGGCAGCACGCTCTTGGGCGAAGCGCGCACGAGCTTCCGCGCCTTTGGTTCGCAAACCCAAACCGCGCTTGGCCACAGTGAGTTCCTCGGCACCGGCGGCAGCCTTTATTACCTGCGCAACACCGACGTGCTGCCAGGCTCAGATGCCGTGGTCCTCGAAGTGCGCGACCGCACCACTGGCCGGATCGAAGCCCGCAAGTCGCTGGTGCGTGGTGCCGACTACGAGATTGACGAGCTTCAAGGCCGGATGATCCTGACCCGCCCGCTGGCGCAGATCACCCGGGAAAACGTGCCGAGCATCATTCGCGACGCGCCACTCGATGGCTTCGAGTCGCGCTTGTTGGCTGACTACGAGTACATCCCCACTGGGTTTGCGCCCGATCAGGTGGCGACCGGATTCCAAGGCCGCACCTGGCTCGGCGAGCACTTGGCGGTCGGCGGTACCTATGTCGACGAAAATCGCTCCGGCGACGATTACGGCCTCAAGGGCTTGGACGTGACTCTGCAGGCAGGCAAGGGCACCTACCTCAAGCTTGAGCAGGCGCGCAGCCAAGCAACCAGCGCACCGGTGTTCTATTCCGATGACGGCGGCCTGAGCTTTAGCCAGCTCAACGCGAGCACCGCGATCAATCGCGATGGTCAGGCGCGCAGCGCAGAGGCTCGCGCCAATTTCAAGGAACTCGGCTGGACCAGCCGGGAATGGACCGCTGGCGCGTGGTGGCGGAACGTGGACGATGGTTTCTCGATTGCGCGCCAAGACACCGGTCAGCAAATCCGGGAAACGGGTGCTGAATTTGCCGGCCAAGCCAGCGACGCCATCCGCCTGAGCGGCCGCTACAGCGATGCCCGCCGCGGCAGCGATGGCATTGAGCAACTGCAGTTGCTGATGCAGTGGCGCCTGCAGGAGAATTCCGAATTTAGCGGCGAATTGCGCCGCGTCACCGAAACGCGCTCTGGCGTTGCCGCTAGCGGTACCTTGGCGGCCCTGCGTTATACCCATCGTTTCGGCACGTCTTTGGATCTATACGGCATCGCCCAGCTCACGCTCGACGATGACAACGGCACCTACGCCGGCAATGACCTGTACACGATCGGCGCGAAATATCTATTCGGAAACCTGTCCTCGCTAGGCGCGGAAGTCAGCAGCGGCGATCGCGGCAACGCGGTGAACTTCAACGGCGAATGGCGTCTAACGACCGAACATTCGCTATATGCCGGTTACACTTATTCCACCGACCGCACGGCGTCGGACCCGCTGTTTGGCACCAGTTCGCCAACCGGCCTGACCGTCGGCCAGCGCTGGCGTGTTTCGGACCAAGTGAACCTGTTCAACGAAAGCCAATTCCTGAAAGAGCGCGAGTCAAACGGCATCGCGCACACCTTCGGCATGGATTTCTATCCGGCAAAGAACTGGAACCTCGGCTTCACCCTGCAGAAGGGCAGTCTTGAAAGTGCGCTTGGCGTCACCGATCGCAAGGCCGTCAGTGTAAATGGTGGCTACACTTCGCCGGACACGACTTGGAACAGCAAGCTTGAGTACCGTCGCGACACAGGCCTGAACGATCGTGAGCAATGGGTTTCAACCAACCGCGTGTTGTACAAGCTCAATGAAGACTGGCGCCTGGCCGCGCGTGTGAACTACGGCGACACCAAGGACGCCATCGACCCACTTGCTAACGCGCGGTTCGTCGAGAGCAACATCGGCTTTGCGTATCGCCCCGCGCTCAATGACCGTTGGAACCTGCTCGGCAAGTTCACCTATCTTTACGACGTAAACAGCCTCGGCCAGGACGGCTTGACCGACTACGATCAGCGTTCACAGATCCTGTCGTTTGAAGGCATCTACCGTGCCACTGACAAGTGGGAGTTTGCCGGCAAGCTTGCCCGTCGCGAAGGCGATGCACGCATCTCGCGCAACGCCGGTCCGTGGTTCGACAGCACGGCGAATTTCGGTTCGGTGCAGGCCCGCTTCCAGACCGTCTACAAATGGGACGCACTGGCCGAATACCGCGTCTTGGACGTTGCCCAGGACAGCAGCTCGCGCAAGGGCTGGCTGATCGGCGTGGACCGCCACATCAGCCAGAACTTCCGCGTTGGCTTGGGCTACAACTTCACCAGCTTCAGCGACAACTTGACGATCATTGATTTTGATCAGAAGGGTTGGTTCCTAAACATCAACGGCACGTACTAGCGTCGTCTTGCCCATGGAGGGCACTCGACCTGCGGTCGACGCAGAAAGTTCGTGAGCTGGCCACGAGGCGTTCCGGCGGGAGCCGCGGCCAGCGGGCGTTGTTGTAATGACACCGAACATTGACTGGCTAATCGCCTTCAGTAAATGAAGGCCGATGTGCTGCGACTTGACCAGAGAGAACACAGTGCACAATCGAATCGGCGGAACCGTGGTCAAACTCGGTGGCTTCGCAGTCGGGAAGAAGCGACATTTGTGGGCCGTATCGGTTTTAATGTTCGGCGCGCTTGGCCAAGCCCACGCGCAGTCCGCCGCCTGTACCGCTGGCGAAGAACAGCTGGTCAACTACGACTTCAACGTGCCAGCGGTCACCTGGAATGCCGGCGACCTCACCGATAGCGTCACCGTTGGCACGGGTACGGGCCAGACGACGCTGGCAACGGCCGTGGCCGGCGGCAATCACAACGCCGGTACGCCGGTCATTGGAACGCGTGGCGGAAACGCCAACTCATTGAACATTGAAGTTGACCGAACCACGGCAGCTCAAACCAACACGATCACATTTACCTTCGGGCGTGCCATTACCAAGCTGCGGTTCGTGACGGCCGACCTAGATTACGCGGCGAACAATTACCGCGACCGTATTTCGGTCACCGGCGTCGATGCCTTGGGTGCGGCGTCTACGCCGACGGCTACGGCAACTAACGCCGCCAATGTCACCATCGCCGGAAATGTGGCCACAGCAACCACGGCAGCCAACTGCGGCGACGCCAGTGCCGCGTGCAATGCGACGTTCAACTTCGCAACGCCGGTGAAGGTCGTGACCTTGGTGTATGACAATTTCAATGTGGTCGGAAATCCGACCACCCAGTTCATCGGCATTAGCAATCTCGACTTTTGCGTGCCTACCATTGGCCGCGTTGCGGTGTCGAAAACGACAACGGCCGACGTAGGCACCTTCAATTTTACCCGGACCAACTTGGCGGCGGTGCCCGCCGTGACGACGGTGACGGCTGGCACTCCGGTCACCTCCGCCCAACTCGACATCACCGCCGTGGGCACGGCAGTAACGGTCAGCGAAACGGTCCCAGCGGGTTGGGCATTGACCGCCGCCACGTGCACGGATTCGAATGGGGCGACCAGCGGCAATTCCGGCACGTTCTCGAGCTTCGCCAGCCCGACGGTGACGATCCCCGCGGCTAATGCCGTGGCTGGTGCGCGCATTACCTGCGGTTTCGCCAACACGCGTTTTCCGCGCCTGAGCTTGGTCAAGACCGTCACCAATGACGATGGCGGCTCAGCCGTCGCGACCGCGTGGACGCTAAACGCTGCGGGGCCATCTTCAATCAGCGGTGCAACCGCATCCGCTGCAGTTACAAATGTCTATGTGCCTGCTGGCGCGTATGCGCTTAGCGAGACCGGCGGCCCAACGACCTATACCGCCGGCGCCTGGTCCTGCACGGCCGGCACCCTGGTCGGGAGCAATCTGACCCTCACCAATGGCGCGATCTCGACCTGCACGATCAACAACGACGATCAGAAAATTGCCAATCTCGCCGTTACCAAGACCAATGCTGTCGCGACCCTTGTTTCCGGCGCGAGCACCACCTACACGCTGTCATTCACCAACGGTGGCCCGTCGTCAGCCAACGGAGCGCTGGTCAATGATCCGTTGGCGGGCGGTCTGTCGTGCACGACGGCGGTGTGTTCGGCAACTGGCGGCGCCCAATGTCCGGGCGGCGCCGTGAATGGTTCCGGCGTCAGCGTGCCAGTGGCCTCGTTACAGGCGGGTGTCGCCGTTCCGACATTCCCAATTTCGGGCACTGTGAGTTTCGCTGTCACCTGCACCGTGACGGCCACGGGCCTGTGACTAGGTGATTGCCTTCGGCCGGCGCGCATAGGCGTCGATAAAAAGCCCGGCATCGCCGGGCTTTCTTGCCGCTCACCCAAGCTGCGCAGCGATGGCTCAGCCCAGCGCTTCAAACCGGTTCGCTGCAACATTCTTGCGCACCTGCGTCGGGTCCCAGATGCGGCCATTCATCGCGATGTACACGCCGGGCGGCAGGGCCTGCACGGCGCCGACTGCGGTGCCGATGTTGAACTCGGCATCCGAGCCGCGAAAACGCGCCGGATTTAGCGCGCCGGTAATTACGATCGTTTTGTCGGTGAGTGCGGCTAGCACCTTAGCCGTCTCAACCATCGTATCGGTGCCATGCGTGACCAGCACATGCTTTGCCGGTTGCGCAGCAATCGTGTCGCGCAACAATTCGCGATCTGCTGCCGTGATATGCAGTGAATCCTTGCGGATGATCGGGATGACGTTGAAGGCAAAAGCAACGCCTAACTCGCGCAGGATGCCGCCAATCTGCGGGTCACCGACCTGGAAGTCCGACTTGTCATCGAAATACACCTTGTCGATCGTGCCGCCGGTGGTGACGATTAGCAGTTGGTCCATGGTCGGGTCCATTTCGGTGTGGTCAGCGCAGGCATTGTAGCGGACGTCGGAGACGCAGCCGGTGTCGTCGCCGCAGCCGTTTTCGGAGCTACTCAAAAAGAACTAGGGCGTCCCGATCAAGGCAATTGCCAGCACGCGCTGTGCGTGCTCAGTCCGGCGGTGGCGCTCGTCCGATTCCTTGGCAGGCGCAGGCCGTTGTCAGAAGTCAGGCCTGGCTCGCAGCTTCCAAGGACTGTGCGAGGGCGTTATAGGCGCAGGCCGGTTTGCCCCGGAGGCCCAACCGCTACTATCCGGCGTCAGGATCGTCGGGAAAACCGGGCATGTAGCCCCGTCCAATTGGCTGTGAAAATGACCCATACCGACAGTGCCGCTTCGGCCAGGCCGAGCGCCCAAGCCGCCGGTGTCGTCCACGCTTCGGCAATGCCGTGGCAGAAGTACAGCAGCGCCGCGATGCCGCCCCAGTAGCCGGCTTGCCGATGCCCAAACGCCACGAGCAAGGCCGCCGGCAGAATCGGCAGCGAAAACAGGAAGCCAACGACAATCGCGGGCGCTGTCTGCGGCGGCAATAAATACACATGCCATAGCCACTGCAGTGCCAACAAGGCCAAAATGCCCAGCGCGGCGAATCGGCGCGACAGCGTCATGACGCCAGTTTCCGTGCGATGTCGGCGACACGCTTGCCCAACGCTCGTGCAAGATGCTTTTCGTCTTCGCTCAATTCCGGCGACGCATCCGGGCCCGACACGTGCGTGGCGCCATACGGCGAGCCGCCCGTGCGCGTCGACGAAAGCCGGCTTTCAGTAAACGGAATTCCGACCAGCAGCATGCCGTGATGAAGCAGGGGCACCATCATCGTCAGCAGGGTGGATTCTTGCCCGCCGTGCATCGTCGCGCTGGACGCGAACACCGCCGCCGGCTTGCCGACCAAGGTGCCGCTGGCCCATTCCGCGCCGAGCGAGTCGATGAAATGCTTCACCGGCGCGGCCATGTTGCCGAACCGGGTCGGGCTGCCGAGGATCAAGCCATCACAGTCGGCCAGGTCCTGCTTGCTGACATAGGGCGCGCCGTCCTCGGGCACCGCGGGCGCGGCAGTCTGCGTCACGGGCGCAACCGTCGGCACGGTGCGCAGGCGCGCGGTCAATCCACCTTCTTCGACGCCACGGGCGATTTGCCGAGCGAGCTGGGCGACCGAGCCGTTGCGGCTGTAATAAAGAACCAGGATTTCACGCATTCGATGCTCCTTGAGGTCGACAGACTAACGGAACGCGGCGTCGACGGCATCCCGGCGCCTCATGCGGTAACCTTTGGCCATGAGCCCGATCGAGAGTCTCCGGCGTTGGAACGCCCGCATCGACCGCGAGCGCGTGACGGCGTTCTCGCGTTTCTTGCTGCGCCGGTTCATTGACGACCGCTGCTTTGAGTCAGCGGGCGCCTTGGCCTATACCAGCATGTTCGCCCTGGTGCCGTTCTCGGCGGTGGTCTTCGTCGTATTGTCGGCGTTCCCAGTGTTCGACAGCTGGTCGTTGAAGTTGACCGATTTCGTGTTCTCGAATTTCCTGCCCTCATCGGCGCGGGTCATTGAGCAATACCTGCACGGCTTCGCGCTGAGCGCCAAGGATTTGACCGCACCGGGAATCATTGCTTTGCTGGCTTCCGTGCTGCTGACGATGTGGAGCATCGAGCAGGCCTTCAACCGGATCTGGCGGGTGCCATCACCGCGGCCGAAGCTGACGCGCTTCTTGATGTATTGGACCTTGCTAACCCTGGGCTCGCTGATGATGGTGGCGGCGGTAGCGGCGACGTCGGCGCTGTTTTCCATTCCGGCCTTGGCGGGCGTGGAGACAAGCGGTTTCACCGACTACTGGTTGCGCTATTTGCCGGTGCTGCTGCAGTTCATCACGCTGACCTTGGCCTATTGGTGGATTCCGCATCGCAGCGTGCCGCCGCGGTTCGCCGTGGTCGGTGCCTTGCTGGCGACGCTGCTGTTTGAGTGGTTGAAGTGGGGGTTCGCGGTGTACCTGCGCAATGCCTCCTACGAACAGCTTTATGGCGCGTTGGCCGTGTTGCCGATTTTCCTGATTTGGCTCTACAGCAGCTGGCTGGTGGTGCTGCTGGGCGCATCGATCTCGGCGTCACTGTCGTCCTTCCGTTACCAGCCGCGTGCGCTGCGCTTGGTCCCGGACGCTGAGCTGTATGGCGTGCTGCGCCTGATCGGCCGGCTCGATGAATGCCGCCCGGATGGAGGCGTCCTGCACATGAAGGATATGCAGCTGCGGGAATCGAGCCTGACCGACGATCACCTGCAACGGATGTTGTCAGCGCTTTCAGCGCTCAATATCGTGCAGCGGTGCGAGAACGGCGGCTGGCTGCTGGCGCGCGATCTAGACACGGTCACGCTGTGTGAACTGTACGAAGGCATGGGCCTACGCATTCCCGCCGATGACATCGCCCTGCCGGCGCGCCACGATGACATCGGCAAGGCCGCCGAAAGCGCGCTAAACCACCTGCGCGAACCGCTTAAGGCCCCGCTGCAACGCAGCGTGGGCAGCTTCTTCCATCCCAAGGACGACACCACCCCATGAACGTTTCCCATAATTTTCGCGGCCCACTGATTGCTGTCGCCCTTGCCCTGGCGATGGGCGTCGCTGCTTGCAGCGCGCCGCCAGAAACACCCGCGCCGGCGGCTGCCCCTGCGCCCGCGCAAAGCGAGGCGCCGCAATCGGCGCCCGAAGTAGCGCCGATCGCGGCGACCAAGCCGGAAATTCCTAGCCTAAATATCAAGACGTTCGACGGTGCCGACTACGATTTGGCAGCACATCGCGGCAAATGGGTGGTGGTGAATTTCTGGGCCACGTGGTGTGCGCCGTGCCTCAAGGAAATCCCCGATCTCGATGCGTTCGACAAGGCGCGTGAAGACGTGGAGGTTATCGGTCTGGCTTACGAGGAAATCGAGAAAGCCGACATGACGGCGTTCTTGAAGGAGCACACGATCTCGTACCCGATCGCGATCGTGGACGTTTACAAGCCGCCGCAAGACTTCGATACCCCGGTCGGGTTGCCGATGACCTACTTGATTGCGCCGGATGGAAAAATTGCCAAGAAATTCCTCGGGCCGGTCACGTCCGAGGAGCTTGGCAAGGCCATCGCTGACCACGACAAGGTGCAGCCGGCAGCGACATGAATGCCGCGATCTTCATCGTCACCGGCACGGTCCAGGGCGTGTGGTTTCGAGGCGCCACGCGCGAACGCGCCCTTGAGCTGGGCCTGGATGGAATCGCAAAGAATCTGCCGGACGGCAGCGTCGAAGTGCTTGCGATTGGCCCGGTAGAGGCCATCGCGCTGTTGGAAGACTGGCTGTGGCAGGGGCCGCCACACGCCGAGGTCGAACGCGTCGTGCGCGAGGACCTGGACGAGACGCCCATATCCCCGGGATTCCACACCGCCTGACGGCGGTGCAGCGCTTCAGTCGAACTTGCCCTTGATCGGTTTGACTGGCCCGGTATAGCGCTCGACGCCCGGTTTGCCTTTCAGCGGTGGGAATTCGAGCTTCACTTCCGGCACTTTGCGGTCGGGGAGGCGGTCCAGCAAGTTGCGGATGAGGTTCAAGCGACCGCGTTTCTGGCTGTTGAAGTCCACGACCGTCCACGGCGCGAATTTCGTATGGGTCGCAGCGAACATTTCGTCGCGGGCTTTGCCGTACGCGGCATATTTTTCGCGCGAGGTCAGGTCAATCGGCGACAACTTCCAGCGCTTGAGTGGGTCTTTGGCGCGTTCGGCGAATCGCTCCTCCTGCTCGCCTTGATCAACGGCGAGCCAATACTTGAATAGCAAGATGCCGTCATCGACCAATTGCTTTTCCAGAATGGGTGCTTGCTTGAGGAATTCTTCAACCTGCGCTGGCGTGCAAAACCCCATCACTTTCTCGACGCCGGCGCGGTTGTACCAGCTGCGGTCAAACAGGACGATTTCACCGGCCGCCGGCAGGTAGGACAGGTAGCGTTGGAAGTACCACTGGGTCTGTTCCCGTTCACTGGGCTTGCTCAAGGCAACAATGCGCGACTGGCGTGGGTTGAGCTCAGCGGCGATGGCGCTGATGACGCCGCCCTTCCCGGCCGTATCACGGCCCTCAACGATTACCAGCACGCGCTTGCCCGTGTGCTGCAGCCAACGCGCTACTTCATTGAGTTCAAGATGTAGCTTTTCCAGTTCCTCGGCGTATTCCTTTTTCTTGAGCTTGCTCATAAGTCTCGCCTATCGGGTGGGGGAATTTGTTTGCCAGCTGCGCTGTCGCCCAGCGCTAGGACTCGCGCAAGCGCGGCCGCAGGTTGGCCAAGTTGCAGGGCTGGGTGCGGGCATCAAGTTGCGTTTTAATAAGCTTTTCCCAGCCGGTTCGGCATGCCGACGTCGAGCCCGGCAGGCAGAATAGGAAGGTCGCGTTGGCTAGGCCAGCGAACGCGCGTGATTGCAGGGTCGAAGTGCCGATTTCGTCGAAGCTCAACGCGCGGAACATTTCCCCGAAGCCTGGCATCTGTTTATCGAGCAGGGGCAGCAGCGCTTCGGGCGTTGAATCGCGACCGGTAAAACCGGTGCCGCCGGTGACCAAGATACCGTGGACTGCCTCATCGGCAATCCATTCCGAGACGATGGCGCGCAGTCGGTATTTATCGTCACGCGAGAGCTTGCGCGCAAACAGGTGATGGCCGGCATCAGTCAATGACTGCGCCAAGTAGTCGCCGGAACTGTCATTGTCGACGGTGCGCGAATCAGATACCGTCAAAACGCACAGGGACAGCGGCGTGAAGTTCTTTTCTGCGCTCATGCCGCCTCCGTCAGGATTTTAAGTTCGTCCGCTTGGTGTTCGCGGGTCAGGCGGTCGACAAGTTCGTCGAGGTCGCCTTCAATCACGTTGGCAAGATCGTATAGGGTCAGGCCTTCCACCCTGTGGTCGGTGATGCGACCCTGAGGATAACTATACGTGCGGATCCGTTGGCTACGATCGCCGCTGCCAACTTGCAAGCGTCGCGAGGCAGCCTGCGCGGCTTCAGCCTTCGAGCGTTCACCGTCAAGCAAGGCGGCTTTCAAGCGCTGCATCGCCTTGTCACGATTGGCATGCTGAGAACGTTCGGTTTGGTTTTCGACCACGATGCCGCTCGGGATGTGCGTGATGCGGATCGCCGATTCGGTCTTGTTGACGTGCTGGCCGCCCGCGCCGGAGCTGCGGTAGGTGTCCACGCGCAGGTCGGCCGGGTTGATGACCACCTCGCTGACTTCCTCGTAGTCCGGCAAGATCGCGACCGTTGCCGCCGAGGTATGGATGCGGCCTTGGGTTTCAGTATTTGGAACGCGCTGCACGCGATGCGTGCCGGATTCAAATTTCAGTTTGGAGTACGCGCCGCGACCTTCGATGCGCGCCACAATTTCTTTGTAGCCGCCGTGCTCGCCCGGGCTCGCCGATTCAATTTCTACTTTCCAACGCTGGCGTTCGGCATAGCGGCTGTACATGCGGAACAAATCGCCGGCGAAGATCGCCGCTTCATCACCACCGGTGCCGGCCCGAACTTCGAGGAATAGATTGCCCTCGTCGCGTGGGTCCTTGGGAATCAGCAGCAGGCCCAATTGCGCGTCGAGCGCGGCGATGCGCGCTTCGGCCGCTGGGATTTCCTCGTCGGCAAGCTCGCGCATTTCCGGATCGTTGCGCATGGCCTGCGCCGCGGCGAGGTCACGCTGCGCCTGCTCGTGTTCGGCCAAGGAGGCAACGACCGGATCGAGCTGCGAAAACTCGCGCGACAGGTCGCGAAAACGTTTGTTATCGGCGAGCACCGACGGTTCGGCCAACAGGCGGCCGACCTCTTCATGGCGTTCGGCCAAGACCTCGAGTTTACGGCGCAGGCTGGGTGTCATCGTTGCTTTCAAAAAGGCGTTCGGCGGCGCGCAGGAGATCGGCGTCGCCGCTCAACGCGGCCTGGCGCAGCGCCGCGGACGGCGCATGCAAGAGGCGATTGGTCAGCTGATTCGCGAGGCGCTCCATGACCTCCGTTGGTGCCACGCCGCGCTGCAGCTGCTCGCGCGCATCGGCGATGGCGCGATCGCGCTCGGATTCGCCGCGCTGGCGCAGTAAACGCAGGGTGTCTTGGCTGCCTTGGGCACGCCACCACGCCATGTAGTGTTCGACCTGCAAGCCGATGATCGCCTCGGCCTGCTGCGCGGCCTCGCGACGGGAGGCGCGGTTTTCCTCAATCACCTGCTCCAGGTCATCGACGGTATACAAATAGACGTCCGACAAACTAGCGACGTCGGGCGCGATGTCGCGCGGTACGG
The DNA here is from genome assembly GCA_038252715.1 of Lysobacterales bacterium. Classification (GTDB taxonomy): domain Bacteria; phylum Pseudomonadota; class Gammaproteobacteria; order Xanthomonadales; family Xanthomonadaceae; genus Arenimonas. Next base: position 6,811 of record JBBSAA010000030.1, on the reverse strand, counting down.
CGAGGTCGAGCAATAGCATCGGTTTGTGCTTGCGTTCGCGCAACGCTGCTTGCACGGCGGCGCGCCCCAAGATGGGTTTACGGCTTGCGGTCGCGGAAATCACGATGTCGGCTTCGGGCAAATGCCGCGCCAGCTCTGACAAGGGCAAAGCGTAACCGCCGTGGCGCGTGGCCAGCGTCTGCGCATGTTCGAGCGTGCGGTTCGCGACCAGCAGGCGTTTGACCTTCGCGTCCACCAAGTGCCGAGCCGAAAGTTCGATCGTGTCACCGGCGCCAATCAGCAGCACGGTGGCGCGATCAAGGTCGGTAAACGTCTGTCGAGCGAGGCGCACAGCGGCGAATGCAATCGACACCGGGTGTGCGCCGATACGCGTGTCGGTGCGCACCCGCTTGGCGACCGCAAACGTTTGTTGGAACAAGCGGTCCAGCGGACTGCGCAGGCTTTTTGCATCCCGTGCCGCCTGCCAGGCCTCTTTGACCTGACCCAGGATCTGCGGTTCACCGAGGATCAACGAATCGAGGCCCGTCGCAACCCGAAACAAATGGCGCACCGCGGCATCATCGAGATGCTCGTACAGGTAGCCGGCCAATGATTCCGACGATAGCTGGTGGTGTTCGGCCAGCCAACGCGCCACGCCTGCTTCCTTGCCGGCGGTGACGTGGGCATAGACCTCGGTGCGATTGCAGGTGGACAGCAGGGCCGCTTCTTCTACGCCATCGACGGCCCGTAGCGCCGCCAGCGCGGCCGGCAGCTGGCCAGCGTCGATCGCCACGCGTTCGCGAAACGCGAGCGGTGCCGTCTGGTGGTTCAGTCCGAGGGCGATGAGCGGCATGGGCGGTGAGCGGTCAGTGAGCAGGCGGTCAGGGATGATGGGGTAAGCTGTTGCGTCGCGATGCATTGCTTGCGGAACTTGCCGCCATTTTAGCCGTTATCTACCCGCGACCCATGATCCAGAGCAAATTCCACCTCGCAACGGTTCGTTTCGACGCGATGGCGCCCGTGGCCTTGGTCGCCGGCCGCCGTTCCTGCCTGCTCATGCCCGCGCTACTGGCGCTGTGGCTGTCGGCTTGCGCGCCGATGGCGGTCCGTCCTACCGGACCGATCGATTCCGAGCGTGCGCTCGCCGCGCAGGCGCAGCGAGAAGCGGCACTTGCCGAGCAGCCCGATTGGTCGTTTTCCGGGCGGGTCGCGCTCAGTCAAGGCAAGGAGGGCGGCAGCGGGCGCATTGATTGGGTGCAGCGTGGTGCTGAGTTCGACATCCGCTTGGCCGCCCCGATTACGCGCCAGAGCTGGCGTTTGCACGGGCAGGGCGGACAGGTGCGCCTTGAAGGTCTCGACGGCGGCGTACGCGAAGGCAGCGATGCCGAAGCATTGCTGTTGGCGGCGACCGGTTGGCGAATTCCGGTGGATGCCATGGCGCACTGGGTACGCGGTGCGCGGGCGCCCGGCGCCGCGACGCTGGAATTCGGCCCGTCGTTGCGCCCTGCGATGCTGCACCAGCAGGGCTGGGACGTGGACTACCGGCAGTTCGATAGCGCTGAGCCCGCGCTTCCCACTAAGGTGTTCGCGCGGCAGGGCGAGGCCAGTGTTCGGCTGGTCATTGACCGCTGGTCGGCGCCATGACCGGCGGAGAGGGCTGGAGTGCCTGGCCGGCACCGGCCAAGATCAATCTTTTCCTTCGCATCCTGGGTCGACGGGCCGACGGCTACCACCAGCTCCAGACCGTGTTCCAGCTGCTGGACTGGGGCGATACGGTCTCGCTGCGGGTTCGGGGTGATGGTCGGATCACCCGCGTCGGCGGCAGCGACTATGGCGTGTTGGCCGAGGAAGATTTGGTCGTTCGTGCAGCGAATCTCCTCAAAAAATACGCTAACAGCGGCCAAGGTGTCGACATCTCGGTCGAAAAGCGAATTCCGACCGGCGGCGGTTTCGGCGGCGGCTCCTCCGATGCCGCCACGGTTCTGGTAGCTCTGAACCATCTTTGGGGCACAGGTTTGGACGAGGAGGCGCTGGCTACGATGGGCCTGGCGCTCGGCGCCGACGTGCCGGTTTTCGTGCGTGGCCGCAGCGCCTGGGCGGAGGGGGTGGGTGAAGCGCTCGTCCCCATCGACCTGCCGCAGGCGTGGTATTTGCTGGTGGATTCCGGTGTTTCGGTGCCGACTGGCGACTTGTTCCAAACCCCTGAATTGACGCGAGATGCAGCCCCGGCGACAATAGCGGACTTCGTTTCTGGAGCCGCGCTCGGCAATGCCTTCGAGCCGGTGCTGCGTCGCCTCGACGCCCGGGTAGATCGGGTGTTTGAAGCGCTCTCGCAGCACGGCAAGGCTTGCCTGACTGGCACGGGTGGCGGCTGTTTCCTGCATTTCAACACGCAGTTGGCAGCCGAATCGGCGCAATCGCAGCTTCCCGCCGGACTTCGGTCCTGGGTCGCAGCGGGTGTGTCCGAATCACCCTTGCAGCAGGTGCTGCGCAGCGCCGGGACGACGATGGGAAATATGTAGGGGCGTCGCCAAGTGGCCCAAGGCACCAGGTTTTGATCCTGGCATTCGTAGGTTCGAATCCTACCGCCCCTGCCACCGCGTCAATTAGTTTTGTCCAACGCTAAGCCAACGAGGAAACCATTTCATGAGCAAGCAAAACCTGCTCGTTTTCTCCGGCAACGCGAATCGTCCGCTGGCGCAGGCGGTATGCCGCCAGCTCGGCGTACCGATGGGCAAGGCGCTAGTGGGCAAGTTCTCCGACGGTGAAGTGCAAGTTGAGATCGAAGAAAACGTCCGCGGCTTGGACGCTTTCGTCATCCAATCAACTAGCGCGCCGACGGCCGAGCATTTCATGGAATTGCTGGTGCTGATTGACGCGCTCAAGCGCGCCTCGGTCGCCACGGTCACGGCCGTGGTGCCCTACTTGGGCTATGCCCGCCAAGATCGTCGCCCGCGTTCGGCGCGGGTGCCGATCACGGCGAAAGTGGCGGCGAAAATGTTCACGGCCGTCGACACCGACCGCGTGTTGACCGTTGACGTGCATGCCGAGCAGATTCAGGGTTTCTTCGACATGCCGGTCGACAACGTGTATGCATCGCCGCTGTTGCTGGCCGATATCTGGCGCAACCAGGGCACGGACAACATCATCGTGGTGTCGCCGGACGTTGGTGGCGTGGTGCGCGCCCGCGCGATCGCCAAACGCCTCGACGACGCCGATCTGGCGATCATCGATAAACGCCGTCCGCGCGCCAATGTCGCGACGGTGATGAACATCATCGGCGACGTGGAAGGCAAGACTTGCGTGCTGGTGGACGACATCGTCGATACCGCCGGGACGCTCTGCGCTGCTGCCGCTGCCTTGAAGCAGAATGGCGCGCGCAAGGTCGTGGCCTACTGCACTCATCCGGTGCTGTCGGGCGCGGCGATCAACAACATCACCAGCTCACAGCTAGACGAGCTGGTGGTCACCGACACGATTCCGTTGTCGGACGCGGCTCGCGCTTGCGGCCGTATCCGCCAGCTCAGCGTGGCGGAACTGCTGGCAGAAACCATCCGTCGCATCGCAATGGGCGAGTCGGTCAGCACCCTATACGTAGATTGATTTACCGAATCCGGGCGGCATCCGCTGCCCAAACACACTCACTTGGTCGCGAGTGAGTGGAACCCGCCGCCGCGAGGCGGTTCATCACCGAAGAAGGCATTACCAACATGGCTACCACACACAACATCACGGCAACCAGCCGCAAGGTCGAAGGCAAGGGTGCGAGCCGCCGCCTGCGTACCAGCGGCCACGCGCCGGCGATCGTTTACGGCGCGAAAGCGACGCCCGAAGCGGTCCAGATCGAGCACAACCACCTGTGGCTCGCCACGCAGAACGAGTGGTTCTACTCGTCGATCCTCGACCTCGTCATTGACGGTAAGGTGCAGAAGGTCTTGCTGCGTGACATGCAGCGCCACCCGTTCAAGCAGCAGATCATGCACCTGGACTTCCAGCGCGTGGACGAGAACGAAGCGATCCGCTTCAACGTCCCGCTGCACTTCCTGAACCAGGAAAAGTCGCCGGCCGGCAAGACTGCGGGCATCGTGGTTACCCACGAACTCAACGAGCTGACCATCATCTGCTTGCCTCGCGATCTGCCGGAGTTCATTGAGGTCGACCTGTCGGCGCTCGAAATCGGCGCGATCATCCACGTTTCGGATATCACCTTGCCCAAGGGCGTCACCCTGCCGTCGGCCAAGCTGGGCAAGGACTATGACCTGACGCTCGTGATCGCCAAGCACGCCAAGGAAGAAGTCGAGGAAGTCGCCGAAGAAGCCGTCGAAGTCCCGTCGACCAAGGCTGGCAAGGCGGCTGCCGCTCCGGCCGCCGCTGCGGCGCCGAAGAAGAAGTAAGTCGTTGGCACCGGCGCGACGTGGTCGCGCCGGTGCAGCAGACCTCATGGCAGGACTACGACTGATTGTTGGCCTGGGAAATCCCGGCGCCGAACACACCCGGACCCGGCACAACGCCGGGTTCTGGTTTATTGACGCGCTGGCAGCCAGTCTCGGGGTCCGTTTCGGCCTCGAATCGAAACTGCACGGTGAAACCGCCAAGGCCAGCATCGGCGGGCAAAACGTTTGGCTGCTGAAGCCTGCCACGTTCATGAATCTCAGCGGCCGCTCGGTATCTGCGGCGTTGCGCTATTGGAAAATAGAGCCCGACGAGTGCCTGCTGGCACACGATGAGCTCGATTTGGCGCCCGGCACGGCGCGCTTGAAATTCGATGGCGGTCACGGCGGCCAAAACGGCCTGCGCGACACCGTCCAGCACCTGGGGCACGGCAAGTTCCATCGGCTGCGCATTGGTATCGGCCATCCCGGCCACAAGGACAAAGTGACCCCGTGGGTGTTGGGTCGTCCTGGCAAAGACGACGAGGCCAGCATCCTGCGCGCCATTGATGACGCGATTGGCGTGCTGCCCTTGGCGGTTGAGGGGGATTTCAACGGCGCGATGAAGGCGCTGCATACGCTCAAGACGTGAGCCGTGAGCGGTGGGCGGCAGGTGGGGCCCGAAAGGTTCCACGCACCGCCCACCGCTGACCGCTTACTGCTGGCAGGATTCACTCATGGGCATCAAATGCGGCATCGTCGGTTTGCCGAACGTCGGCAAATCCACCCTTTTCAACGCGCTGACGAAGGCGGGCATCGCTGCGGCGAACTTCCCGTTCTGCACGATCGAGCCCAATACCGGCGTCGTGCCCGTGCCGGACCTGCGCTTGGCGCAGCTGGCCGAGATCGTGAAGCCGCAGAAGACCATCCCGACCTCGTTCGAGTTCGTGGACATCGCCGGCCTGGTCGCCGGCGCCTCGAAAGGTGAGGGCTTGGGCAACAAGTTTCTGGCCCATATTCGTGAAGTGGATGCGATTGCCCACGTCGTTCGCTGTTTTGTGAACGACGACATTGTTCACGTGGCCAACAAGATTGATCCGATCTCCGACATCGAGACGATTGACACCGAATTGGCCTTGGCCGATCTAGATTCCGTCGAAAAAGCACTATCTCGCGCCGAAAAGCTCTCTAAAACCGGCGATAAAGACGCTATCGTGCGCAAAGAGATCCTGTCCCGGGTTCGCGCCGGGCTCGATCAGGGGCTGCCGGCCCGCGCATTGAAGCTCTCGGCCGAAGATAAGGCCGCAGTTCGGGACTTGTTCCTCCTGACCCTCAAGCCGGTCATGTACGTGGCCAACGTGCTGGAAGACGGCTTCGAGAACAACCCGTTCTTGGACAAGGTCCGGGCACGTGCCGAGACCGATGGTGCCCAAGTGGTGCCGGTCAGCGCGGCCATTGAAGAAGAGATGTCCCAGCTTGAAGACGCCGATCGCGCCGAGTTCCTGGCCGAGATGGGACTTTCCGAGCCTGGCTTGAACCGGGTCATCCGCGCCGGCTACACCCTGCTGGGCATGCAGACCTATTTCACCGCTGGCGTGAAGGAAGTGCGGGCCTGGCAGGTGCTGAAGGGGGCCACGGCCCCCCAGGCCGCTGCCGTCATCCACACCGATTTCGAGAAGGGTTTCATCCGCGCCGAGACCATCGCGTTTGACGATTTCCTCAAGTTCAAGGGTGAGGCGGGCGCCCGGGACGCGGGACGCCTGCGGCTTGAGGGCAAGGAGTACGTCGTCCAGGAGGGCGATGTGCTGCATTTCCGCTTCAATGTCTGACTTTGGACGGCCTTTGTTAACTGACCGTTGACAATTGCTCGCTACGCCGCGAAAATTACGGGCTCCCTCGTGGAGGGATACCCAAGCGGCCAACGGGGGCAGACTGTAAATCTGCTGGCTTACGCCTTCGGTGGTTCGAATCCACCTCCCTCCACCAGTTTTGCGTCAAGCGGTTTTGATGAAAAGCGGGAGTAGTTCAATGGTAGAACATCAGTTTTCCAAACTGATTACGCGGGTTCGATTCCCGCCTTCCGCTCCATTGGATGGCTGCAGCTTGTTTTAAGTGTCATCGCACCACATATCGTTGCTCATGTAGCTCAGTCGGTAGAGCACTTCCTTGGTAAGGAAGAGGTCGCTGGTTCGATTCCAGTCATGAGCACCACATTCGCCCGGTCCGCAATCGCGGTCTGGATCTTTTTAAACTTGAATTCACCGGATAATCGCAATGGCCAAGGGCAAGTTCGAACGTACGAAGCCGCACGTGAACGTCGGCACGATTGGTCACGTTGACCACGGCAAGACGACGCTGACGGCGGCGCTGACCAAGATCGGCGCAGAGCGTTTTGGCGGCGAGTTCAAGGCATACGACCAGATCGACGCAGCGCCGGAAGAAAAAGCGCGCGGCATCACGAT
>JBBSAA010000029.1:0-20993 GCA_038252715.1 Lysobacterales bacterium | reverse complement strand
GACACGCTCGATGACAAGCTACGCGGATTTGCCGAGGGCGCTGACGACTATATGGTCAAGCCGTTTGCAATGAAGGAACTCGAAGCGCGTATTCGCGTCGTCCATCGCCGCGGTCGCGTCGCCACGGGCTCGGCCTTGGCGGCCGGTGATCTGTCCTTTGACGAAGGTTCAATGTGCGCAACGCGGGCTGGAAAAATGATTCCGTTGACGCGCATGCAGGCCCGTCTACTGTCCGAGCTATTGCGCGCGGCGCCATCGGTGATATCGCACCGCACCTTGATTCAAGCCGCTTGGGGTGAGGAGGGCGGTGATATTGCTGCGCTGCACACGCACATCTACGAACTGCGCGCGCTAGTTGATAAGCCCTTTGCCCACGCGACGATCCAGACCGTGCACGGCATGGGCTACCGCCTCGTGGGACTGCCATGAGCGCGCAGCCGATGTCGTTACGCTGGCGCGTGACGGTCGCAGCCACGGTGCTCGGTCTGCTGTTGAGCACCTTATTCGCGGCGCTGATCTTTTTCGTCTCAGCGCGATATGAGGACGTTTTGGTCGGGGAACTGCTGCAAGGGCAGGCGCAAGACTACAGTTTGCGGCTGGCGATTGATCCGGCAGCGACCCTTCCGCAGAGTCATCGGATGAGCGGCTATCTGCGCTACCGCGATGGTAGCGGCGTCGTACCTGCCGAGCTGGCGGGCCTCGGCCCGGGGTTCTACGACGATGATCCGCGATTGCCTGAGGGTATCCATGTCGGCGTCTACGACATCGCCCAAGGCCGCCTGTTCTTCGCCATCGACTTGAGCGATATCGAAGCCACGGAGCAGTTGCTGACCTATACCGTGATGGCAATTTTCCTGCTCGGAACAAGCTTCGCGGCGTGGCTAGGCTGGTTTCTCGCCGGCGCCAGCCTGAGCCCCTTGCGTCGCCTGGCCGGTGCGGTGGACGCGCTGCCAACGACGCCGCAGCGCACCGCGCTGCAGGCGACGGCCAGTAGCGATGAGCTCGGTCGCTTGGCCCAGGCAATCGACAACTACCAGGCCCGCCTCACCGACGCCGACGTGCAAGAACGCCGTTTTTTTGCCGATGCGAGTCACGAACTGCGGACGCCGCTGGCAGTAGTGCGCGGCGTCAGCGAAGTGATCCTCGACGATCCCGACGTGAGTGTTGCGATGCGACAGCGGCTGGGGCGACTGGATCGTGGCGTTGGCGAGCTCGGCATGTTGCTGGATGTATTGCTGGGCTTGGCGCGGCGGCGCGAACTGTCAGTCGAGACCGTGGAGGCCTCGCTGCTGTTCGACGAAAGCCTGGCGGCCCTCAGTGCGCTCAACGGCCGCGATCGCCTGCTGGTCGACAACCACCTGCGCGGCCAGTGGCAGGCGCCGCGGCGAGAGGTGACCTTGCTGCTGCAGGGTGTGCTGCGCCGCTTGCTTGCGCCCGACGCCTCGGGCCGACTCGACGTGTCCTTGGACGGGGCACAGCTGTCGCTGCGTTTCGCATCCGCACAGGCCGAGGCCGTGGCGAGTGCAGCGGGTGCAGTGCGTAGCGATACCGGCTTGGGCATCACCTTGATTGACCGTCTCGCGCAATGGATTGGCTGGCAACTCGAACCGATGGCGACTGCCGACGCGACGCGCGTGCTTGTCCTTACCTTGCCGGCGGGCACGGTCATCGACTAATCAGGTCCGTTCACGCAGCGGCAGTCTCATCTAGCGAGACGGACCGCAGCTACAACACAGGGCCCGACTGCAGGCCCGCCGATGAATGCCATCCTTCGCTCCACGCCCGAGGCCCACGCGCCGATCGTTGCCAGTTCCGGGCAGGCCTTGGCCCAGCGCCTAGCCGGGAAATACGCCGATCGCATCACCGGCAGCTTGCTGATCCCGGGCCGTGAGGGCGACTACGCACCGCTGCCGCCCGACCTGCCGGCGTCCCTAGTCGCGGCGCTGAAAACCCGCGGGGTGGATCGGCTGTACTCGCATCAGGCGCAGGCCTGGGCTGCAACGCAGGCCGGCCAGCACGTCGTGGTCGCCACGCCGACCGCCTCGGGAAAATCACTGTGCTTCACCTTGCCGGTAGTCTCGGCGGCGATGGCCGCGGGCAGCAAGGCGTTGTACCTGTTTCCGACCAAGGCACTCGCTCAGGATCAAGTCGCAGAGTTGCTCGAGCTCAATCGCGCCGGCGAGTTAGGCCTGCGTGCGGCGACGTTCGACGGCGACACCCCGGGGGATGCGCGGCAAACCATTCGGCTCAACGGCGATATCGTGGTCAGCAACCCAGACATGCTGCACCAGGCGATCTTGCCGCATCACACCAAATGGGCGCAGTTTTTCGAAAACCTGCGTTATGTCGTCATTGACGAGATCCACAGCTATCGCGGGGTGTTTGGCTCGCACTTGGCCAACGTGATCCGGCGCCTCAAGCGCATCTGCGCGTTCTATGGCGTGCGCCCGCAATTCATCCTGTGCTCGGCCACCATCGGCAATCCGCTCGAACATGCGCGCGCGTTGATCGAAGATGAAGTCACGGCAATTACCGACAGCGGCGCACCCAGCGGCGATAAGCACGTGTTGCTGTGGAACCCGCCGGTGGTCAATCCCGATCTTGGCCTGCGCGCGTCAGCGCGCTCACAGGCCACGCGCATCGCGCGGCATTCCATCCGTGCCGGTCTCAAGACCCTCGTATTCTGCCAAAGCCGGACGATGGTGGAGGTGGTCACTAAGTATCTCAAGGAGACCTTCGACCACGACCCACGCAAACCCGCGCGCATCCGCAGCTATCGCGGCGGCTACTTGCCGACCGAGCGGCGCGCAGCGGAGCGGGCGATGCGCGCGGGCGCGGTGGACGGCATCGTCAGCACCTCGGCGCTGGAGTTGGGCGTCGATATCGGCAGCCTCGACGTAGTGGTGTTGAACGGCTATCCCGACTCCATCGCCGCCACCTGGCAGCGTTTCGGCCGCGCCGGCCGTCGCCAGCAGCCGTCGCTGGGCGTCTTGATTGCCAGCAGCCAGCCGCTGGACCAATACGTAATCCGCCACCCAGAGTTTTTCGCCAACGCCTCGCCCGAGCATGCGCGTATCGCGCCCGACCAACTGTTGATCTTGATGGATCACATCCGTTGTGCCGCGTTCGAGCTGCCGTTTGCCGATGGCGATCTGTTTGGCCCGATTGATCCGAGCCCTTGGCTTCAGGTCCTGGCCGAAGCCGATGTGCTGCACCATGAAGGCGCACGCTGGGAATGGATCGCCGACAGCTACCCGGCGCAGGCGGTCAATTTGCGCGCGGTCGCCGATGGCAATTTCGTGGTCGTGGACCGCACCGACGGCCGACAGAAAATCATCGCCGAAGTGGACTATTCGGCGGCTGCGCTGACGCTGTATGAAGGCGCGATCCACATGGTGCAGTCCGAGCCGTTCCAAGTGGAAAGCCTGGATTGGGAAGGACGCAAGGCTTACGTGACGCGCACACACGTGGACTATTACACCGACGCGATCGACTACACCAAGCTAAAAGTGCTCGACGACGCCGAATCGGCACCCGCCGCCGAAGGCAGTGCGCACCACGGTGAGGTGCACGTGGTGCGGCGGGTGTCGGGCTATAAGAAAATCCGCTTCCACACCCACGAAAACATCGGCTACGGTCCCGTTAGCCTGCCGGATCAAGAACTGCATACCACCGCGCTGTGGTGGCAGCTGCCGCAGGCAGTGCTCGAGAAAGCGTTTGCCGCACGGCATGAAGCGCTCGACGGGTTTCTCGGCGCCGCGCACCTGCTGCACTTGGTCGCGCAGGTGTCGGTGATGGCCGAGGGCCGTGACTTGCAAAAGGCGGTCGGCAGCGGTGATGGCGCGTGGTTCGCCAGCAGCGATGCGCGCGGACGGGGCCAGCTGCGTGGCGAAGACGGCGAGCCAGCAAACCCGATTTTGCTGCGTGCGTTTACGCCGACGCTTTATCTATATGACAACTACCCTGGCGGCATCGGCCTAAGTGCGCCGCTGTTCGAACGCCGCGATGAGCTAGTGCAGCGCGCGCAGGCCTTGGTAGCGGCCTGCGATTGCCGCGCCGGCTGCCCGGCCTGCGTTGGTCCGATCTTGGCCAGCGACGAGGACGCTGCCACCACGCCGAAATCACTCGCCGTGCGCGTGCTCGCGCTCTTGGCGGCGACATGAGCGCGCTCGCGGAAAAATTGTCGCGGTTGACGACCGAGGCGGGCGTTCGACGACTGCCGTCGCGTGTCACGAGCGCCATTGCGGCGACTAATACCAGCGAGACTCCGCCGCCGCTGCGATCAGCGGTGCCAGAGCAACTGCGCAAACTGCTGGGCATTCGCGCCCGCGCCGAGTTGCCGGCACTTGGCTTACCGCCGCGTGAGATAGATCGGGTGCTGCTAGGTGACGAAATCGCGCCGGGCCTACGTTATGTCGAGCACTGGTCACCGTGGCCGCCGGCGCCTGAGCGGCTAGACCTGCACGGCATTGGTTTGGACAGCATTGCGCGACATGACTTCCTCGCCTTTGATACCGAGACCACCGGCCTTGCCGGTGGCACCGGCACGCGCGCGTTCATGATCGGTGCGTCCGACTGGCGCGACGGCGGCCTGCGCACGCGGCAGATCTACATCACCACGATGGCGGCCGAGCCGGCGATGCTGCGAGAGTTTGCTGGCTGGCTCAATCCGGAGTCGGTGTTGGTGTCGTACAACGGCAAATCGTACGACCGTCCGCTGCTCAGCACGCGTTATCGCCTAACGCGGCTCGATGACCCCGTGCTAGGTCGAAAGCATGTGGACTTGCTGCATCCGGTGCGTCGTCGCCATCGCGGGCAGTGGGAAAACTGCCGCCTCGCCACCGTCGAGCGTCAACTGCTTGGCGTTATCCGCGAAGACGATTTGCCAGGTTCGGAAGCTCCGCGTGCGTGGCTGGATTTCATCAAGGGCGGCTCGGCACGCAACCTGCGGCGCGTGGCGCATCACAATCATCAAGACCTGACCAGTCTGGCGAGCTTGCTGCTGCGTTTTGATGGCGGGGCATGAATTCCGCGTGTCTGTGGCCCGGCCCCTCGTTGCCGCTGAGCGGCGCGTTCAGGCGGTTAACGCCACCTTATCGCCGTCCGTGCGATGGTGATATTCCACCAACGCTGAGGACGTCACCATGATCGAGAAAACTGCCACCATCGATTGGCAAGGCCAGGGCAAGAAGGGCGTCGGTAAGATCAGCACGCAGACCGGGGCACTCACGGACTATCCCTACGGGTTTGGCAGCCGTTTTGAAGACGACCGCCGCGGCACCAATCCCGAGGAAATCCTTGCCGCCGCGCATGCCGCTTGTTTCACGATGGCGTTCTCGTTCGCTTGCGACAAGGCCGGATTTTCAACTGACCAAGTGGACACGAAAGCGACGGTCCGGCTGTCCCCGCAGGGCGAGGGTTTCGTGATTGATAAAATCGCGCTTGAGTTGACGGCGACCATCCCCGGTATCGATGAAGCGACGTTCCAGGCAATCGCCAAGACGGCGAAAGAGCAGTGCCCCTTGTCGAAGGCGCTAGCGAGCGTGCCGGAAATCACCTTGGTCGCGACGTTGAGCTGATCTGCTCCTGCGACCGCTGCCGACGTCGGGCGCGATCAGCGCACGCCGTCGGACTGGCGCGCTTGCTGGATGCTTTGCGCGGCAAGCAGGGACCGGGTCTGGTTTAGCAGGGCCGCGGAGGGTCGGTCGGCCCCGATCTTGGTCGCCATGCCGTAAACATTGCGGCCGATGGTGACCGGCGTGCCCAAGATGCCCCAAGGAATGCCCCACCAGCCCAACAGCAAGGACTGCACGGCGGCGAGCGCTTGGCTCTTAAGCCCACAGGGCTTGCACGAGAACTGCGCCCGGCTGTTCCAAGACGTCATTATCAGCGCCGACCAGATCTTGTGTGAACTATGCACGTCGGTGGGCCCGGGGTTACGACAGACGGGGCAGGGCGATTTGAAGATTTTTTCGGCCTCTACCTGCACCAAGTAATCCGGGACGGTCTTGGCGACGTTGTAGATCGGCCCGCGCGCTACGCAATTGTCATTGCAGTATTTTTCCGCGCCGCTGCCTTTGCCGAAAAACACCGTCGAACCACAGCATGCACAACTCGCCATCATTACCGCCCCTGAAACCGGCGGTTGCCGGCGCTGGCGGTATTTTGCCGGTATTGGCCGCGCAGGAGAATATGCAGCCGGCGAACAATGCGCAACGCTGCGCTTTTTTCGGCGCCGTCTTGATCCCATACTGAGCGACCTTCTCGCGCGGAATAGTCCCGATGATTGCCTCTGGCATTTTGCTTGCCGCTGCCCTCGCATCCGCGCCCAAGGACACCATGCCCAGTGACACCGCGCCGATCCCCTGCAACAGCTGTGCTGACTGGAACACCCCGCACGCGCCGTTCCGTCTTTTCGGCGACAGCTATTACGTCGGCGTCGAAGGCCTCAGTTCGGTCGTCATCGCCACGCCCAAGGGGCTGGTCTTGCTCGATGGCGACCTGCCGCAATCGGTGCCGCAGATCCGAGCGAATCTGCGCACGCTCGGCTATCGCGTCGAAGATATCCGCTGGATCCTGGTGTCGCATGCGCATTACGACCACGTCGGGGGCGTGGCTGCGCTGGCGCGGCTCAGCGGCGCGAAAGTCGCTGCTAGCCCCGCCGCGGCCGCGGCCCTGCGCGCTGGCGCAGTGCGCGCCGACGATCCGCAGGCCAGTCCGCCGTACAACGTGAATTTCCCGGCGGTGGCGGCGGTGACTGAAATGCCTGACGGTGGCACGATTTCCTTGGGCGGCGTCGAGATTACCGCCCATCACACCCCCGGCCACACGCCTGGCGGCCTGAGCTGGACGTGGCGCAGTTGCGAGAAAGACCGCTGCTTGAATCTGGTCTATGCCGATAGTCTTAATCCGGTGTCATCGGACGATTTCCGCTTTACCGACGACGACGGCGCTCGCATTGCGCAGTTCCGTCGCTCCATCGCCACGGTCCGCAGCTTGCCCTGTGACTTGCTGGTGTCAGTCCATCCCAGCAATTCGCGCTTGTTCGAGCGCCTGGCTGCGCGTACCGCCACCGTCAACAGCTTGATCGATCCCATGGCCTGTCGTTCCTACGCCGATAACGCCAGCGCTCGCATCGACGCACGGGTCGTCGAAGAGGGCAAACTCGTGCCGGTGAAACCGTCGGGGCACGCGCATTGACGCCGCTCACGACGCCTGCGCATCCTTCGGTTAGACGTAAGCCTTCAACTATCGGAGACAGAGCATGTTTGCCACCGTTCGCAATTCCCTACTGCCAGTTTTCTTGCTACTCGCGCTGGCTTCGGCATCGGCATCGGTAGCGGCAGCCGGCAATGACGCTTCTATCGAGCGACGCTTGGTGCGGATGGATGTGGTGGATATCGGCGAGGCAAAAGCCTTTGAAGACGCGCGCCGGGCCTGGGTCGCAAGCGCGCGTTCGGGTGCTGGCGGGCCGGGGTTCGACCACGTCTGGTCCGGCACCGACGGCGGTCGCACCACCTATGTGATGACATCACCCTTGGCAAACTATGCCGAGTTGGATACCCGTCGCGATTTTGAGGGTTCTGCGGACGGCAAGGGGGGCGACGCGTATGCCGATGCGCCGCATGTCGTACAGGTTTGGCGCCGGATTGACGCGCTGTCGTTTGGGTCGGCGTACGACCCGAGTTTGAATGAGCTAACCGCTGGCGTCGCGCGAATGGAGATCATCGTGGAGAGCGACCCGCGCAAGCGCGCTGAGCTGGTCGCGACGTGGAAAGACATTGCCGCCGGGCTTGCTGCGCAGAAGTACCCGTTGGCCAGCGTGGTCTACGAAAACCGTTTTGTCAGCGGCCAGCTGATCCGGCTCTGGCTGGCCAAGGACTCGACCACGCTAAAAAATGCGCCCCCGTTGAAGACTTCGCTCGGTTGGGCCTCGGGCGATCGTCGCGCCCGTGACCTGAGCGTGCGGGTCAATCAGCTGACGGAAATGCAGCGTTACTTTCCGATTGAGCGCCGTGCGGATCTGTCTACCGCCGCCCAATGACGGCGGTAGCTCGGACAATGGCCTGAGATAGTAAACTCAAGGCCTACCCAGTCCCCACGGAGGCACGATGCCCGATCCGGCCTCACCGCTCGCCAGTCGCTCCCACCTTTGGCTTGGCGCGCTGCTCTTAGTGTTGGCCCTGATCGGTGGCGCGTGGTTTACGCAGTTCGTTGTGCAAACCGGCACCGAACTCGAAACCGCCCGCGTGCAATCGCTGGCTAGCACGGCCGCTGCGGCCTTGGAGGCCGATCGCATCGCCCAACTCACTGGCAACGCCGCTGACGCCGGTGCGCCGGTGTTGGCGGCGGTCCGCGCTGAGTTGCAGCGCGTGCGCGCGGTCAATCCTGATTTTCGCTATGTGTACCTGATGCGGCCGGTCGCTGCCGCGCCAGACACGATGCTGTTCCTCGCGGACGCCGAGTCGGTGAGTTCGCCGGACTATTCGGCGCCCGGCGATGTTTACGATGGTCCGTCAATGGAACTGGTTCGCGTGTTCCGAAGCGGACGTGCGGAAATCCAGGCGCCGTACCGCGACCGTTGGGGTTACTGGGTGACCGCGGCTGCGCCGGTGGTCGATCCGCGCAGCGGCGCAGTGATCGCGGTGCTGGGCATGGATATCAATGCGAATGCCTGGCTGGCCACCGAAGCGCGTTACCGCGCGTTTGCGCTGGCAATCTCTGGCTTGGTGGCGGCACTGGTCCTGCTGTTTACGCTGGGCCTGCACCTGCAAAAGCGCGCACAGGACGGCCTGCGCCTCGCCGATACCGTGGTACGCCATACCCGCGAGGGTATCGTCGTGCTCGATCAGGACCTGCGCATTGAGCAGGTCAATCCCGGCTTTGAACGCATTACCGGTTTTCCCGCTGCTGAGGTGCTGCACAAGACACCGGACTTGCTGGTGGACAATGCGGACGACACCGATACCCTGCAGCACCTGCGCTCAAGCCTAGCGACATCGCAGCAATGGGCTGGCCTATTGCTGGCTAAGCGTCGCAACGGCGACAGCTACCCACTCGAGGGCAGTTTGGACGCGGTGCGCGATGACCGAGGAAAGGTCGCGCGCCATGTGATGGTGTTTCGCGATGTGACCGTGCAAAAACAGTTGGAAGACCGATTGCGCGAGTTGTCGGCCACCGACGGGCTCACGCTTCTCGCAAATCGCCGGACCTTTGATGAAACGCTCGAACGCGAGTGGCAGCGTGCGATGCGCAGCAATTCACCGGTATCGTTGGTGATGGCTGATATCGATCACTTTAAGCCCTACAACGACCTGTATGGCCACATTGCCGGCGATCGCTGCCTGCAGCAGGTGGCCGGCGCCATTGCCGCGGGCGTGCAACGGGAGGGTGCGCTCGCTGCGCGCTATGGTGGCGAAGAATTTGCAGTGATCCTTCCTGGTGCGGACGAGGCCACGGCCCGGGATGTTGCCGAACGGATTCGCCGCCATGTCGAAGCGTTGGCCCTCGTTCATGCCGGCAACCCAGCGCAGGGCCGCGTCACCATCAGTATGGGCATCTCGACGCGCACGCCGCCCCAGACCGAAGACTTCATCGGCCTGATGCAGAGCGCGGATAAGGCGCTATACCGGGCAAAAGAGGGCGGGCGTAACACCGTCGCCTCGTGAAGCCTGTGTTTGCGCGCGGCGCTTGGCTAGAATCGGCGCATCGTTATTTTCCCTTAGTCGCCAACGTTAGAGGCCTGCCATGATCCGTCCGCTGTTGCTGTCCTTAGTGCTGGTTCCCGCCTTGGCCTCGGCCGAGCAAGCCGCGGCGCCGAGCGCGCCGTACCCGGTGTTCCTGACTGCGAAAGCGCATTTCGACGTCAGCGGACACTTGGCAACGGTTGAGTTCGTCGACGCCGCCACGCAACCGGCCGGATTTCTCGCGCATGTCCAAGCGCAGCTAAAGAAACGCCCAATCACGCCACCGCAGGTGGATGGCGCGCCGGCCACGTTTGACACCGCGATTTATGTGACGATGACGATTACGCCCAAGCCCGGTGGCGCCGATGCGAAGATGGATTCGGTCGGGCAGGGCCCGCTGCTGGTGCGTCGCACCTCACAGCCCTACCCGCGGGAATTGCGCGACATGGAAAACTGGACTGGCAAACTGGTCGGCGAATGCACGGTGAGCGTTGAAGGCCGTTGCGGCCGCATCGAAATTGCCCAGGAAGATCCCGGCATGCCCGAACCGGCGCGCCGTTATGTGCGAGAGACGATGCAGAAGTGGAAGTTCGAACCGCAGCGCGTCGGCGGTAAACCAATCGAGACCAAGTACCAGTCGGCGTTCACCCTGCAAACCGGGGATGCGGCACCGCCGGAATATTTTGGTGGCACGCGCCTTTGATTTTTGCCCGAAACTGCGGCACATGGAGCTACCTATGCCTGGCCTGCAGCGCGAACTGACCTTTCGTTTCCTCGCTGAACCACTCGACGTGAACTTCGGTGGTCAGGTCCATGGCGGCGCGGTGATGAAGTGGATCGACCAAGCCGGCTACGCCTGTGCCGCCGGCTGGGCCGGCGCGTACTGCGTAACGGTTTATGTCGGCGGCATTCAGTTCGAGCGGCCCGTGCGCATCGGTCAGCTGGTCGAGGTGCGTGCGCAGGTGGTGTATACCGGCAAGACCAGCGTCCATGTCGCCGTGGAAGTGTCTGCGCGCGACACCACCGCCACTGAGTCCCAGCGCACCACCCATTGCCTGATGGTGTTCGTCGCGCTTGACGACCAGCGCCAGTCCATCCCGGTCCCGGCGTTTGTGCCGGGCGACGATGCCGAGCGCGAGCTGTCCAACTACGCCCAAACCGTGATGCGCATGCGCAAGGACATTGAGATCGAGCGCCGACGCTTCCTCGGCACGCTCGGGCAGCACTGAGCGCAGTAAGGCACCAGTCGCTGTTGGCAGCTGTCATGTCGGCCGCAGGACCTTGGACACTGGACGGGCGCGGTCAGCGCCCCTAGCATCGGGCATTCCCCTCGACTAGGTGACGCCCGTGAAGAAACTCCTTTTCCTCGCCATCGCGGCCTCGCTATCGACCGGCGCCTTTGCCAAGGAAGCGCCGAAGATCAATCCCGCGCACCTGTCCGAGGTCGTCAAGACGCTGTCATCGGACGCTTTCGAAGGCCGCGGTCCAGCCACCGCCGGCGAGAAGAAAGCGATTGATTACATCGTCGCGCAGTTCCAGGCCGCGGGTCTGCAACCCGGCGGCGAATTGAAAGATGGCAAGCGCCTGTGGACGCAGCCGGTGCCGCTGGGGCGTTTCGAGATCGCCGGGCCGATGACGATCGATGTCACGGTCGGTGGCCAAACGCAGGCCCTGACACAGGGCAGCGAGATCTCCATCCGCGCGGCGATGAATGGCGATAAACAAGTTGATATCGCCAATGCACCGCTCGTGTTCGTTGGCTATGGCGTCAAGGCGCCGGAGCGCAACTGGGACGACTTCAAGGGCGTGGATCTCAAGGGAAAAATTGCCGTGGTGTTGATCAACGACCCGGATTTTGAATCGGGCGTGGGTGATTTCGGCGGCAAGGCGATGACCTACTACGGCCGTTGGACCTATAAATTTGAAGAAGCGGCGCGCCAAGGGGCCGTCGGCATGCTCGTGGTGCACGAGACGGCGCCAGCATCGTATGGCTGGGCCACGGTCAAGAACTCCAATACCAATACGATGTTCGATATCGTGCGCGCCGATCCGAAGGCGAAGCATGCTGCGCTGGAAGGCTGGATCCAGCGCGATTTCGCCGTTGATCTGTTCAAGCGCGCAGGCTTGGATTTCGAGGCCTTGAAAGCGTTGGCGCAGACGCGGGAATTCAAACCGGTGACCCTGACCGACGCCACGTTCTCAGCGCAATACGCCGTCGATGTGCAGGAAATTGTTTCGCAGAATATTGCCGGCCGGCTTGATGGCAGCGAGCGGCCGGACGAGACCATCATCTACAGTGGTCATTGGGACCACCTCGGCGTGGGACAACCCGATGCCAAGGGCGACACGATTTACAACGGCGCTGTCGACAACGCCACCGGCATC
The DNA here is from genome assembly GCA_038252715.1 of Lysobacterales bacterium. Taxonomy (GTDB): domain Bacteria; phylum Pseudomonadota; class Gammaproteobacteria; order Xanthomonadales; family Xanthomonadaceae; genus Arenimonas. Next base: position 8,922 of record JBBSAA010000029.1, on the reverse strand, counting down.
GCCGGCCTAGTCGAACTGGGTCGCGTATTCGCACAGTCGCCGCGCACAGAGCGTTCGGTAGTATTTCTCGCGGTCACTGCTGAAGAAAAGGGCCTGCTCGGCTCGGAATACTACGGGTCCAGCCCGCTGTATCCGCTCGGGAAAACCGTGGCCGTGCTCAACATCGACGCGCTTGATCCGCACGGGCCCGCGCACAACTTCAGCATTTCCGGTTCGGCCAAGCTGTCCTTGATAGATGACCTGATTGCCGCTGCACAGAAAGAGAAGATTGCGTTCACGCCAGATGGTCATCCGGAAGCCGGATCGTACTTTCGCTCCGACCATTTCAGCTTCGCCAAGCGCGGTGTGCCGGCGCTGTCGTTTGAGTCAGGAAACGACTGGGTCGACGGCGGCGCGGCGGCCGGCGAGGCTGAGGGCAAGGACTACAACGAGAACCGCTATCACCAGCCGGCCGACGAGTGGAAAGCCGACTGGTCGTTTACCGGTATGGCCCGTGACTTGAGCCTGCTGCATGCCTTCGGTGCCGATCTGGCCAATTCTGATCGCTGGCCCAACTGGGACGCGGCCTCGGAATTCCGCGCCGCGCGTGACGCGACGGCAGCAGAGCGGAAATAAGGTCTCGCTGCATGGAAGTGGACGCATCGCGGCGGTTTTTCCGTCGCGCATGCGCCCTCGGGTGCGGCGCGCCATAATCAAGCTTTAGCCCCCTGAGGTCACGACCATGCGTGCTCCGCTTCCGATTGCCTTCGTTGCTGCGACTGCGCTTGCCGCTTGCCAGCCGGCCGCCGCGCCCGATCCCACGGTGTCGCCCCCGCCGGAAGCAAAAGCCGTTGTCGGCCCGCCGGAATTACCGCCGGTTCAGGCGCTGCCTCCGGTCCGGGGCCAGTTCGTGATCGGCAAGGACGGTTATGGCATCACGCTGTGCGGCGAAACGACGCAGCACATCGTGGGTCTGGATGGGCAGGCCAAGGCGTTTGTCGATGCGATTGCGAAGAACGGCATGCGCGAGTTCTTCGTCGAGGGTTTTGGCAGTACGCCCGCCGCCGGTGGCGGCAGTATCGATCGCATTGAGCGTGCTTACGCCGAAGGCCCCGGTTGCCAAGGCGAGGCGACGCCGTTCCTGTTCAAGGCCGTCGGCACCGAACCGTTCTGGTCAGCCGCGGTGGCGCAGGGCAGGCTGAGTCTTGAGCGCCCGGATGCGCCGGCGGTCACCGGTGATTTCGGCGGCTCGCCGATGCGCGGTGACCAGCGTCGGTTCTTTGCGACAACGACCAATGGGCCACTGGAAATCGCGTTCACCCGCGCGATCTGCACCGATGGCATGTCCGATTCGATATATGCGTGGACGGCAGTCGTGACGTTTGAGGGCGAGAAGTTGCAGGGTTGCGGTTACGCCGGCGAATGAAGGCGTGGCGAAGCGATTGCGTCCCTGCGCGGCCGGGGCGCTTAGGCCCGCGCGGGTGATTCCGATGGCTCCGCTGCGGTCCGGGTCAGCTAAATAGTCCCGGCGGTAACAGCGGTCCGCCCAGCCACAGCCACTGCGCTGTCCATGCGCAAACGATGCTGATCATCCCGGTTAGCGGCATGCCCACGCGGAGGAAATCGCCGAAGGTGTATTGGCCTGGGTTGAGGATCAGCAGATTGCCGTGATGGCCAATTGGCGTGAGAAATGAGGCAACGGCGCCCATTGCGGTACAGACGACAAACGGTTCCGGCGGCAGGCCAAACGCGGTCGCCAACGAGATCGCAACCGGGCCAAGTAGAACGGTGGTGGCCGCATCCGACAGCACTTGGGTCAGCAATGCCGCCGACCAAAACACCATCAACAGCACCAGCAAGGGTGTCCAACCGTTGACGAAGCGCAGCAAGAAGTCGGCGAACAGCGTCGCTGTGCCGGTTTTTTCCATCGCCAAACCCAATGGAATCACACCGGCGATCATCACGAAGATACGAACATCAATTTGTTTGTACGCCTGCTCGATCCCGATGCAGCGCGTCAGCACCATCGCGACTGCGCCCGCCAGAAAAGCGATTTGCGCCGGCAGCAGCTCCGTGGCTGCGGCAAACACCGACGCGAACATGATGAACAGGGCGAGCGGCGCGCGATGCCGCTGCCGCTGATTGCCCGCTAGCGGCACCATCATCAGGAAGCCGCGGTGCGTCGCCAATTCCGAGAACGTGGTGGGCTTGCCCCACAGCACGAGCAAGTCGCCTTCGCGCAGCACGACTTGCGATAGCTCGCTGCTGAGCCAGCCGTCGCGCCGCCACAGGCCAACCACCACCACGCCGAGCGTTTCCAGGAAATCAATGTCGCCCACCGTGCGCCCAGAAAACTCCGAGTGCGGCGCGACCACCGCCTGCACGAGCTGCTCGCCGCCCTTTGCCTTAGGCTTTTCTCCATCGGCGCGTGCCTCACCGTATTTCGCAACCGCATGCAAGGCCAAGCCGGGTTCTTCGCCGACCGACACGATCTCATCGGGCGTCGCACGCACGAGTAATACGTCGCCGGCGTCCAAGGCGTGGTCGTCGCCGCCGCCCAAGGAGCGCACCCCATCGCGCAGCGCTTCCACAACCTGCAGGCGATCACGGAAGTGCTTGCGAAATTCGCGCAGCGGTTTGCCGATCCATGGGGACTTGGCCTCGACAATCAATTCGGTGTAATAACGCTCTAAACGTAAGTAGTCGCTATCGTTCGATTCCCCGCTGCGTCGCGGCAGCAGCCAGCGCCCAAGCAGCATGTAAGCCACGCCCAGTGCTACTAGCATGCCGCCGATCGGCGCGACTGAAAACAGGCCTAGTCCCTCACGGCCGTTGGCCTCAAGCAGGTTGTTAGCAAGCAAGAAGGCCGGAGCGCTGAACAAGGTCAGTGTCGTACCGAGTGATGCGGCGAGCGACATCGGCATCAGCAGCCGCGATGCCGGCAGCTTCTGTTCGCGCGCCTGCCGCATCAGGATCGGCAGCATCATCGCCGTCACCATCAAGTGGTGCGAGAACGCCGATAGCGCCGCGACCGCCGGCATTACCACGGCAATCGTCCGCCACTCGCTGCCACCCGCGGCGCGACCGATGAATGCACCCAGCCGATCGGTCAGTCCGGTCGCGGCCAGGCCCCCAGACAGCACGAACACGCTCGCCACAATGATGGCCGGTTCACTGGAAAACCCCGATAGCGCCTGCCGGCCATCCAGAATTCCAGTGATGGCCAAGGCCATTAGGACGCCCATCGCGATTAGGTCGACACGCAACTTTTCGCTAATAAAAAGCGCCAGTGCAACGGCCAAAATCAGCAGGAAGACAATTTGGTCGGTACTCATCTATATCCTGTTGGCTGGCCCGAGCCAGCCTCTGTAGACGCCAGTATGCGGCAGCTCCCAAAGAGCGGCGAGGGCCCAGGGTGAAGTTTGCAAGACGCACGATGGGTGGGCGAATTGCCCGATCGCTTGGAATCGCAGAGACGAGGACGCCGCTAAGCATCTGACCGGCCGCGGTGGCATGCTTCCTGCTCCACCTTTTCGGACCGGTGTGCACTGTGTCCTTTCGGCAACGTGACTCCCTGCGCCAACACCAATTACTGCCAAGGAATCGATCATGAACAATCCGACTCGCCTGTTGCTTGCCCTCTCGTTCACGCTGGCGCTTGCCGGCTGCGACAGCGCGCAAACCGATCAGGCCCAAGCCGATGCCGCGCGTGCCGACGCCGCCACTGCCGCCCCGTCTGCGGACGCCACCGCCGCTAGTGCCGATGCCGCCCTTAGCCGGGCCGGCGATGCCATTGGTGCTGCCGCTGATGCCAGCGCGACCGCTGCGTCGGCTGCCTCTCAGGAAGCAGGGGACAACATCGCCGCTGCGGCGCATCAAGCCAGCGCCGAGGTCAAGGAAGAGGCAGCGCAGGCTGCCGACGCTGCCGCTGCTGCTACTGAAGCGGCGAAGCATGAACTCAACGACCAAGAGAATCCAAAGAAATAAGGCTCGCGGGCCATACCCTGGTCATTTCGCCTGCCGCCTTATGGCGGCAGTGCGCGGGGGGGCGCGGAGCGTTGGGATTGAGCGCGTCGACGCTTTAAACTTGCGGCAATGGCGACTCGCGCCAAGCCCAAGGAAGACCCCGATGCGGTTTGCAATCGCAGTGGCGCTATCGATCGCTGCAATGCCAAGCTTTGCTACCACCGTTCCCAGCGCGAGCGCGAGCGCGGCTAAGGCCGCGGCCACGGGCATTCCTGCGCCTGAGGCAGCCCTCGCTGAGCGCGTGCTTGAGCTGCAATCGGTTCGGATCGAGCTTTCTGGTACCGGCACCGTGGTCTCAGCGACCGCCGCGCCGGAGGTGCCGCCTTCCATTCGATCAATCCTTGAAACGGCCGTGCGGGGCTGGCAGTTTTCACCACGCCAACGTGATGGTGTGGCGATTGCATCTTGGGTTAACGCATCAATTTCACTGACGGCGGTTCCGGTCCAGGAGCAGTATCGATTGCGGGTGACGAAGGTCAGCATCGCCGACTACGAGATGGACAGAATGACTCCGCCTGAATACCCCGCCGAGGCGGCGCGCGCCCGCCGTGGCGCCACGGTCTGCCTGCAAGTCCAAGTGATCAATGGCGTGGAGTCGATCACTGGGCTATGGGTCGATGGCAAGCCTGCTGCGAAGGGCGATCTGTTCGCTCGTTCGGTGCGCAAGGCCTTGCCGTCTTGGCGCATTAAGTCCTTCGATCCCAAGGGTTCTCCTTACGCTGGCACGCTTATGATTCCCGTCATGTTCACGGCAGACAGGACGATAAAGGGAGCCGATGACAGCGACGCAGGAGCTGCGAAGCCTTGGGCAGACCAATGCAAGGCGCTGATGCCCGAGCGCGTCGGACAGGTGCGCTTGCTCAGCACGCCCGAGGGCGCGCTGCTGTGATCGCTCGCTGATAGGGCACCTGGATTTTCGATGCGATTTAATTCGCCTTCCAAAGCGGCGATAGCGCCGCGCACGTTTCACGGCCCGGCGTTTTCCGATCACGCCGCTTGGCGCGACTTGCTTGCCGGTGATGAGTGGCCGGATACGACGCGTCTCAACCAGCGACTCGCTCCGCTTGTGCATCGCATTACCCGCAAGCCATTGGCTTTCGTTGATCAAGCCATTGCGGAAAGCGACGGCCGCCACTACGAAGAGCGCATCCATGCCGCTGGGCATATTGCGACCCGCGCCCAGAATTGGCATGACCTGTTCAATGCCTTCGCATGGAAACGCTGCCCAGAGATCAAGTCGGCCTTGAACCAAGGCCAAGTCGCTGACCTCGCCGCAGTGGGGGCGCGCACGCGAACACGAGCGCAACATGCGCTGACGCATTTCGACGAAGCAGGAATCGTTGTCGTGCTGCGGGACCTGACGCTGCTGCCGGCCTGGGATGGCCACGACTGGGCCGCGGTCTTCTTGGATCATCGCGAGGCTTGGCGCGACGGGCGAATCCAGACCTTGTTGGTCGGGCATGCCGTGCTTGAGCACGCGCTGGATCCGTCCATGTGGCTGGTGGCAAAAGCGCTGGTATTGGATGCCAGCGGCAGGGGCGATTCCGAGCTCAGTGTCGAGGCCATCGATGCCGTTGCCGGCGCAGCCATTGCGAACGGTCACTGGCTGCGCGATCCGCAGGAGCTGCGACCGCTGCCGCTGTCGGGCCTTCCCGGATGGCATGCGGCAGCGCAGGACGCGGCATTTTATCGCGATGCACCGTGTTTCCAGCCGCGCCGTAGCGATCGACGGTATCCAGCGCCGCAACACTGGCCGCGCTGACAGGTGATTGCGCATTCAGGTAGGCGCGACGAATTCGCGTACGATTTCAGCCATGGATAAAGCCATTCCCTTAGGCGCCAACAGCGCCACCTCTGCGGCGCAGCGCCTTACCGATGCGGTCTTAGACGTTTTGTCGCGGGTGCCGTCGACGGAAATTGTCGCCAGCCCCACGCCGTCCACCCGCGCCCGCGCGATTGCCCGCGGCGCGGCGCGCAAGGCTGCTTTGACCAGTGGCGCCCTGGCCTTGCCGCCCGGCCCCTTGGGCTGGCTGACCGTGCTGCCGGAGCTCGCCGCGGTGTGGCGTTTGCAAGCGCAAATGGTGGCCGACATCGCCGCGGTTTACGGTCGCGACGTCACGCTTGATCGCGAGCAGATGATGTACTGCCTGTTTCGGCATACCGCTGCGCAGGCGATGCGCGACATCGTCGTGCAGGTCGGCGGCCGTTTCCTGGTACAGCAGGCTTCGGTGCGCGTGATGCAGTCGGTCGCGAAGAAAGTGGGGGTAAGCTTGACCAAGCGCAGCATTGGCGCCGGTGTCGCGCGTTGGGTGCCGGTGATCGGCGCCGTCGGCGTCGGTGCGTACGCGTACTTCGACACGGCGCAGGTCGCGCGCACCGCGATCGCGCTATTTGAAACTGAGGTGCGACGTCTGCCGCCGCCGATTCCTCGTCGGCCAATGGCCCAGTTGGTGCGCTGATTCGCGGCGGAATCAGTCGTGTCCGCGCAGTTTTTTCCTGAACAATACCCGGTGCTGCCCGCGCCCGGCGTAGTCAGGGCATACGGCGATTCCGCAGGCAAAGCCGCCAGCGTCGATGACGTCGAACTCAAGCTGGCGATGGAAGGCAATCAGGCCACTATTGACTGGCGGAGCAATCGCTTGCACTTGCGTGCAGCCCAGCGGTGAAACGAGTTTAAAGAAGCGTTCGTAGAGCAGGCGGCCCAAGCCGCAACGTCGACTGCGCGGCGCGATCGCCAAGAAGTGGATGTAGGCGACGTCAGCATCGGTTTGCGATTGGAAGCCTACCAGTACGCCGGCGATGTGCTCGTCTTGCAGCACGACCAGACTGGTGTTGGCGAAGTGCTCGAAGAACGAACGGGGCATCGCCGCACTGAGAAATCGACCGCGTGACCATTCATCGATGAGTCCAGCAATGGTGTCGTAGTCGTCGGGCTGCAGGCGACGCACACTCACTGCGGCAGCGCGGCCAGGCTTGGCTGGGGCGGGTGCGATGCGGGGCGCGCGCTGGAGACGAGGGTGCCGGCGCACGGCGTCGCGTTCGTGCACGGACATGCGCAGCGCTCCTGGAGATGGTGTGGCCATGGCGCAAAAAGGGCCTTGCCGGCGACGGGTCCGCCGACAAGGAAGCAACAATGACGACGCCAGCGGGAATCCCGCTGGCGCCTGGGTGGATCAGAAATCGTACTGGACCATGAATCGGAAGGTCCGAGGTGCTTGCCACGTGGTTGGGTTCTTGTATGTGCGGCTCAAGGTCGGGCTACCGGTGGCGTCTTCACCGGCCTCGACTACCGAAGTCGCGGCATGTTCGTTAAACGCGTTGAAAACGTCCGCCTTGAAAGTCAGTTTCCCGGCCGCAAAAGCCGGCTTGTAGGCGACATTCAGATCCACCGAGCGCGACCATGGGGTTCGGCCTGCCGAACCGCGGGGGACGATGGTGCTGCCGTTGTCGCCGGTAGAGGTCGGGCTCGTCGTGCCATTGACCGGCGCGCCGGCGTCGCAAGAGAAGTAGCCGTTGGCATACCTTGCCGTGTCCGAGCTGCCGAGGAAGCCAAAGCAGTTGACTGGTCGACCCGATTGCACCAATAGGTTAGCGCCCACCGACCACTGGTCATTGATTTCATAGTTGCCAAACAACTTGAAGCTATGGCGGCGATCATTGGGCAGGAAGCCCGTGGAGCCAATGCTTAGTTCTGGGTAGTCGAAATCCTGGGTCGTGCCGGTGTCGGCCTGGCCGATGTCCGACTTGATGCCGCCCTCGGTGTTGCCGTAGCTCTGTGCCCAGGTATACGAGCCCTGCACGAAGAACTTGTCCCACTGGCCCTCGGCGAAGAACTCCACGGCTTTGTAGGTACGCTTGGCCTTCGGTCCAAGCACGTCGGCGGGAATGGTAATTTTTTCAAACGTTCCGTTGCCGTCGACGTCGACGTTGAAAACGCCGTCCGAGCCCGGGTTATAGAGGTGACAGAAGGCAAAGCCGGGGTTGTAGGGGTTGAATGCCAGCCCATTGGCCGCTGCATACGCGTAAATCGGGCGGTAGTCGCATTGGTCGTCGATGGCGCGCTTGAGGTCGCGATAGATCCCGCGCACGCCGCCCGAAATGTTGTCGGTCAACTGCGTTTGGAAGCCCAAGATGTACTCGTCCTGATACATCGGCTCGAGATTCTCCGAGGCAATGCCGCGCGGGTCCTTCGCCAGACCGAACTCATTATTGAGGTAGCGGGTTTGGCAGCCGCCGCAGGCTGGGTTGCCAACATTGACCAAGCCGGTAGGTGCGCCGGTGATCGGATCGGTGCCAGTAAAGGAATAGATCTCCTCACTGAATAACGACTTCGATGCACCGCGTACCGCGACCGTGGCGGTCAGCGGCAGGGCGTAGCGCCCGGCATTGCCGAAGACCTTGAATTTCCCGTCGCCGTTGACGTCCCAGCTAAATCCCAGCCTTGGTCCGAACTGATTGTTGATCTTGACGAAACTCTCACCGTCGCCATTCTTGTTCTCGAAGCTGTCCCAACGCAGGCCGAGGTAGGCCAGGAAGCTTTCGGTCACTTGCCAGCGATCCTCGATGTAGAAGGCCGTGGAATCGACTTCTACGTCGGCACCGGTCTGGAAGACGCGCTTGCGCACTCGATTTCCTGCAGCGTTGTAACGGTAACTAGCGCCACCCTCGGTTGACTGTGCCTGGAAAGATTCAAATTTGTCGTAGTCGTATCCAAACTTGAGAAGGTGGTTGCCAAGCTGCCATTCGGCATCGAGCCGGAATTGGTCGCGCTGGTCTTGGTTATTCTTGCTACCAATCGTGCCGATGAACGAACAATTGGCAATCGCGGGCGTTTTTACCGCGCGGGCGTCAATAATCACCGGGCAACCGTTGGCACCACCGCCGACGTTGCCATCGTAGGTCTCCAAGATGCCGCCG
>JBBSAA010000028.1:0-21248 GCA_038252715.1 Lysobacterales bacterium | reverse complement strand
TCGAGCAGCAGCATGTCGGACGGCTTCATCAGCGCCCGCGCCAGGTTCAAGCGCACGCGCCAGCCGCCTGAAAAGGTCGACACCGGCCGCGAATGCGTATCGGCGGGAAACCCGAGGCCATGCAGCAGACGGCCGGCGCGCGCGGTGGCGTCGTAGCCGTTCATCTCGTCGAGTTTGTGATGACACTCGGCCACCAAGTCGTAGTCCTCGGCGTCCATCGCCGCGGCCTCGGCCTTGATGACGTTGTAAACCGCTTCATCGCCGCCCAACACGAAATCAATCGCCGGATCGGGCAGCGAGGGCGTTTCCTGGCCGATGCTGGCGATGCGCAGGCGCGAGGGCATGTCGAGATTGCCAAGGTCGGACTCGACTTCGCCGAGGATCGTCGCAAACAGGCTGGATTTGCCGCAGCCATTGCGGCCGATCACGCCGACGCGCCAACCGGCGTGCAGGGTCAGGTCGACATTGGACAGCAGCAGGCGCTCGCCGCGGCGAAGGGCGAAATTCTTGAAGGAAATCATAGGGCGCGAATTCTACCAGTCTCGCCGTGGTTTGATTCGTCGGGTGATGGCCCGCAAGATGTCAGCCCATGGATTGAAGGAGCCCGGATGCCCCACGACACGCCCCTGATCGCCATTCTCGCCGTCGGGCTGGTCCTCGCCTTCATTTTCGGCACCTTGGCCCACCGACTGCGGCTTTCTCCGCTGGTGGGTTATTTGATCGCCGGCGTGCTGGTCGGCCCATTCACGCCGGGATTCGTCGCCGACTCAGCGTTGGCGCTGCAATTGTCCGAGATCGGCGTGATCTTGCTCATGTTCGGCGTGGGCCTTCATTTCTCGATCGAAGACCTGATGAAGGTCAAGGCGATCGCCATTCCGGGCGCCATCCTCAATATCTCGGTGCTCACCACCTTGGGCTGGGCCTTGGGCTCAATGCTCGGTTGGCCGAGTTTCCAAGGCCTTGTGTTCGGACTGGCCCTGTCGGTGGCCAGCACCGTGGTGCTGCTGCGGGGGCTCGAGGATCACCGCCTGCTTGACACGACGCGCGGCAAAATCGCCCTCGGCTGGCTGGTGGTCGAAGACCTAGTGATGATCTTGGCCTTGATCTTCCTGCCGGTCCTGGCCGGCGCGTTTGCCGACGGCAGCCCGCAAACGCCCGACCTGCACGCGCTTGGGCGCTCGCTGGGCTGGACGTTCGGCAAACTGGCGGTGTTCGTGATCTTGATGCTGGTGGTCGGCCGCCGGGCCATCCCGTGGCTGCTAGAACGCGTTGCCGGCACCGGTTCGCGCGAATTGTTCACGCTGTCGATTCTTGCGATCGCGCTCGGCGTGGCGTTCGGATCGGCAAAACTTTTCGGCGTGTCATTCGCGCTGGGCGCGTTTTTCGCCGGCATGCTGCTCAATGAATCGGAATTGAGCCACAAAGCTGCGGCCGATTCCCTGCCGATGCGCGACGCCTTCGCTGTTCTGTTTTTCGTGTCGGTGGGAATGTTGTTCAACCCGCATATCCTGATCGAGCAACCGCTGCCGGTGCTGGCCACGTTCGTGACGATCGTCGGCGGGAAATCCTTGGTGTCGTTCTTGATCGTGCGAGCGTTTGGGCATCCCACCTCGACGGCGCTGACCATCGCAACCAGCCTGGCGCAGATCGGCGAATTCAGCTTCATCCTCGCTGGACTCGCCGTCGCCTTGAAGCTGTTGCCGCCAGAAGGCCGTGACTTGATCTTGGCCGGCTCAATCCTGTCCATCATCGCCAATCCACTGCTGTTCGTCGCGCTTGGGCGTTGGCAGAGGGCGCGCGCTGCAGCTTCTGCACCGCCGGTTGCGAACCCGATTGCGCGGGGCCCACCCATTCCCGCTGCAGGCCACACGATCGTGATTGGTTACGGTCGCGTCGGGCACCAGTTGGCGAAGATCCTCAGTGATCGCGGCATCGCGGTGGTGGTCATCGACAACGATCGCGAACTGGTCGAGAAGGCGCACCGTGACGGATTGGCCGCGGTGCGCGGCAATGCCGCGGCCTCGGGCCGGCTCGATGCCCTCATGCCGGCAACCGCGACTCATGCCTTGGTCGCGATCCCGCAGGCCTTCGAAGCGGGCGAGATCATCGCGCGCCTGCGCGCGGCCAATCCCGCCATGACCATCCTGGCGCGGGCGCACAGCGAAACTGAGGCACGCCATTTGATCGAACATGGCGCCGATGGCACCGTGCTCGCCGAGCGCGAGTTGGCCTACAGCATGGCCGAAATGGTGTTGGGCATTCCGCGACTCAATCCCGCCTGAGCGCTCAGAACAAATCGCCCTGCGCGGGTTCGACGACCGTCTTCGGAGTGTTGCGCCCGCGCGCATTGCGGGCTGCGCGGGCGCGGCTGCCGTGCTGGTCAAAGACCCGCGCCGCTTCCTCGCGCACCAAGGGCCCCTTGCGCCAAGTGCTCAACATTGCGCGCCCTTGTCGTGCAGCTAGCTCATGGTCACGGATCGGCGCTGGATAGTCACGTTCAATCACGGCCCCGGCCGAACGCTGCATCGCCGCGCTCATTTTCCAAGGCTCGTGCAGCCAATCGCCGGGCACGCCGGCGAGTTCAGGCAACCAGCGCCGGATGAAGTGACCGTCGGGATCTTGGTCGCGCGATTGCTTGATCGGATTATAGATGCGCGGAATATTGATGCCAGTGACGCCCGCCTGCATTTGCACCTGCGGGAAATGGATGCCGGGCTCGTAATCGGTGAATAGCCGCGCCAGATGCAGCGCCGGTTCTCGCCAATGCAACCACAATTGATAGGACGCCACCGAGACCAGCATCGCGCGCATGCGGAAGTTGATCCAGCCGGTCGCCTGCAAGCTGCGCATGCAGGCATCGACGAAGGGCCAGCCTGTTTCTCCCCGGCACCAGGCCGTGAAGGCGGCCGGATCGAAACTGTCTTCGCGCATGCCATCAAAACCGCGATTGACGTTTCGAAACTCAATTTCTGGCTCACTTTCGAGCTTCTGGATGAAATGGCAGTGCCAGTGCAGGCGCTTGTCGAGTGACGCGAGGTCTCGCGCCGGCACCGGGCAACCCGCGCCGCGATCGGCATCGCGCACGGCGTGCACCACTTCTCGCAATGACAAGGCACCGGTCGCCAGCGCGACTGAAAAACGCGAGCAACGCGTTTCCGCCGATAAGGGGCTGCTCATGGCCCGCATATAGCCAGCGCCGCGGCCGGATAAAAAAGTAGCCAGGGCGCGCTCACCGCGCGCGCGCCCGCCGCGTTGGCGACCCGGGCAGAAGTCATCAACTAAGGCCAGCTCGGTCGTAGAAGGCAATTCACCCAATCCGTTGACGACAATCGGCGCAAGCGTCGGTGGCGGCACGGGCGATGGTGCCAGCCGTCGCTCCCACTCGCCGGCCCAGCGCAGCCGACGCTTCAGGCCGCGCTCAACGCCACCCGACGGCGCCTCTGTCCAGGCAATTCCGCGACTTTTAAGCCAGGCCGCGACGCGTAAATCGCGTTGGTAAGTCCAGCCATTGCCGGTCTCCTCGTGCGACCAGACTGCGTCAAAGCCGTGTTCGCGGTGCAGCGCCTCGAGGACGGCAATCGCTTCTCCGGAACGCAATACCAGCGGCTGGCCGCAGCCTGCAAGCGCCTCGCGCAAGTCACGCAGGCCGTCGGCCACGGCTGCCCATTGCCGGGCGCTGGTATCGGGCAAGGCCCAATACGCAGGTTCTACGATATACAGCGGCAGCACCGGCCCCCGCGCGGCCGCCGCCACCAAGGGCGCATGGTCGACGACGCGCAGGTCGCGCTTGAACCAGACAAGTTGGATGGCCATGGTTTGCAGAATGGCTGCCGCATCGTCGGGTATCCGTGAAGCCGAGCAAGCGCGTGGGAGCCAGGGATGGTCGGCAATCCTTAATTAAAGAACATGAACCGCGTCCGAGCCGCCCGCGTCGAGTGCTACTCGTCGATTGCCCTCGCAGGCACAATGGGGGACCTCGCCATTCGACCAAACCGATGACCCACCGCCTTCGTTTCGCCGCGTTGTTCCTGACCCTCTTGCTGTCCAGTACCGCCCAGGCCGAGCAAAAATACTTCGGCCTCACCGCCGCGCAAGTGGCCGACGTTGGCCAATGCTCGGGCGAGGCGACACTCGGCATCGCCTCGTACATGGTGTACGCGACCAAGAAGCCCTACGCCGAAGCGCTCGCGCTGTCGCAAAAATCCAACGAGAACAGCGAGCCGAAACTGCCTGCCGCCGACATCGAGCGGCGCTTGAAAGCCGTTTATGACGCCAAACCTGCCAGCTCGGCAAACTGGGCCAGCCAGAATTTCGAGCAGTGCATCGTCGCCAAAACGATTCCTGTCGTGCGTGAACGCATCAACACCTGCTACATCTCCTCGTTCTACATGTCGATCATTATCGACGTGCGCAAACAGGGCGGCGACAGCAAGGAAAAAATTGGTGCGGATATGACGGCCAACCTGACCGATCCGAACCAAAAGCAAGCCCTGTTGGACTTGATCAGCTATTACTACGAGCAGCCGGCGATTAGCCAAGATGCGCAGTCCGTGCTCGATATCCGCCACTTCCTGACCTGCGCGTCAGACGACCAGCGTCCGGTCAGCGGCAGCAAGTAAGCTCGCTGCGCACCGACGCGTAGCCATGGCGTTGACCGCAAGCGCGGTCGACGCGATGGTCCGCTGGTCGAGGAAGCTGGCCCAAGCAACGATTCGCGTTCGGTAGGGCGGCTCTCGCACGCCCAGCCCGCATTTAGCCCTTTCGGAACACCAGAGCGCCGTTCTCCACATCGACGGTTACTGAATCGCCTTGGCCAAATTCGCCGGACAGGATCTTGTTCGCCAGTGGATTTTCCAACTGCTGCTGGATCGCTCGCTTCAACGGCCGCGCGCCGTACACCGGATCAAAACCGGCATGGCCGAGCACGGTCAAGGCGGCATCGCTGATTTCGAACCGAATCTGGCGCTCCGCCAAACGTTTGGCCAGATAAGCGGTCTGGATACGGGCGATAGAACGAATCTGCGCTTGGCCCAGCGGATGGAACACGACGATGTCGTCGAGCCGGTTGATGAATTCGGGCCGGAAATGTCCCTGCACCGAGGCCATCACCGCCGCCTTCATCTGCGTGTAGCTTTCCGGCGAATCGCCGCTAGCATCGGAGATTTCCTGGATGTGCTGTGAGCCGAGGTTGGACGTCATCACGATCACGGCGTTGCGGAAATCCACCGTGCGGCCCTGGCCGTCGGTCAAGCGGCAGTCGTCGAGCACCTGCAGCAGCACGTTGAACACGTCCGGGTGCGCTTTCTCGACCTCATCGAGCAAGATCACGCTGTAGGGGCGGCGACGCACGGCTTCGGTGAGGTAGCCGCCTTCTTCATAGCCCACGTACCCCGGCGGCGCACCGATCAAGCGCGCAACCGAATGCTTCTCCATGAACTCGCTCATGTCGATGCGCACCATCGCGTCGCCACTGTCGAACAGGAACTCCGCCAAGGCCTTGCACAGCTCGGTTTTGCCGACACCGGTGGGACCCAGGAAAAGGAAGGAGCCGTTGGGGCGATTAGGGTCGGACAACCCGGCGCGTGAACGACGAATGGCATCAGACACGGTTTTCACCGCCTCGTCCTGGCCGATCACGCGCTCGTGCAGCGCGTCTTCCATCTTCAGCAGCTTTTCGCGCTCGCCTTCAAGCATCTTGCTGACCGGGATGCCGGTCCAGCGGGAAACGACCTCGGCGATTTCCTCGGCGGTGACCTTGTCCTGTAGCAAAGTGAAGCCCTTGGTCTCCACTTCCTGCGAGGCCTTGAGCTGCTTTTCCAACTCGGGCAGTCGACCGTACTGGATCTCGCTCATCTTGGCGATGTCCTGCGCACGGTGCGCGGCTTCAAGCTCCATTTTTGCCTGCTCAATCTGTTCCTTGAGTTTGGTCGCGCCGGTCAAGGTGGCCTTCTCGGCTTTCCAGACTTCTTCCAAGTCGCTGAACTGACGATCGAGCACGGTGATCTCGGCCTCAATATCGGCCAGGCGCTGCTTGGATTCGCTGTCCTTCTCTTTCTTCAACGCTTCGCGCTGGATCTTGAGCTGGATCAGGCGCCGCTCCATTCGGTCCATTTCTTCGGGCTTGGAATCAATCTCCATGCGGATGCGGCTCGCCGCCTCGTCCATCAGGTCAATGGCCTTGTCGGGCAATTGGCGATCGGCGATATAGCGGTGCGACAGCGTCGCGGCAGCGACGATCGCCGGATCGGTAATCTCGACGCCGTGATGCACTGCATAGCGCTCTTTGAGCCCGCGCAGGATCGCAATCGTGTCTTCTACCGACGGTTCGCCAACAAACACCTTCTGGAAGCGGCGTTCGAGCGCGGCATCCTTCTCAACGTATTTGCGGTATTCATCGAGCGTGGTGGCGCCGATGCAATGCAGCTCGCCGCGGGCAAGCGCCGGCTTGAGCATATTGCCGGCATCCATAGAGCCCTCGGCCTTGCCGGCGCCGACCATCGTATGCAATTCATCGATGAACAAGATGACATTGCCTTCTTGCTTGGACAGGTCGTTGAGCACGGCCTTCAGGCGCTCCTCGAACTCGCCGCGGAATTTTGCGCCAGCGATCAACGCGCCCATATCCAGCGACAACACGCGACGACCGCGCAGACCCTCGGGCACTTCGCCATTGATGATGCGCTGCGCGAGACCCTCAACAATCGCGGTCTTGCCGACGCCAGGCTCACCGATCAGCACCGGATTGTTCTTGGTGCGCCGCTGCAGCACTTGGATAGTGCGACGAATTTCCTCGTCGCGGCCAACGACCGGATCAAGCTTGCCGCTTTCAGCGCGCGCGGTCAGGTCAATGCAGTATTTTTCCAGCGCTTGGCGGTTTTCCTCGGCATTGGCGTCATCGACTTTCTCGCCGCCACGGAGCGTCTCAACCGCCTTATCCAAGGCGTCTCGATTGGCTCCGGCGGTCTTCAGCGCCTGACCCAGCGCGCCCTTGTCATCGAGCGCGGCGAGCACGAATAGCTCGCTGGCGATAAAGTCATCGCCGCGCTGCTGCGCCAGTTTGTCGGTGACATTGAGCAGGCGACCCAGATCGTTGCCGACGCTGAGATTGCCATCTTGCCCGGTGACCTTGGGCAATTTGTCGAGCGCTTCGCCCAGACGCTGGCGCAGCAAGGTGACATTGACGCCGGCCTGCGCCAGCATCGGTCGCGTGCTGCCGCCCGATTGATCGAGCAAGGCCACCATCAGGTGCGCCGGTTCGATGAGGTTGTGGTCGCGACCGACGGCAAGCGACTGTGCGTCGCTGAGCGCCTGCTGGAAGCGCGAGGTAAGTTTGTCCATGCGCATGTGCGGGGTTCCCTGGCTGTTGGCGGGCGATCACGGGCTAACCCGGTCGCGATGACTCAACAATGCGGCCGTGTGCCGATGTTTCAAGCGTACGCCGACTGGGTTGCTCAGGTTTTGATCAGGCGCAAATACGCCGACTGCGGTTCAGGCGTCAGCAGGTGCGGCTATTTCTATCGCGCTAGCTCACTCGCGCCAGATCAAACTGGCCATGCGCCCGCTGCGCTGGTCGCGTCGGTGCGAATAAAAGCGCTGCGAATCGGCAATCGTGCACAGGCCCCCGCCGTAAACATGCTCGACCCCCACTGAGGCCAGGCGCTGGCGCGCAAGCAGGTAGAGGTCGATACGCCAGTGGTGTTCGCGCGTGGCGACGAAGGCGGCATCGGCTGCAGGATCCACATCGAGGAAGGCCGAGCGCACTTCCTCGCCAATTTCGTAGTTTTCGGGCCCGGCGGCCGGCCCAAGCCAAGCGATTAAGCCCCCGGCCGGCGCTGCCATCGCGGCGACCGTCGCTTCGAGCACCCCGGCGGCCAAACCGCGCCAACCGGCATGCGCCGCTCCCAGGTGGTGGCCATCGCGACTGCACAGCAGCACGGGCAAGCAATCGGCAGTCAGGATCGCCAACACCACGCCGGCGCTGTCAGTAACGGCGGCATCGGCCACCGGCTCGGGGGCATCACCTGCCGCTAAACCGGGTGAAAACTCGGTCTCACCGCGGTCAAAGCGCGCCGCGTGGACGCCATGCACTTGTTGCAGCCAGCGCGGCGATTCCGGCAACTGCAGTTCGACCGAAAGACGCTGGCGGTTGGCCAGCGCGTGGGCCGGCTCGTCGCCGCAGCGCAGGCCGAGGTTGAAGCGATCAAATGGCGGTAGCGACTGCCCCGGCCCGGTGCGCAGGCTGGTCACTGCCTTTACGCCGGGAGGCGCCGGCCACTCAGCGTGCAGGAAGCCGAGATCGTGCATCAGGCCTTGAAGGCAACCGTGTCGGCGCGCAGCGTGCTGAGCAGGAGGGCCATATCCGGCGGCATCGCGACTTGGGTGCTGACGGTTTCGCCGGACACCGGGTGGACGAATTCGAGCTTTTCGGCGTGCAGGGCCTGACGGCGAAACGCTCGCAAGGTCTCAGCCAACTCCGGCGTGGCGCCCTTGGGCTGGCGATACGAGCCCGCATACAGCGGATCGCCAACAATTGGATGTTTGGCGTGCGCCATGTGCACGCGGATTTGATGGGTGCGCCCGGTCTCGAGGCGGCATTCGACAAAGGTGTGGGCGCGGAACCGCTCGCGCACTCGGTAGTGCGTGATCGCCTCGCGACCCTGCCCTTCCTTGACCACGGCCTGGCGGATGCGGTCAGAAGAATGGCGGCCGATCGGCGCATTGACCGTACCGCCCGCGATCATCGGCCCGACCACGATCGCCACGTACTGGCGATGGACCTCTCGTTTGGAGAGCTGGTCGACCAAGGCCGAATGCGAGCGCAGCGAGCGCGCGACGACCATCAGCCCCGAGGTGTCCTTGTCGAGCCGATGCACGATGCCCGCGCGCGGCAGTTCGGCCATGCGGGGGTCAAGAAATAGCAGGGCATTGACCATGGTGCCGCGCGGGTTGCCGGCACCGGGGTGCACCACCAAGCCGGCCGGCTTGTTGATGACCATGACGTCCTCGTCCTGATAAACGACCTCCAGCGGGATGTCCTCGGCCTCGGCCGTGGTCTCGATCTCGGTCTTCACGCTCAAGGTGACCGGCTCGCCGCCCCGTACCGGGTCGCGGGGCTTGACCGGCTGGCCGTCCAACAGGGCGCTGCCCGCCTTGATCCATTCGGTCAGCCGGGAGCGCGAAAACTCGGGGAACATCTCGGCCAAGGCTTGGTCGAAGCGCCTGCCGGCCAGTTCGACCGGCACCAGGCCTTCAAGCAGTTCGTAGTCGGCATCTTCAGTTTCTGGGGGTGTCGCTTGCATTGATTGAGGTCCGGATTGGAGCCGCCGGCCCCGGTCGCGCCCGCCTAACCTGCATGGAGGCCGGCTCGGGCTTTCGGTTATTATCCCCTAATTGCTGCCTGGCAGCCCTCCGCTGAGCCCACGACTGATGATCCGTCCCGCCACGTTGCTGCGTTTGTTCCTTTTCCTCGCCTTGGCCCTGAGCCTGGGTGGTTGCAAGACGGTCGGCGGCTGGTTCGGCGGGGACGGCAAGGCGGAGACGGAAACGCTGTCCGTCGAAGCGCTTTATGCCCAAGCCCGCGAATACCGCGATAACGGCAACTACGACAACGCGACCAAGTATTACCAGCGCCTGATCGCGCGCTTCCCGTACGGCCCCTACAACGAGCAGGCGCAGCTCGACTTGGCGTACGTGCTTTACAAGGTGGAGAAGCCCGAGGACGCGACGTCGGCAGTCGACCGTTTCATTCGCACCTTCCCCCAGCACCCGCATATCGACTACGCCTATTACCTCAAGGCGCTGATCAATTTTGACCGCGGCACTGGCTTCCTGAGCCGGCTTACGCGCCGCGACGCATCGGCGCGCGACCTCTCGGGCCCGATCCAAAGCTATAACGATTTCAACGAAGTGCTGCGCCGTTTTCCGTCCAGCGCCTATGCCGTCGATTCGCGCCAGCGCATGGTCTACCTGCGTAACGCCTTGGCCCGCTACGAACTGAACGTCGGCCTGTATTACTACCAGCGCGGCGCTTGGGTGTCGGCGATGAATCGCGGTAAGTACGCGCTTGAGACCTATCCGCAAAGCCAGTACGACGGCGATGCGGTGGCCTTGATGGCGGCGTCGTACGACAAGCTGGGCGAAAAGACTCTCGCTGCCGACGCGCGCCGAGTGCTGGCCCTCAATTATCCGGACCATCCTGCGATGAAGGGCGACTGGCCCAAGCGCAGCGGCCTGCTGCGCCAGCTCAACCCGTTTGCCGGCGAAAAGTAACCAGCGTGTTCGTCGCTGCATGAAAAACCCCGCTTCGGCGGGGTTTTTTATTGCTGCGACAGTGAGGAATTGTTTAGCCCGAGTAGCCAGACGTGATCGGATATCGCCGCTCACGGCCAAAGGCGCGGCGCGACAATTTTGGCCCGGGCGCCGCCTGCCGTCGCTTCCATTCGCTGATTTTCACCAAGCGCACGATGCGCTCCACAGTAGCGGCATCGAAGCCGTCGGCGATGATGTCGGCGATTGATTTTTCTTGGTCCACGTAACGCAGCAAGATACCGTCGAGCACGTCGTAAGGCGGTAACGAATCTTGGTCGGTCTGGTTTTCGCGCAGCTCGGCCGATGGCGCACGGTCGATCACCGCCTCGGGTATGACCGGCGCCAACCCGACGCGCGTGGCTTGGCCGTTGCGCCAACGGCAAAGCGCGTACACCTCGGTTTTGTATAGGTCCTTGATCGGCGCAAATCCGCCGCACATGTCACCGTAGATGGTCGCGTAGCCAACCCCGTATTCGCTTTTATTGCCGGTGGTCAGCAACAGGCCGCCAAATTTATTCGACAGCGCCATCATGATCACGCCGCGGCTGCGCGATTGCAGGTTTTCTTCCGCAGTACCGCTCTCGGTGCCGGCGAAAAGAGGTGCCAATGCCTGCATTAGCCCTTGGAAGGGTTTTTCAATCGCCACTTCCTCAATGCGAACGCCGAGGGCGTGCGCTTGCTCGTCGGCCAGGTCATTACTCATGCCCGAGGTGTAGCGGGACGGCAGGCGCACCGCGGTAACGGCGTCAGCGCCGAGCGCATCTACCGCAAGCGCCAACACTAAGGCCGAGTCGACGCCGCCTGACAGGCCGAGCCAGAGCTTGGAAAAACCGTTCTTGCCGCAGTAATCGGCAATTCCGCGAACGATGCCTCGCCAAGCCAAAGACTCCGCGCTTTCGTCGGTTTCCTCGTCCCAAGTGATGCGCTGGAACTTGCGCGTGTCGGCATTGAAATCTGCAACCAGCCATTGGTCGTCGAACGCGCGTGCGTTCGGATGCACGGTGCCATCGCCATCGGCAAGCACCGAACTGCCGTCGAACACCAGCTCGTCCTGACCGCCAACCACATTGAGGTAAGCCAAAGCCACTTTCGATTCGCGCACGCGCTGCGCCAGCAACGCGTCGCGCTGCGCATTCTTGTCGCGCTCGAACGGCGAGGCGTTGGGCACCACCACCAGCTGCGCGCCCAAGTCGGCGGTCTCGGCCAGCGGCTCGGCAAACCACAGGTCTTCGCAGATCACCAAGCCAACCGTCGTGCCCTTGACGTCAAAAACGCAGGCCTCGTTGTCGGCGGCGAAATAACGCCGCTCGTCGAATACCGCGTAATTGGGCAGCTCCCGCTTGTGGTAAGTCAGCTCGATGGCGCCATCACGCAAGACGCTGGCAGCATTGAACACCACCGAACCGGCCGCCTGCGGCCAGCCCACGACGGCGACGATGCCCTGGACACCGGCAGCTAGCGCGTCCATCGCCGATTGACAGTCGGCTAAAAACCCCGGGCGCAGCAATAAATCTTCCGGCGGGTAGCCGCTCAAAGCCAGCTCTGGAAACAGCACCAAGTCGGCGTGATGGACATCGCGCGCCTCGACAATCAGCTCGGCTATGCGCGCGGCATTGGCGGCAATCGCTCCGACGGGGAAGTCAAACTGGGCGAGGGCTAATCTCAGCGGCGTGGCCATCGTGTCAACGTACCTGGAAAGCAAAAGGCCGCGCCAAGGTAGCGCGGCCTTCCGGGATTGTCATTGTAGATTCGTAGGAGCCAGCTTGCTGGCGACAAACATCACCTTGTCGCCAGCAAGCTGGCTCCTACGACTAGGCTTAGGCCTTGAGGCGCGCGGCGATCGCGGCACCGAGGTCGCCCGGCGATTTCACCGTGGTGACGCCCGCTTTCTCGAGCGCGGCAAACTTACCTGCCGCCGTGCCCTGGCCACCTGACGCGATGGCGCCGGCATGACCCATGCGCTTACCCTCGGGGGCGCTGGCGCCGGCAATGAAGCCAACCACCGGCTTGGTGACGTAGTCGGCGATGAACTGCGCGGCTTCTTCCTCGGCGCTGCCGCCGATTTCGCCAACCATGATGATGCCCTCGGTCTGCGGGTCGTCTTGGAACAAACGCAGGCAGTCGATGAAGTTCATGCCCTGCATCGGGTCTCCGCCAATGCCAATGCAGGTCGACTGACCGAGCTTGGCGTCTGTGGTCTGCTTGACCGCTTCATAGGTCAGCGTGCCCGAGCGCGAGACGATGCCGATCTTGCCCGGCATGTGGATATGTCCGGGCATGATGCCGATCTTGCATTCGCCGGGGGTGATGATGCCCGGGCAGTTCGGCCCGATCAGGACGACGTCGTCGTAGCCCTTGAGTACGTTCTGCACGCGCAGCATGTCGAGCACCGGGATGCCCTCGGTGATGCAGACAATGACCCGGATGCCGGCATCGGCCGCTTCAAGGATCGCGTCGGCCGCGAACGGCGGTGGCACGTAGATCACCGACGCGTCAGCGCCGGTTTCGTTGACCGCGTCGAGCACGGTATTGAATACCGGCAAGCCGATGTGCGTACTGCCGCCTTTGCCGGGCGTGACGCCACCAACGACCTGGGTGCCGTAGTCAAGCATTTGCTGGGCGTGGAAGGTGCCCTGCGTGCCGGTGAAGCCCTGCACGATGACCTTGGTGTTCTTGTTGACCAAAACGCTCATGGAAAATTTCCTGGATTTGCCGGCGCCGGAAAAACGGCGTCCGCGGAATGGGGTCAGGCCTTGGCGGCAGCCACGACTTTCTTGGCGCCGTCGTTGATGTCGTCGGCAGAGGTGATCTTCAGGCCGCTGTTCTTCAACAGCTCGCGGCCTTCGTTCACGTTCGTGCCCTCGAGGCGCACGATGACCGGCACCTTGACGTCCACTTCCTTCACCGCCGCAATGATGCCTTCGGCAATCATGTCGCAGCGAACGATGCCGCCAAAGATGTTGACGAAGATCGCCTTCACCTTGTCCGAGGACAGGATCAGCTTGAACGCCTCAGTCACGCGCTCTTTGGTCGCGCCGCCGCCGACGTCGAGGAAGTTGGCCGGCGAACCGCCGTTGAGCGCGATCACGTCCATCGTCGCCATCGCCAGACCGGCGCCGTTGACCATGCAGCCGATGTTGCCGTCCATGGTCACGTAGTTCAGATCGTGCTGGCTGGCCAGTACTTCGGTTGGGTCTTCTTGGCGGATGTCGCGCATCGCCAGCAGGTCCGGGTGACGGAAGGTGGCGTTGTCGTCGGAATTGATTTTGCCGTCGAGCACCGCGAGGTCGCCATTGGTCAAGATCGCCAGCGGGTTGAGTTCAACCAAAGCCAGGTCTTTTTCCATGAACAGCTTGTACAAGCCCATCATGATCTTGGTCAGCTGGCCCACCTGCTTGGCGTTCAAGCCCAGATCGAAACCCATCTGGCGGCATTGGTAGGCCTGCAGACTCTGCACGTAGTTCACGTGCAGGCTCTTGATCAGCTCCGGCGTTTCGGCCGCTACTTTTTCAATTTCCACGCCGCCTTCCGCCGAGGCGATGAAGGTGATCGACTTGCTGGCGCGATCGGTGAGCACCGACAAGTACAGCTCCTTGGCGATATCGGTGCCTTCGGAAATCAGCACCGTATCGATCGGCAGCGCGACGCCGGCGGTCTGGTAGGTCGCCATGCGGGTGCCGAGCATTGCCTTGGCAAATTGCTTGACCTCGTCATAGGTCTTGGCGAGCTTGACGCCGCCGGCCTTGCCGCGACCACCGGCATGAATCTGGGCCTTGACCACCCACAAGTCACCCGGAATGGCCTTTGCGGCCGCAACGGCCTCGTCAGGGTTGTGGGCGACGCGACCGGCCGGCACGGCAATGCCGTAGTCGGCAAACAGTTTCTTTGCCTGGTACTCGTGGAAGTTCATTGAACACCTTAGAAGGAGGACGGCGAATTGGCCGGAGCGCGGGCCGGCAGGCGGCCCGGGAAGGGGCGTTATTGTCGCCTGCCCCCCCGGCAAAGGCAAAGCCGCTGCCGCGCCTATACTGGAGCCCCCGGTTCCCGCCCCCCAAGAGCCAGTTGATGCCCATCCCGTCGCTTACTCCTGCCGTCACGACGCCACAGCGACGCGAGCTTTATTTCTTCAACTTATTCCGACTGCTCGAGGCCGGCATCTTGGCCTTGGTCGCGTTCACGCCGCTAGGCCCGCTAACGGTCGAGCTCTTGTACCCGGTGGTGTTGCAAGCCGCAGCGGTGGCCTACCTGCTGGCCTCGGTCGGTTTGCTGGTCGTAGGCCATCGCAACGGCACCAAACTCCGGCGCCAAGCCGCGCTGGGCCTGCTGTGCGACATCGCTGCCTTTGCCGTCGCCTTGCTGATGATCAATGGCGGTGAGGCCGGTATTTCGATGTTTATGGTGTTCAACATCGGCGCTGGCGCATTGATCCTTACGCCCACCGCCAGCTTGGGCTTCGCCTTGGTCGCCGCCGCCGGCCTCACTGGCGAATACGTGTTCAACCAGCTGTTTTATCCGGGTAACGCTCGCTCAATTGCCGAACCGCTGATGTTTTCGGTGACCTATGCGGCCATGGCGATCATGGGTCAGCAGCTGCGACGGCAAATGACCGAAAGTCGCGCCTTGGCCGACAAACGTGGCGAGGAACTGGCCAACCTGTCGGAACTCAACGAACTGGTCATCCGGCGCATGCGCGCCGGGGTGCTGGTGGTAGACGGCAGTCACCAGATTCGACTTTCGAACGAGGCCGCCTGGGGCTTGATGGGCAACCCCTCGCCGGACCGGCGCGACTTGGCCGAGGTGTCACCCAGCCTGCATCAAAGTCTGTGGCACTGGCGTCAGGGCCGCGGCGAAGTGCCCAAAGCGATGACCTTTGCCGAAGGCGCCCCGGAAGTCTTGCCACGCTTTGTCGCGCTCAGCCTGACCGACAAGCTATTCCTCATCTTCCTCGACGACAGCCGCATTTATTCCGACCGCGCCGAAGAACTGACCTTAAGTACGCTCGGCCGGCTGTCGGCAAGCATTGCCCATGAAATCCGCAACCCTCTGGCGGCGATCAGTTATTCGGCGCAATTGCTGGACGAGTCCACCGCCTTACCCGATGCCGACCGACGCCTGCTTGAGATCATCCACTCGCAGTGCCAGCGAATGAACGGCATCGTCCAGAACATCCTCGGCCTGGCCCGCCGCGAGCGCTCGCAAACAGAAAGCTTGGAGCTGAGCCAGTTCGTGCGCCGCTTCGTCGATGAATACCGCACCAACCATCCCTTAGAAACCGATGTGCTGCAGGCGGCAGGTTCCTCGCGTCCGCTGGTAGCCATGGTCGATCCACAGCATTTGCACCAGGTATTGACCATCTTGGTCCACAACGCGCTGACCTATGGCCGTGAACCGGGCAAACCGGCCCAAGTCACGCTCAGCGCACGCATCGATGGCCCCAACGGGCCGCCCGTGATCGACGTGCTCGACCGTGGCCCCGGCATCCCGCCGCGCGTGGCAGAGCAGATTTTCGGCCCGTTCTTCACCACCAGCGAGCACGGCACTGGGCTGGGCCTGTATATCGCCAAGCAACTGTGCGAGGCCAACCTGTGCACCTTGGGCTACCACCCGGTGCCCTTGGGCGGCAGCTGTTTCCGCATCACCCTGCCCGCCTCGCAAAGCCTAGTCCAAACCTCGGGCCTGACGGGCTAACATAGGGGTCTGGCCGAGGCTGGAGCCCCCGCTCCCGCTGCTGTGACGGCCAGCTAATGCATTAGGACACGATGGCCATTCTTCGAAGCGCGCTGGTCATAGACGACGAACGCGATATCCGCGAACTGCTGGTGCTGACCCTTGGCCGCATGGGGCTGCGCGTGGACACGGCCGCCGACGTGGCGTCTGCCCGCGCCCAACTCGCCGCGGAAAAATACGACCTGTGCCTGACCGACATGCGCCTGCCCGACGGCAGCGGCCTGGATATCGTCAGCCACATCAGCCAGCGCCATCCGGATACGCCGGTGGCGATGATCACTGCGTTCGGCAATGTCGAGGCGGCGGTGAACGCGCTCAAGGCCGGCGCGTTTGATTTCGTCACCAAACCCGTGGACCTATCGGTCTTGCGCCGCCTGGTGCAAAGCGCGCTCGACCTAGGCGAACAGCGCCGCAACGCACAGCCGGCCTCGAATCGCTTGATCGGCGACTCGGCGGCGATGCAGCAGCTGCGCGGCACCATTGGCAAACTCGCGCGCAGCCAGGCGCCGGTGTACATCAGCGGCGAGTCCGGTGTCGGCAAAGAACTCGTTGCACGCACCATTCACGAACAAGGCGCACGCAGCAGTGGGCCGTTCGTGCCGGTGAACTGCGGTGCGATTCCGTCCGAGCTGATGGAAAGCGAGCTATTCGGGCACAAAAAAGGCAGCTTTACTGGCGCCCATGCCGAGAAGGACGGCCTGTTCCAGGTCGCCACCGGCGGCACCTTGTTCCTCGATGAAGTCGCTGAGTTGCCGCTGCACATGCAGGTCAAGCTGCTGCGCGTGATCCAGGAAAAAACCGTGCGCCCGATTGGCGCGCCCGGCGAGTTGCCGGTGGATGTGCGCATCCTGTCGGCGACGCACAAGAACTTGGCCAAGCTCGTCGAAGACGGCAAGTTCCGCCACGATCTTTACTACCGCATCAATGTCATCGAATTGCCGGTGCCGCCGCTGCGCGAGCGCCGCGAGGACATTCCGCTGATCGTCAACGCGGTGCTGGCGCGGCTCTCGACCGAATTGGGTGAAACGTTGCCGACGCTGTCACCCGAAGCGATCGAGGCATTGGCCCGGCACCCCTTCCAAGGCAACGTACGCGAACTCGAAAACATCCTCGAGCGCGCGGTCGCCCTGTGCGACGGCGACATCATCCACGTGCCCGACCTGCGCCTGCCCACCGGCGCCGGGGACACGCCGCTTGAACCGGGCTCGCCGGGGTTGCAATCGTTTAGCCCAACCAGCCTGAGCAACGGCCCGGATGCGGCCCTGCCAGACGCGTTGGAACAAATCGAACGCGACGCGATCCAGAAGGCGCTTGAAGCCTGCCGCTATAATAAGACCAAGGCCGCTGCGCACTTGGGCATTACCTTCCGGGCGCTGCGCTACAAGCTTAAGAAGCTGGGGATGGAGTGAGCACTGCGTTTGAACGCCCCTGGGCTGCCGCTCTGCGTCACTTTGTGACGTAGCGCCGGTTTCCCGGTTTTTCGCGTCAGAAGTTGCCGTCGCCCGCTTTCTTTTACGTACACTATTCCGTGACCTGTCTCACACTCGCCGTCTGGATTTGTTGGCACGGATGATGCAAGGTTACACAGGCACGTTCACCGCCTCCGTCTAACCATGGACGGGGACCACGGACAACGGTGCACGTGAGCTCAAAATTTCAATCACCTAGGGGATACACCATGAAGAACCAAAAAGGCTTTACCCTCATCGAATTGATGATCGTCGTCGCAATCATCGCGATCCTGGCCGCCATCGCCATCAGCCAGTACCAGGACTACGTCGCCAAGTCGCAGTTCTCGGAAGCCCCGTCGATCGTTGACGGCCTGAAGACGAAGATCGTTGAGAACTACACCCAGACCGGCACCTGCCCGACCAACACCACCTCGGGCTTCTCGCCCGCGGCTAGCTACAAGGGCAAGTACGTCGCCACCGCCACCATCGCTGGCACCTCGCCGGCCTGCACGATCACCGTCGCTTTCCGCGCCGTGTCGGTCGCCACCCCGCTGGTCAGCCAGAGCGTCGTCTTCACCGGCGCCGACAATGGCGGCACCTTCAGCTGGACCTGCTCGTCGGCTATCGCCGCCAAGTACAAGCCGCAGGCTTGCCAGTAATAGCTGGTAGTCATACCGCTTAAAGAAAAGCCCCGCTTCGGCGGGGCTTTTTTTATGCACTGCTTTCGGCATCGTTCCCGCGGACCCGTAACGCTGGCGCGAATCTTGCTTATTAATTCACCGGGGATTCACAATTTGCTGCAAGGGGGATGAATTCATGAAGACGCACCGTGGCTTCACGCTGATCGAGCTGATGATCGTCGTCGCAATCATCGCCATTCTTGCCGCTATCGCAATCAGCCAGTATCAGGACTACGTCGCCAAGGCCCAGCTAAGCGAAGCCTTCAGCATTGCTGACGGCCTGAAGACCAAGGTCATCGAATCCTTCATTCAAGACGCCGACTGCCCCACGAATGGAACCAAGGGCATTCCGCTGTCGACCAGCCTGAGCGGCAAATACGTGGCCCAAAGCGTGGCCGCCGGAACGTCCACGCCCCAGGGCGGCTGCACTTTGGCCATTACCTTCAAGGGCACCGGCAGCGCATCCACCGCGATCTCGTCCAAGACCGTCACCTTTACGCTTACCGGCGTGCAGTCCGGCCCGGCACGTTGGATTTGCACCACCGCGATCGACGCGCGTTACCTGCCCGAGACCTGCCGCTAGTCCCTGCGGCTCGGGTAAGCTCGACGCCTTAGCTGGATATTCCATGACCCAGCGGTAAGGTCCATGACACCTGCAAACGCACCAATACAACCGCGAACTGCCTGGCTTTTCGGCGTGTTGGCAACCGCTTTTGTCTATCTATATCTGGTCTGGCCGGCGGTGCACGGGCCTTTCATTTTTGACGACTTCCCCAACCTGTCTGCGTTGGCCAAGAATGGCTTAATCGACAGCTGGAGCAAGCTGGGCATCTACTTATCCGAGGCCCGCAGCTTTCCAGGACGACCCTTGGCCATGCTGAGCTTCGTGCCACAGCAAGCAAGCTGGCCGGACAATCCCATGCCGTTCAAGGTCATTAACCTTGCCCTGCATTTCCTCAACGCCGGCCTGTTATTCCTGCTGCTTCGCACCGTGTCGCGCGCGATGTGGCCGGGGCGGGAGCGGGCATTGGATTGGGTCGCAGCCGTTGCTGCGCTGGCCTGGCTGATCCAGCCGATGCAGTTGTCGGCGGTGCTGCTGGTTATCCAGCGGATGACCCTGCTCTCGACCTTCTTCACCCTTATTGGACTGCTGGCCTATTGTCGTGGACTGCTCGCGCACACGGCCAGCCCTACACGACGCGCGTTGTGGATGGGCGGCGGCGTGTTGTTGGGCACCGTGCTGGCCACCCTATGCAAAGAAACCGGGCTGTTGCTGCCGTTTTATGCTTGGGCAATCGACGCCACCTTGCTGCGCAACCAACGCGAAGCGCTGCCTCGAATGCTGTCCGGGCTGCGCAAGCTGCTGCTGTGGCCGCCGATAATTTTCGTTCTTGCCTTTCTGCTTTGGAATGCCCGCGCCCTCAATGCACCAATCGCGACACGGGATTTCACCTTGGCCGAGCGCTTGCTGACCGAGGGTCGAGTGTTGTTTGACTACCTAGTGAATATCGCTATTCCGGCTTACGGAAAATACAGCGTCTATCACGATGATTTCGTGGCGTCGCGGGGCTTGCTCGACCCATGGACCACGCTGCCGGCGCTTCTTGGCGTGCTGCTGTTTGTGGTTATTGCCGCGATCGCACGTCGCCGTTGGCCGTTGCTCGCGTTTGCAATCCTATGGTTCGGACTGGGGCATATCCTCGAGTCGGGCCCCATCGCCTTGGAACTGTATTTCGAACATCGAAACTACCTGCCCATGGCCGGTCCGCTGTTCGCGATTTTTGCCGGCTTGGCCATGATGGCTCCAGGGCGATTGAAAATTGCTGCAGGCTTGCTTGCCGGTGTTTGGATGATGGCCTGCCTGCTTGCGTCAACCTTGGTCGCGAACGTTTGGTCTGACCCGGCACGGCTGGCCTATTTCAATGCCACGAGCCATCCCGCTTCGATTCGGGCGCAAGGGGATTACGCGGAGCAGTTGTACAAGGCAGGCAAGATCGAACAAGCCCGCTCAGTCATGGCGGCAGTGGCACAGCGCCACCCTCAGGACGCAGGAATTACGTTGGGCGTCATGTTTCTCGACTGCAGCAATGGGGCGCTGGGAAAAAAGGCCGTGGCCGATACAACCGAAAAATTGCGGCGCTCTGCTTGGAGTCGATTGACCTTCGAAGGTCTAGACCAGTTGCGAGTTCTCGCGAGTTCGAAAACCTGCCCCGTCGCCTTAGATGAAACGGCTTGGCTGGCGATGTCGGATGCGTTGCTGACCAACCCGGCGTTCCGCTCGGACCCCATCGCGATGGGCACCCTGCACTACCAACGCCATTCACTGGCGGTATCGCGAGGCGACCTCGCCACGGCCTTGTCCGAACTTGACCTTGTCGCCAGTCACGACCCCGACCCGGAAATCCCGCGCCTGAAGGCTAAATATTTGATGGATGCCGGCCTGGCCGATGCCGCGATTGATGTGCTTGAACACTATGACCCGACCAAGCGGCCACTGCTGCGCCGACTGCTAGTTGACGATGTGCAACTCAATCAACAGAACATCTCAGCGATTCGGGCCCGGGCTGCCGCCAGCCCACCATCGGGTTAGCTTTCAGTTATCGTTGCCTTGAACGACGCAGGTGCAACTGCGATACGATGATTGCCAAGTCACGGACGCGTGGAACCCATGAAAGCAGTCATCCTCGCCGGCGGCCTCGGCACACGTATCAGCGAGGAGACCTCGGCTCGGCCCAAGCCGATGATCGAGGTGGGCGGCATGCCCGTGCTCTGGCATATCCTCAAGATCTACTCCCACCATGGCATCAATGATTTTGTGATCTGCCTTGGTTACAAGGGCTACCTGATCAAGGAATATTTCGCCAACTACTTCCTGCATCGTTCCGACGTCACCATCGACCTGCGCAGCAACAGCATGGAAGTGCATCACAAGCACGCCGAACCCTGGCGCATCACCTTGGTGGACACCGGCATCGACACCCAAACCGGCGGGCGCCTCAAGCGCGTCGCCGACTACCTGAGTGATGACACGTTCTGCTTCACCTACGGTGATGGTCTCTCCGATATCGACATCGGCAGCTTG
>JBBSAA010000027.1:0-21342 GCA_038252715.1 Lysobacterales bacterium | reverse complement strand
GAGATGTCCGGCTCGGGGATTCCAAATTGATTGGACACCAAAGGATCACCGGGTCGCCAAGGCGCGAATTTCAGCGTATTGCCCGGCTGCAGGTAGGGCAGGCACCACACTTGGTCGGCGCGCAGGCGCATCTGCAGCACATGCAGGGGCAGTTCCCCGCCCATCGCCCAGTAGCCACCGACATATCCGGGCGCCGATACCGCAGGTAAGCGCGACAAGTGGGTGACGATCGATTCGGCGGCGGCCATGCGCACGGGTGGCGGCAAGGCATTGCGCTGCTGGCGCAAACTTAGGCGCAGTGCAGATTTTTGGCACGCCAAATCGGGCTTGGGGGTGTTGCCCGAAGGATTGTCAGTCAAGAATTGCATCCTCCGCCATGCCGATGCCTGCGAAACGACCTTGATCCCTAGGATCAAGTGGGTACCCGAACCATCGCGTCAGGCTTTCCGCTACGAGGCGGACTTGCACACGGCAATGGCGCGAAATTCCCAGGTCGTGTTTATGGGACAAGGCGTATGTTAGCGCACGCTGTCAAACACAGCAGAGGATGCCAGCAAAGTATACCGGCGACATGGCAGGATTTCGTGAACGAAAGCACTGGTTGATGGCACTTGCGCCGGTAATTTTGCCGGTCCAGTGTTAGCAAGTGCGTGGCTTTCTATTCGGGTCAGCGCGCTGCCAGTGAATCGAACAGGCCGTCCAGCTTCTGGTTCATCTCGCCGAGCGTGCGGTTGATTTCCGCACCCTGTGACTGATCGCCATTCTTGAGCTGCAGCAGCTCGTGCGCAAGGTTTAGCGCCGCCAGTACCGCCACCCGGTCCAGTGCCGCCATCTTGTTATTGCCACGAATTTCGCGCATGCGGGTATCTAACAGGTGCGCCGCCGCCACTAGGCCGTCGCGGCCTTCGGCGTCAACGCCGACGGTGAACTCACGATCAAGGATCTTGACGTTGACCGGCTCGCTCACGCGTTGTTCTCCAGTGATTTGAGCCGACTGATCATGGCTTCGACACGCGAGCGCGCCATTTCGTTTTTACTCAGCAGCGCGGCGCGTTCGCCAATTAGCTGCTCCTGACCCTGCCGCAGACTGCGATTCTCGTCGACAAGCCGACGGGTCAATTCAAGCAGCTTGTCCACGCGGGCGGATAGCTGCAGCAGCTGGGCATGGGTATCAGTCATCGGCCAACCTTAGGCGGCGGCTGGGCGGCGGTCAATACGGCCTTGCAGGCCGGTTCAGCGTGGGCGTTCGGCGACAGGCTCAATACGGGGCCGGGATCGCGGCGACGGTGCCTGGCTGCCAGCTGCGGATGAAGGCCAAGCAGCGGTGCGGGTCAAGCGGTGGCGACAGCCAAAAGCCCTGGATCTCGTCGCAGCCCTGTTCGCGCAGGTAGGACAGCTGCTGCTCGGTTTCCACGCCCTCGGCGATAACGTTCAGTCCCAAGGAATGGCCCATGGTGATGACGGTGGCGGTGATTGCCTCGTCATCCGGGTCGCGGGTCAGGTCGCCGATGAATTCTTTGTCGATCTTCAGCGTGTCGATCGGCAGGCGCTTGAGGTAGACCAGGGACGAATAGCCGGTGCCGAAGTCGTCGATGGCCAGGCTGACGCCGATTTCGCGCAGCTCATTGAGCACATTGGTGGTCTGTTCGGCGTTCTGCATCACCATCGACTCGGTGACTTCCAGTTCAATGCGATTGGCCGGTACGCCGGTATCTTCAAGCACCTGCCGCAGGTGCTGCGGAAGATTCGAGCGCAGGAGCTGCAACACGGAGACGTTGACGCCAATCGACAGATCATTGAGCCCGTGGGTGCGCCAGCGCTTGAGCGTTTGGCAGGCTTCTTCAAGCACCCAATCGCCGATGGGCAGGATCAATCCGCTTTCCTCGGCCAACGGGATAAACACGACCGGGCTGATTTCGCCGAGTTCGGCGCTGTGCCAGCGCAGCAGCGCTTCCACGCCGGTGATGCGGCCATCGGCCAGCGCCATGCGCGGCTGGTAAACCAAGCGAAATTCACCGCGATCAAGCGCCTTGCGCAAGGATGCGAGCACGGTCGCGCGCTTGCGCGATTCGGCGTCCATGGTTTCGTTGTAGATCTGGTAAGTGTTTCGGCCTTCTGCCTTGGCCTGATACATCGCGGTGTCGGCGAACTTGAGCAAGTCGGTGGGCACCAAGGCATGGTCGGGATACAGACTGATGCCTAGCGAGGGTGTGATGCTGACGTCGTGCCGCTCGTCGACTTCCAAGGGCATCGAGAACGCATTGAGGATCTCGCGCGCCATGCGTTCCACCGCAGGCAGGCTTTCAACATCCTCGAGCACGACGGTAAATTCGTCGCCGCCAAGGCGCGCAACGGTATCGGACGCGCTGACGGTCGCCTGTAGACGCGTTGCCGCCGCTTTCAGCAGACGATCGCCGGCCGCGTGGCCGAGCGAGTCGTTGATGTCCTTGAACCGGTCAAGGTCGAGGAACAGCACGGCGACACGGGTTTCCTGCCGGCGCGCACGCACGATCGCGCGGCCCAGGCGTTCCGACAACAGGGCGCGGTTTGGCAGGCCGGTCAAGGTGTCGTAATTGGCGAGGTAGCGCAGTTCCTGTTCGGCGCGCTTTTTGTCGGTGATGTCATTGACCACGGCGACGAAATGGCTGCGCAGGCCTTGCGCATCGCGCACTTCGCTCATCTCGATCCAACCGAGGAACTCCTCGCCGTCCTTGCGCTTTTGCCACATCTCGCCGGCCCAGTGCCCGGTGCGTTCGAGGATGTCGCGCACGCGTCGGTAGAAATCCTGGCTGTGTTGGACGGAATCGAGCAGGCGGCTGTTCTGGCCGACAACTTCTTCTTCACTGTACGAAGTAATGCGCGAAAACGCCGGGTTGACGGAGATGAAGCGGAAGTCGAGGTCGATCACCGCCACCGCTTCGCTCATCGAACGCAGCACTTCGAGCGCAACGCGACGTTCGCGCTCGGCGCGACGAATTAAGGTGATGTCGCGCGCGGTACCGGCCATGCGCAGCGGGTTGCCTTCGTTGTCACGCGAGACGACCTTGCCGCGGGAGCGCACCCAGATCCATTCGCCGCGCGTATTGCGGATGCGATGCTCCGAGTCATACAGCTCGGATTGCCCGATGATGTGTTCTTGCAGCAGCTTCTGCACGCGAGGTAAGTCTTCGGGATGAATGGAATTCACCCGCCAGTCGTCGGTCGTCATCGTCTCCAGCGAGCCCTGGCCGAGCAACTGGTTCGCCCCGAGCCGGTAGATGCTGTTGTCCTGGATATTCCAGTCCCAGAATTCGTCGCCAGAGCCCCACAGCGCCAAATTCAGGCGCGCCTCGCGCTCTCGGATTTCGCCCAGCAAGGCGGTTTCCTGCTGGCGACGTTTGCGCATCACCCACCACAACAGCCACAGCAGCAGGGCCGCGAGCAGCAGCAATACGACTTGGAAGATGGATACGCCGAACAGGCCGCCGGTGTCTGCGCTTTGCTGGCTGGCCACCTCGGCCAAGGCGGGGTTCGAGCTCACTGCAGCCACCAAGGCGGCTAAGCCCGGTCGTAGGCTGTCGTGGGCACGTCGGTGACGATGCGCACGGGGCGAGCTAAGCCTGATGACCCCTGTTCTTGCCCGCACGTCCGGCAACCCCTTCTCAATCGCGCCCTACTGCAGTGTAGGTGGGGGCCTTCACGGCCACAAGCCGCGACTGCCAGTGGGCCGGGAGCCCTTGCTAGAATGGCCTATTCCCGTGCGGACGTCCCCATGACTGAAATCGATCTGCCATCCCACGCCGATGTCGGCGCCCAAGCCGAGGCTATGCGCTTGGGCACCGATGCGTCCGAGCTGCACGGTCTGCTATGCGGCTTCCTGTCGGGCGGGGCAACGCCATCGCGCAGTGAGTGGGTTGCGCTGGTGATGGCCGATTCGGATCTTGAGGACGTCGAGCGCGACGGTCCCCTGGACCAACTGTTCCTCGCTACGGGTCGGCTGCTCGAAGCCCCCGATTTCGGCTTCGAGCTGCTGCTGCCTGACCCAGACCTGTCCGTTTCGGAGCGGGGCGACGCCCTGCTGTCGTGGTGCCGCGGCTTCTTGGGCGGCTTTGGCTTGGCCGCTGGCGCCGAGCCGCCGCTGTCGGAAGAGTCGCGCGACGCGCTCGGCGACCTGGCACGGATTGCGTCAAGCGACTTGGCGTACGACGAGCCCGATGCCGACGAGGATGCGTTGGAGGAAGTCGCCGAGTTTGTGCGCGTCGCCGTGCTGCTGCTGCACAGCGACTGCGTGTTGGGGCCCCGGCATCGGCGGTCCTTGAATTGATGGCCTACTCTCGACCGAACGCTGCCGACGAATGATCAAGCCCGCTGAATTCGCCAAACGCCGCAAGCAACTGATGCGCATGGCCGCTGATGATGCGATCTTGATCTTGCCGTCTGCGCCCGAGCGCATCCGTAGCAAGGACACGAC
This sequence comes from Lysobacterales bacterium, assembly GCA_038252715.1. Classification (GTDB taxonomy): domain Bacteria; phylum Pseudomonadota; class Gammaproteobacteria; order Xanthomonadales; family Xanthomonadaceae; genus Arenimonas. Next base: position 16,892 of record JBBSAA010000027.1, on the reverse strand, counting down.
CTACCCATACCGGCAAGACAGCGATTTCTGGTACCTGAGCGGGTTTTCCGAACCCGATGCGGTGCTGGTGCTGGTGCCGGGACGAAAACACGGCGAGTGCCTGCTGTTTTGCCGCGAACGGGATGCCGATAAAGAAGCCTGGGACGGGCCGCGCGCGGGGCAAGAGGGCGCCGTCGAGCAGTTCGGTATGGACGATGCCTATCCGATTTCAGATCTCGACGACATCCTGCCGGGCCTGCTCGAGGGCCGTCGTCGCGTGTACTACCATTTCGGCCGCGACACCGATTTCGACCTCAAGCTAATCGGCTGGTTGAATCGCGTGCGGTCGCACGCGCGGCAGGGTGCGGAGCCGCCGCATGAGTTCCTTGAATTGGGGCACCTGCTGCACGAGTTGCGCCTGTTCAAGAGCCCGGCGGAAATCAAGCTGATGCAGCGCTCAGCGGACATTGCCTGTTTGGCGCAGATCGCCGCGATGCGCGCGACGCATGCCGGCGCTTACGAATACGAAGTCGAAGCCGCGCTGCAGCACACCTACCGTCGCCACGACTCCGTCGCCGCCTACGAACCCATCGTCGGCGCAGGCGAAAACGCCTGCGTGCTGCATTACCGCGCCAACAAAGCGCGAATGAACGATGGCGACCTGTTGCTGGTGGACGCGGGTGCCGAATACCAAAACTACGCGTCCGATATCACCCGCACCTGGCCGGTCAGTGGTGAATACTCGAAAGAGCAGCGGGCAATCTACGCGCTGGTGCTTGCCGCGCAGGACGCCGCGCTGGCGCAGGCGCGTCCGGGCAAGGCGTGGATCGACGGGCACGAGGCCGCGGTGCACGTGTTGACCGACGGCCTACTATCGCTCGGGCTGCTCAAGGGCACGCTCAAGAAGGCGTTGGCGTCGGCGGACTATAAGAAATTTTATCAGCACAAAACCGGCCATTGGCTTGGGCTGGACGTGCACGATGTTGGCGAATACAAGGTTGCCGGTGATTTCCGGGAGCTGGAACCGGGGATGGCCTTCACCATCGAGCCCGGCCTGTATATCGCGCCCGGCAGCAAGGGCGTGCCGGCGAAATACCAAGGCATCGGCGTGCGTATTGAAGATGACGTATTAATCACGAAAGACGGCCATCGCGTCTTGACCGACGGGGTGCCGAAGTCAATCGACGCGGTGGAAGCAGTGTTGGCTTCGCGTTAGATAGCGTGGATCGCCAGCGAGCTGGCTCCTACAGCTAAGCTACATATCGAATTTATTGAGCTCGATGCCACGCTCTTTGTAAGCCTTCCAGCGCTCGCGCAGCGGTACGCGGGCACTGTCGTCGGCGGGCACCACTTCCAGCACCCGCTCAAACGCACCGGCAACCGCTTCATTGCGCAGGTTCAACACCAACGGTCGCATGGGCGCGTCAAAACCGGGCGGCACGATCAAGACCGGGGTCAGGTCGTCGTCCTCGTCGGTCCCGGCAATCTGGTGCGGGATATAGGCGTCCTCGTCGAACTCCCAAAGCAGTTCGTCGAGGATCTCAGCCTGCGGCCCCGAAGCGGCCAGGATCAGCAGGGGTTGGCCGCTGTCGTTGGCCTTGCGCGCCAACTCGCAGACCAACAGCATCGGCTTCTCGAGGAAGCGCGGCTTGGCGATCAGGTAGAAATCGGCGCGGGGCATGGGCTGGAATCAGGAGTAGGGAAGGGGATGTTGGTGCAGTCAGGAGCTGCTGCAGCGAGGGTTTAACGGTTGAGAGCGGGCCAGAAAGTCGCTGTCGCGCCTGCCGTTCCCGCTCGTCCAACCCAATACCGGGAAGTCAGTTAGCCCGATCCAACAGCCACTGGCTCAACAGACCCACGGGTCGACCGCTGGACATGCCCTTGCGACCTTCGTCGTTCGAGACGCCGGCGATATCCAAATGCGCCCAGCGCTGGCCTTCGGTGAAGCGAGACAGGAAGCAGCCCGCGGTGATCGCCCCGGCGCCCTTGCCGCCGATGTTGTAGATGTCGGCAAAACTCGATTCGATCTGGGTTTGGTATTCGTCCCAGAGCGGCAGGCGCCAAGCGCGGTCGAACACGTTTTCGCCGGCGTCGAACAGCTCCTCGGCCAGGTCATCGTGCTTGCTCATCAGGCCGGCCGCGTATTTGCCCAGGGCGACTACGCAGGCGCCGGTCAGGGTGGCGACATCGACCGTGGCCTGCGGCTCGAAACGCTGCACGTAGGTGAGCGCATCGCACAAAATCAGTCGGCCTTCGGCGTCGGTGTTGCCCACTTCGATGGTCTTGCCGCTCATCGAGGTGATCACGTCGCTCGGGCGGTAGGCATCGGCGTCGGGCATGTTTTCCACGGCCGGCACGATGGTGACGAGGTTCAGCGGCAGCTGCATCTTCGCCGTGGCCAAGAACGTGCCCAGCACGGACGCCGCGCCGCACATGTCGAACTTCATTTCCTCGATGCCGCCTTGGACCTTGAGGTTGATGCCGCCGGTGTCGAAGGTGATGCCTTTGCCGACCAGCGCATATGGTTTCTCGTCGCTAGCGCCGGTGTAGCGCAGCACGATCAGCTTGGGCGGATTGGCCGAACCGCGCGCCACGGCAAGCAAGGAGCCCATGCCGAGTTTTTCCATCTGCGCGCTGTCGAGCACCTCACAGGTGACATTGGCATGCTCGCCGGCCAGTTTGCTCGCCTGGTCGGCAAGATAGGCCGGGTTGCAGATGTTGGGTGGCAGGTTGCCCAGCTCGCGCGCGAACTGCACGCCCGCGGCGATGGCGATGCCTTGGTTGAACTCCGTGAGCAGGGCGTCGTCACCGCTGAAGGTGATCTCGGCCAGGGTCACCTCGGGTTTCTTGCTGCGCGTGGCCGTGTACTCGTAGGCCGCGTGGTCGGCAGCGACCACGGCCTGACGCAGCGCCCAGGACGGATCGCGGCCCTTGACCGGCAATTCGGGCAAGGTCACCAAGATTTTCCGGGTCGGCCCGGTGCGCAGCGCGCGTACCGCGTCGGCGATCGCCTTGAGGTATTGCGGCACCGCGAACTTGCTGGCGTCACCGAGGCCTACGACCAACACCCGCGGGGCTTTCACGCCCGGCAGGTCGGGCAACAGGGCCGTGCGGCCGGTCTTCCCGGAGATGTCGCCACGTTCGGCGAGGGCGGTCAGACGACCGCCACTGGCGGTGTCCAGCAGCTGCGCCGAGGGGCTTAGACGTTTGTCGGCGAACAGGCCAACGACGATGCAGTCGCTGCTGGCATTGGCGGGGTCGGGGCGGCTGAGCTTGAAGTCGAGGGCCATCGGGTGCTTTTCCGTACAATTGAGGGCTGGGGTGCGGCGGACGACCGGTTTCGACGGAAGTCCAGCCATGGCCCTATTCTAAAGCAACCCGTCCGACGCCATCTTCATCGCCTGAGCCGCCACCGCATGCTGTTAATCGAGCGACACCTGCTGCGCCAATTCGCCGAGACAGTGCTCGCAGTGACCGCGGTGCTGTTGCTGGTTAGCTTGGGCGGCCTGTTTGCCGATCTTGCGCAGGAAGTGGCCAAGGGCAAGGTGCCGGCTGGCCTGCTGTTGTCGCAGATGGGTCTGCGATCTATTCGTTTCCTGACCCTGGTGATGCCGTTGGCGCTGTTCCTGGGCCTGCTGCTGTCGATTGGACGCATGTATGCCGACAGCGAGATGGCCGTGCTCGCGTCCATCGGCCTCGGTCCGCAACGCCTGTGGAAGCCGTTGCTGTGGGTTGCGGCGCCGATTGTGATCCTCGTGGCCCTGTCCTCACTGTGGCTGGGACCGCTAGCGTCGAAGACCGGCAAGGAAATGATTGAAGTGGCGAACCGATCATTCCTGATCGCCGGCCTTGAGCCGGGTCGTTTCGTTGAATTGCCAGGCGGCGGCGGCGTGCTCTATGTCGGCGAGCTAGCGGTCGATGGCACTCGGTTTCGCAATCTGTTCGTGCAGCGTGAGCAGGCGGGGCGGCTGGACATCATTACCGCCGATTCCGGGCAGCTCAAATTGATCGGTGATGCCGAGCGTTACCTACAACTGGACAACGGGTTCCGGGTCGAGGGTTCGCTGGGCGCAAAGGATTTCCGGATGATGCGCTTTGAGCGCAATGACGTCCGCGTGCCCGACCGAGAGCAAGATGTCAGTGACGATCTAGCCGCGAGCAGCACGCTGTCCTTGCTCAAAGACGGCAAGCCGGCCGCGATGTCGGAATTCCATTGGCGCCTGGCGATGCCGCTGCTGGCGGCTATCCTGACGCTGTTTGCGGTGCCGCTTGCGCGCAGCGAGCCACGCCAGCCGCAATACGGACTAATCCTGTTTGCATTGCTCGTCTACGTGGTGGGCATGCTGCTGCTGATCTTGGGTACGTCCTTGCTCGGTCGCGGTCGGGTTCCGGACGTCCTCGGACTGTGGTGGGTGCACGCGCCGATGCTCGCGCTGGCGGCTTGGCTGTTCTGGCGAGACGGGCGACTGCCGCGCGTGGAGCAGGGCAAGGCGCGGCGGAAGACAAGCGCATGAGGGCCTACCTGCCGAATCGCCTCAGTCTCTACCTTGGCCGAAATGTCTTGGCGACTACGCTGCTGGTCGGCGTCGTGCTGCTCGGCTTCATGATGTTGGTGGATTTCGCCAGCGAACTGCAGGACGTGGGCAAGGAAAGCTATTCGCTCAGTCACGCCGCGATGTACATCATTTTCAGCGTCCCGCGCCGCTGCTACGACCTATTTCCGTACGTATCGCTGATCGGCGCGCTGATGGCCTTAGGCCGGCTGGCTGGCGGATCCGAACTGACCGCGATGCGCGCGGCGGGCTTGTCGAAGCTGCAAATTGGCGCCGGTGCGCTGTGGCCGCTGCTGCTGATCACGGCGCTGATGATCATCACTGCCGAAGCAATTGCTCCGGCCACCGAGCAAATGGCGCAGACGCTTTCCAACGCCAAATCCAAGCAGCTAATGCTGTCACGCTACAGCTATTTATGGGTGCGCGAGGGCAATGTGTTCTTGAACGCTCGCGGTGGATCGCCGCGCGTCGTGAACGGCAAGCCGATTGTCGAACTCGATGACGTGCGCCTGTTTGAGTTTGATAACGGCGGCAAGCTGGTCTCGTTGGCGCACGCAAAAAAAGCGCTGCATGAGGACGGCCAGTGGACGCTCAACGACGTCGAGCGCACCCGCTTCCTGCCCAGCTCGGTCGCGGTCGAAAAACTGGCGCGGCAACGCTGGAATACCGAGCTGGATGAAAAATCGATCGAATCGACGCTGTCGCGGCCGCGTTATTTAAGCGTGCGGGAGCTCAGCAACAATATTGACTATCTGCGCCGCAACAAGCTGGACGCAGTGAAACTTGAAGAAACGTACTGGGGTCGCTGGTTTTACCCGATCAAGGTCATCGTGCTGTGCTTGGCGACGCTGCCGTTCGCATTCGGGTCGCTACGCACCGGCGGTTTCGGCAAGCGCCTGTTCTTGGGCATGCTGCTCGGCATTAGCTACATGCTGACCGAACGCATGTTCGTGCAGCTGGCCGGTGTTTATCACCTAGACGTGCGGCTGACTTACCTCGTTGCTCCGATCCTGCTGTTAGCCGTGTGCTGGGGTTGGTTGTCCAAACGTATTTGAGTCTTATCGCGAGGAGGGTTTCGTGGCTGGACCGTCCATTCGGACAAAACTCGTCCCCGCCGCGAGGTCGTGCAGTCCGCGCCGGTCCTTGTCCACTAGCGTCCACAGCAAGCACAGCCCCGGTGTGGCGCAGGCGACGGCGTAGCGAAGCCACAACGATTTCAGCGGGGCCAGCCTGCCGTCGGCGGCGAGCAACTTCAGCCGCCACGGACGCATTCCCATTGTCTGGCCGCCCCGGCGCCAAGAGAAAACGAAATAGCAGCCGACAAGGCCGAACACCGTGGCCCAAAAGAGCAGCCACATCAGCGTGCCAATCGTGACCGGACGCCCGCCATTAAGCCAAAGAAACAACAAGCTGATGATCATCACGAGCGGGATCATCGGCAGCGTGTCATAAACCAGCGCGAGTAGTCGCCAGCCTGCATGGGCCGGATGTGCGGAGGCTCGGGCCAAGGGGTCATTAGTAGAATTCATGCCAGTAGGATAGCCGGGGCGGGGCGACGCCGCTAAGCTCGGACCATGACTGCTCCCTCTCCTGCCGATCGTCGCCAACGTGCGCAGGCCCTGCCGGCCGCCGCCAGCACAGACGAACAGCGCATCGCGCGTTTCCTTGAGCGACTGTGGGGCGAAGCGGGCCTGGCGCGGCAAACCTTGGACAGCTATCGCCGGGACCTCGATGGTCTCGCGCGCTGGCTGCAGGTGCGCGGCTTGGACCTGCCCGGCGTACAGAGGCAGACCCTGTTCGAGTATCTGGCCGAACGTACCGGGGCGGGTTACGCCGCACGCAGCAATGCCCGGCTGCTGTCGTCGCTGCGCGCGTACTACGCCCAGCAGCTGCGACTCGGCGAAATGAGCCACGACCCCACCGCCTTGCTGGACCCACCCAAACTGCCGCGGTCCCTGCCGAAAGCGATGTCTGAAAGCCAAGTGGAGGCCCTGCTAAAGGCGCCGGACATCGGTGAGAGGGCCGGCTTGCGCGATCGCGCGATGCTCGAGCTGATGTATGCGGCCGGCCTGCGCGTCAGTGAGTTGGTCAACCTGCCCACGGTAGCGGTGAACCTGCGCCAGGGCGTGCTGCGGGTGATGGGCAAGGGCAGCAAGGAGCGTCTGGTGCCGATGGGAGAAGAGGCCCAGCACTGGTTGGAAACATATCTCGCTCAGGCCCGGCCACTGCTGGCAGGCAAGCGAAGTCTGGCGCCGCTGTTCCTCGGCGCCACCGGCGAGGCCCTGAGTCGGCAGCAGTTCTGGCTGACCGTGAAGCGGCTGGCGGCGCGCGCTGGCATCGATCCGGCCACGGTCAGCCCACACGGTTTGCGCCACAGTTTTGCGACCCATTTGCTCAACCACGGTGCTGATCTGCGCGCACTGCAGATGTTGCTGGGCCACAGTTCCCTGTCAACGACCCAGATTTACACCTTGGTTGCCCGCGAAGGCCTCAAAAAGCTGCACCAACAGCACCATCCGCGGGCCTAGATCCCTGGCTGGCTTCGCCGTTCACACCCCGCGTGGCAAACTGGCTGAACTTTCCGTCGGCCTGGCCCGTCGGAGCTCCGTCAACGTCCAGGATTTCCGCATGTCGCCCACTTTCAAATCGACCCTGTTGGTAGCTCTGACCCTCGTGGCTGTGGTTGCCTACTCCCAGACCCGCCCGCTGGTTCCGGCGCCGGTCACCACCGCGGCCACGGCCGGCTCCGATGCGGTCGTGCGTGCTGCCGTCGTCAAGGCCATCCCGGGGGCGACGATCGATTCGATCAAGCCGTCGGTCATCACCGGCTTTCGCGAAGTGGCGCTAGGTACCCGAGTGGTTTACGTCAGCACCGATGGCAAGTACCTGCTGCAGGGCGCCTTGGTCCAGCTCGCCACGCGTACCAACCTCACTGACGCCAGCGAGGCGCGCCTGCGCCAAGGCGTGCTTGCCGCGGTGGGGATGGATCGTCGCATCGTCTTTTCGCCGGCCAAGCCCAAATACCGCGTCACGGTCTTTACTGACCTCGACTGCGGTTATTGCCGCAAGCTGCACGCACAAGTGGCCGACTACAACCGCGCCGGTATTTCGGTCGAATACTTGTTCTACCCGCGTGCTGGTCTGAGTTCGCCCACCTATGCCGAGGCCGTGAGCGTCTGGTGTTCGGCCGATCGTCGCCAAGCCTTGACCGACGCCAAGCTCGACCGCCCGCCGCCGCCCAAGACCTGCACTAATCCCATTGCCGACGATTACCGCTTGGGCCAGCGCTTGGGCATCGACGGCACCCCGTCGATCTACGCCGCCGACGGTAACTACATCGGCGGCTACCTGTCGCCTGGCGACATGTTGGCCAAACTCGACAATTTGGCCGCCCTCGGCCAGCCGGTCACGGTCAAATAGCGCCCGTTAGACTAAAAAGCGGCCCATCCGGGAAACCGGGTGGGCCGCTTCGTTTAGAATGGGGGCCCGTTTTCACGGAATTCCGCGGACATGATCGTCCTTGAGGGCCTACCGGCTCTGTCGCCCTTCCGCCGCGACCGTCTTCAAACCCAACTACGCCAGATCGTTCCCGACCTCCGCATCAGCGGGGCCTGGTGGGTCTATTTCCTTGAGGCCGAACCCGATTCAGCGCCTGATTTGGCGGCGATTGGCCGGATACTCGAGGGCTGTGTCTCGGACGAGGCACTCGAGCCAGGCGCGCAAAGCCGCTTCGTGACCCCCCGTTTGGGCACCTTGTCGCCGTGGGCGACGAAGGCCACCGAAATCTTGCGCGGCGCCGGTCACCCGCTGCTGCGGGTCGAGCGCGGTTTGCGCTTGGACCTGTTGGCCCTGCCTGCGCCGGGTGATGCCCGTCTGGCGACCTTGGCGCGAGCGCTGCACGACCCGATGACGCAATCGCTGCTGTCCTCGCGCGATGAAGCGGCGAAATTGTTCCAGACCCGCGCCGCCGGCCCCTTGGTGCGCGTACCGATCGATCAATTGCCCACAGCCAATGTCCGCCTCGGCCTGGCCATGACGGCCGACGAGATCGAGTATCTGCAAAGCCGTTTCGCCGACCTGGGTCGTGATCCGTCCGACGCCGAGCTGATGATGTTCGCGCAGGCCAATTCCGAGCACTGCCGGCACAAGATTTTTAACGCCGACTACACGATTGACGGCGAACAGATGCCGCAGTCCTTGTTCGGCATGATCAAGAACACGCACCAGCGCTCACCTCAGCTCACCTTGAGCGCGTACAAGGACAATGCCGCCGTCGTTGAAGGTTTCAGTGGCCAACGCCTGCGTGCCGACGATGAGGGTCACTACGAGTTCTTGCCGCCCATCGACAGCGCGTTTTGCATCAAGGTCGAAACCCACAACCACCCGACAGCGATCTCGCCATTCGCTGGTGCCAGCACCGGCTCGGGCGGCGAGATCCGCGATGAAGGCGCCACCGGACGCGGCGGCAAGCCGAAGGCGGGTTTGACCGGGTTTTCGGTGTCGCACTTGCGCATCCCGACGCTGCCTCAGCCCTGGGAACACCCGCGGCCGCTGAACCCGCGCATGGCCTCGGCGTTCGAAATCATGCTCGACGGCCCCCTCGGCGGCGCGGCGTTCAATAACGAATTTGGTCGACCGGCGCTGACCGGCTATTTCCGCAGCTTCGAAGTCGCCACGGCGACGCCGGGCTTGGTGCGTGCGTACGACAAGCCGATCATGCTCGCCGGCGGCATTGGCGCGATGGATCGCACGATGGTCAAGAAACTGTCGATGCGCCCGGGGGACGCGGTCGTGGTGTTGGGCGGGCCGGCGATGTTGATCGGCCTCGGCGGCGGCGCTGCCTCGTCGGTGGCATCGGGACAGAGTTCGGAAGACTTGGATTTTGCCTCGGTGCAGCGCGATAACCCCGAAATGGAGCGTCGTTGCCAGGAAGTGATCGACCGCTGCGTCTCGCTCGGCGAGCGCAATCCGATTCGCTTCATGCATGACGTCGGCGCCGGTGGCCTGTCGAACGCGATTCCGGAACTGCTGCACGACTGCGGCGTTGGCGGTGCGATTGATTTGGCGAAAGTGCCCAGCGACGACCCTTCCTTATCGCCGATGCAGCTTTGGAGCAATGAATCGCAAGAGCGTTATGTCCTTGGCGTCGGCGCGGAGCAATTGCTTGAGTTTGAAGCGCTGTGCCTGCGCGAACGTTGCCCGTACGCGATCGTCGGTTTCGCCACTGCCGAAGAACGCTTGCTCGTCGGTTACGGCGCGACGCCCGGGGCACAAGGTGATTTTGCCGTCGACATGCCGATGGACCTGCTGTTTGGCAAGCCGCCGAAAATGCACCGTGATACCCAGCATCCAATGGCGATTCGCTGGCCGAAACTGGATACCGCCAAGCTGACCGCCGTCGCCGGCATTGCCCCGGCGCTGCGCGAGGCGGGGCTGCGCGTGCTGGGCCATCCGACGGTGGCGGCGAAGAATTTCTTAGTCACCATCGGTGATCGCACCGTGGGCGGCCTGTGCTCGCGCGATCAAATGGTGGGCCCTTGGCAGCTGCCGGTGGCCGATTGCGCGATCACGCTGACCGATTTCCTCGGTGTTGCCGGCGAAGCGATGGCGATCGGCGAGCGCACGCCGTTGGCCCTTATCAATGCCGCCGCGTCCGCACGCATGGCGGTGGGCGAGGCGATTACCAATCTTGCCGCTGCGCCGATTGCGTCGCTGTCGGAAGTGAAGCTGTCGACAAACTGGATGGCAGCGGCGTCGTTTGAAGGCGAAGACGCCTTGCTGTTTGATGCGGTCAAAGCCGTCGGCCTGGAACTGTGCCCTGAGCTCGATATCAGCATCCCGGTCGGCAAGGACTCGCTGTCGATGCAGGCGCAGTGGGACGCGGACGGTGCACCGCAAAAAGCGGTAGCGCCGGTGTCGCTGGTGATCAGCGCGTTTGCGCGCGTGGGCGATGTGCGCAACCAGTTGACGCCGCTGCTGGACCACGATCCCGACACCGAGCTGTGGCTGATCGGGCTGGGTGCTGGCAAGAAACGGCTGGGCGGCAGCATCCTTGCCCAGTGTTACGACGCGATTGGCGGTCCGTGCCCTGATCTGGATGAGCCGGAGCGACTAGCGGCATTCTTCGACCTGATCCAGGCCGCGCGCGCCGATCAGCTGCTTCTCTCCTACCATGACCGTTCCGACGGCGGCGCCTTCGCGACCCTGTGCGAAATGGCGTTTGTTTCGCATCGTGGCCTCGATATCGCCATCGACGACTGGGGCGACGATGCGTTCAAACTGCTCTTCAACGAAGAGCTTGGCGCGGTCGTGCAGATTGCCGCAGAAGACCGCGCGCGGTTCGCCGACTTGGTCAATCGCCATGACTTGACCCATTGCGCCCAGCGCATTGGCAAGGCCACCAGCGCGCCAACGGTGCGCATCATCCAAGGTGGCGAGACCGTGGTGGAGTGGGGCTGGCAAGAATTGTTCGACCGTTGGTGGTCGGTGACGCACGCAATGCAGCGCCTGCGTGACAACCCCGAATGCGCCGACGAAGAACGCGAGGCGCACCGCGATTTCAACGCACCGGGCCTGGTCGCGAAGGCCAACTTCGATGTCGCCGAGGACATTGCTGCGCCCTACATCAACACCGGTGCACGACCGCGCGTGGCCATCTTGCGCGAGCAGGGCGTCAACAGCCAAGTTGAAATGGCGGCGGCGTTTACCAAGGCTGGGTTTATCGCCGTCGACGTGCACATGACCGACTTGATCGCCGGCCGGGTTCGGCTTGATACGTTCAAGGGCCTCGCGGCCTGCGGTGGCTTTAGCTATGGCGACGTGCTCGGTGCCGGTCGCGGCTGGGCAACGTCAATCTTGGAACGCCCGGCGCTGCGCGAACAGTTCCAACAGTTCTTCACGCGCGGCGACAGCTTTAGTCTTGGCGTCTGCAACGGCTGCCAGATGCTGGCCCAGCTCAAGGGGCTCATTCCGGGCGCCGAGCATTGGCCGCGCTTCTTGCGCAATCGCAGTGAACAATTTGAAGCGCGCCTGGCCCAGGTTGAAATCCTCGAGTCGCCGTCGCTGTTTTTTGCCGGAATGATGGGGTCGCGCCTGCCGATCATCGTCTCGCACGGTGAAGGCCGGGCCGAATTCGACGCACCCGAGCATCCGCTGCACGCGAAGACCGCGCTGCGTTTCGTGGAGGCCAATGGCGACACCGCGCTGCGCTATCCGAGCAATCCAAATGGCTCGCCCGGCGGCATCGCCGGCCTGACCAGCGTTGATGGGCGCAGTACCTTGTTGATGCCACATCCCGAACGCGGCCACCGCAGCGTGCAGTTAAGTTGGCATCCGGCCGACTGGGGCGAAGCGTCGCCGTGGCTGCGCATGTTCCGCAATGCCCGGGTGTGGGTGGGCTGAGCAGCGGGGCTCGTCAGCGTCGGGGTGCGCTCACCGCGGCGCCCAAGCCCAGTCCGGCCAAGCCCAGCCAGAGCATCGCCCAATCACCCCAGCGTGCGAACGGCGTCAGCCCGGTGCGCGGTTGGATTGTGCCGAACAACACCTCGCGCTTAGACATTGATGAGCTCGCCAGCAAATCGCCGTTGTACGCGATCAAGGTGCTGATGCCCGAGTTGGCGGCACGGACAAAATCGCGCTGCGTTTCCATGGCGCGGACACGGGTTATTTCCACGTGCTGGTAGGGCATACGCGATTCGATGAATAAGTCGTCGTTGGTTATCGTCACTTGGTAGCCAGCACTGTCCATGTTGTGGCGCAAGTAGTCGCCCGCGAGGATTTCAAAACACACCGAGACGCGCGCTCGACCGTCACCTATTCGCAGCGGTTCTTGGCCCGGCTCACCGTGGGAAAAAATCGCAATGCCTTCCTTATGTTGAGCGGCGATGTAATCGTCAGGCAACACCCATGGCAGGTATTCGGTCATCGGCACCAGTTTGGTCTTGCGGTATTCCTGGAACTCACCGCCCAGCGAGACGACGGCGTTATAGTTTTTGGCGGTATCGCCGCGGCCGATACGGCTGATCGTGCCCGCCAGCAGGGTGGTGCGCGCATCGGCGAGTTCACGCGATAGCGCTTCAAGCTGCGGCTGGACGCGCTGGTATTGCGCGGGGATGGCCGTCTCTGGCCAGACGATCAAGTCCGGATGATGGCTGGCGATGGCCTCACGCGTTGTTGCGACATACTCGGCAATCGTGGGCTGCAGCTGTGCCGGCAACCATTTAATCGTAGACGAGTAATTGCCTTGGACGATCGCCACGCTGACCGGCTTGCCAGTCGCCTGAGTCCAAGCGATCAAGCTCAGGCCATACGCGACGCCAAGCAGTGCGACGGCGCCGACTGCGGGCCGCCAGCGCGCCTTTCCTCGCATTTCCACCACTAGGGCCAGACAGCCCGCCAGCAGCATCGTCATCCACGACACGCCGTAAACGCCGAGGATTGGCAGCCAAGCAGCGAGCGGCGAATCGACCTGGCCGTACCCGACGGCGAGCCATGGGAAGTTGGTAAAGCCGCGCATCATTTCCATCAGCGCCCAAGCAGCGGGCAGCAAGATCAGGTAATGCACCGCGGGCCTTGGATTGAATCGGCCCGTCACGACAGCGGCAAATAGCAGTACCAAGGTCTGCAATCCGAGCGTGTAGATCGTCGCGCCGATCACGATCCAAGTCGCGTAGCCGTCATATTTGCTCAGCGAAGTGTAGATCCAGCCGATGCCCAAGCCATACAGCGCGACGCTGAAGGCCAATCCAGTGACTACGTTTGTACGCACCGACCCGCGGCGCCAGAGCATGGCCAAGATGGCCAGCCCGACCCAGCTGGCCGGGAAAATTCCGAGTGGAGCATAGCTGGTGAACTGCAGCACGCCGGCAAGCAGGGCCAAGCCAATAGATTGCCAATTGAGAGCGTCGCCATGGTGTCTTGTGGCTAACGGTAGTGGCTGGTGTGCGGCGATGCTGGCACGAGACGCTTCAATCGAAGGGGATGAGCGCTTCTTACCTTTTGCTTTCTGGCTCATGGTTACGTCGGTTCCGTTGGGTCAGGTGCGAAAAGCGGCTCAAGCGACGGACAAAAAAAAGGGGCGACCTCGCGGCCGCCCCTCGATTGTAGCGATGATCAGCGACGGTTGCGTTTGGCGTAGTTAGCGGCGTCGACGTCGGCCTGAGCGCCGATCAAACGAACTTCCGGGAACTTGCTGCGACCAATCTGGGCGAACAGCGCCTTTGACTGCGGGTTCTTGAACTCCATCTGGCCAGCCTGCCGCCAGATCGCGTTGGCAACGTAGCTTTCGGCGAAAACGCTCTTCATTGCCTGTGCCTGCTTGTACGCAGCCGCAAGCGCCTTGGTGGCGCCCGGGTCACGCAGGGTGGCCAGTTCATCAACCGCGGCCTGCTTGAGATCAAGCGAGGCGTTGGAATTGATAACTTCCGTTGAACGGATCAGCTTGTCGCTTTCGATGCGCTTGACCTGCAACTGCGCCTGGCCGGGAATCGGCTTGGCGTAGTCGTAGTTCAACTCCTGAATCGGGTAGACCTTGGCGAGCGGGCTGTTGTCGCGCGCGAAAGCCTGGCAGCTGGCGAAGGCCAAGCTGGCGACCAGGGCGGTTTGGATAATCTTTTTCATGGGGTTCTCCTGAAAAGTTAGGAAGGGGCTCAGGGCGTATAGACGCCGACGAGGCGCGCATTCCAGATAAAGCTATTGCCTCCCACGCCGCCGATCTTCGTGGCCGGGGTGGTGGCATAACCCATCAGGCGATAGGTGACCGTGGTGCCCTGGGTGCAGGTGTCGTTACGCTGCACGATCAGGAAGTCGCGGTTGGCGTCACCATTAAAGGTGCTCAGCGCCGAGGACTGCACGACGTTGCCGGTATCGGTGGTCGTCGAATCCTTGGTGATGCTGTAGGCGAGGCCCATAAATGCGCCGCCCGCATTGGCAACGGCCGCCGATTCGCCGGTCGCGGTGACGGTAACTTCGCCGGAGCGCGGGCAGGTGAAGGTCATCGTCGCTAGCTGCGTCGGTGTGGCGAGGGTGGCGCTGGTGATGTAGGTGGTGCCGGCGCTGAAGCCGGTATTGGTCGAGGGCATGTCGACGATGCTGCCGGACGATTCCGACTCGCGCGTCATGCGGATGGCATCGAACCAGACGCGGGCGGGCGGGGAGGCGGACGCATTGGTCAACACGACGCGGACGCAAGTAAAGCCGGTGATTGTTGCCGTACCCAGCGACAACCAGTCACCTTCGCGATTGTGGCTGATACCAGTGAACGAGGTGATTGTGGTGAACGTGCCGGTGCTGCAGTCGATTCCGCCATTGCCCTGAACCGTATAGGTCAGGCCGCTGGCGTTGCCACCGGCATCGTCCGGGATGTAGGCCTCAAACGAATACCTGCCGGCGCCATGGCCAGTGTCAATGACGCCCAAGGTCCAGGTGGCGCTCGCGGTACCGCCCGGTGCGGAGTCCACGGCGCGCGCGTACTCACCGATCGGCGGCCCATTGAGCTCGATCGTGGTCGGATTCGGATTCCAAAAGTACGTGGTCAAGCCGGTGGACGAAAAGCCGCCGTCAAGGCCGGAAGGGGTCGCGTTCACATCGTCGACCACGACGACTTTGTTGGAGTTGGCCTGCGCGGTGGTCGCGGCCAGCAGGCCGGCGAACAGCAGGAACATGAGGGCGCTGAAAAAACGCATGGCGCGAGACTTGCGCGTGTCGTTAGTGAAAACCATGGTGAATCTCCCTGTTGTGGATCGGTGCGGAACATTCCGCGAAACGGGCGCAACGCCGACCTTTGGTGAAATGGCCGGTAGTGATCCGGCCGGCCAGGCCTCGCGCTGTTCTCCCGACTCCTACTAACGCACAGGCACGTGACAAACGGACACGGGGAAAGTAGGCGAGCTTCCAAGGTCGCGCAATTTGCCCGAAAGACGCTCGGAGCGAGGCGCTTCAAAAGGAATGCAGAGGCTGTCGAATCAGGGCTGCGCATCGCCATGCCGCGCTCAAAATGCGGCGGTGCAATATGAATCGGGAGCGGCGCCGGCGGCTGCCTACCGCTTCATGCCTCTGATAAAGTCAGGGGCTCCCCCCGCGTCGGATTCCCTGCGTGAACGCCGAAGTGAACGATCTGGCCGCCATTAATTCGCCCGACCTGCGCATTGCCCAAGCGCTGCAGTCGCGTGGTCGGCTCAAGGACGTTGATTTGGCACGGGCCCAGCGCCTACAGGCCGAGGCCGGCGGCTCCTTGATAGGTCTCTTGGTGCGTTTGGGCATGGTGTCGGAGCGCGACATGGCCGATGCCACTAGCGAGGTCCTAAACCTGCCGCTGATGTTGTCCAAAGACTGCCCAGACGCCCCGCCGACCAACGTCAGCCTGTCGGTTCGATTCATGAAGCAGCAGGCCGTCTGCCCGATTGGCGACGACGAGCACGGAGTCGATCTGCTGGTCGCCGACCCCTTGGATGGGTATGCGATGGAAGCGGTGCAGCTGGCTACCGGGCGCGCCGTGCGCGTGTCCGTGGGCCTGCGTTCGGAAATTGCCGACCTCGTCGAGCGCTATTTCGGCCAAGGCCGCAGCGCGATGGGCACGATTGTCGAAAACATCGGTGATGACAGCACGGCCGGTGACGAAGATGACGTCGAACACTTGCGTGACTTGGCATCCGAAGCGCCGGTCATTCGTTTGGTGAACCTGGTGATCCAGCGTGCGGTCGAGCTGCGCGCGTCTGATATCCACATCGAGCCGTTCGAGAATCGCCTCAAGGTGCGCTATCGCGTCGACGGCGTGCTTGAAGAGGCCGAAAGCCCGCCCGCCAACCTGACCGCGGCGGTCATTTCGCGCATCAAGATCATGGCTAAGCTCAATATTGCCGAGCGTCGTCTGCCGCAGGACGGCCGCATCATGGTGCGCGTGCAGGGTAAGGAGCTTGATCTGCGCGTAAGCACCGTGCCCACGGCGCACGGCGAAAGCGTGGTGATGCGTCTACTTGATCGCGAATCGGTGGTACTCGATTTCAAGGCGCTGGGGTTCACCGACGAATTCTTGGCGAGCTTTGTCCACGTGTTGGAACAGCCGCACGGCATTTTGCTGGTCACCGGCCCGACTGGTTCGGGAAAAACCACCACGCTGTACGCAGCGCTGTCGCAGCTCAATACCGCTGACGTCAAGATTATTACC
Organism: Lysobacterales bacterium; assembly: GCA_038252715.1. Classification (GTDB taxonomy): domain Bacteria; phylum Pseudomonadota; class Gammaproteobacteria; order Xanthomonadales; family Xanthomonadaceae; genus Arenimonas. Next base: position 197 of record JBBSAA010000027.1, on the reverse strand, counting down.
GTCGAGGACCCGGTCGAATACCAGATCGAAGGTATCAACCAAATCCAGGTGAAGCCGACCATCGGGCTCGATTTCGCGCATGCACTGCGCTCCATCGTGCGACAAGACCCGGACATCATCATGATCGGCGAAATGCGCGATCTGGAAACCTCGCGTATCGCCATCCAGTCCGCGCTCACCGGCCATCTCGTTCTGTC
>JBBSAA010000026.1:0-22400 GCA_038252715.1 Lysobacterales bacterium | reverse complement strand
GACGTGCGCGGCGCGTTCGATTCGGAATTGCTGGATTCGTTGCGCGACGAGGTTGGCGAACACATGGCGGCCCGACGGCTGCGTCCTGCCGCTACTGGCCGAGGCGAAGGCCGACTGACGGGACTGATGCGCGGCGACTCCATGTTGTGGCTTGACGACCCAGCGTGTGGACCGGCGGCGGCAAGGTTTTTGCTGGCGCTAGATGCCCTGCGCATGGAACTCAATCGAACCCTGATGCTCGGGCTCAACGAGGTCGAAGCGCACTTCGCCGCCTATCCCATTGGCGCCGGCTACGCGCGACATCGCGATCGTTTCCGCGATGACGATGCGCGCGTTGTGTCCTTGGTGTGCTATCTCAACCTCGACTGGCCCGATAACGCCGGCGGCGCCTTGCGCTTGCACTTGGACGGCGGTGACCACGATATCGCGCCCTGCTCGGGCACCACGGCGATATTCCTGAGTGCAGAGATCGAGCATGAGGTACTGCCGGCCACGCGCGCGCGGATCAGCATCGCCGCGTGGTTTCGCTCGCAGCGCTGAACACGCAACACGACTCGCAGCCAATTGCCTTCCTCCATGCCTGCTGCCACGGACAGGGCCTCGCAAACTTGCGTCCGAACCTTGCATAGGGTGGACTTTCGCGCTCGTCCTCGCCGCCACGATCACGGTTTCCAGAGGATCTCATCGAGGCTTGGGACCGCGCGTTGCCCCCGCACTCGACCGTTTTCAACCGCGACGCCTTCGGCGCGCAATCTCTGCACTTGTTCGGCAAAGCGCGCATCATCGGCCGGGAAAGCGATGCGGCCATCCGAGCGCAGGATGCGGTGCCAAGGCAGGTCGAGGCCCTTGCTTTCTGACAGCAGGCGCGCAACCCAACGCGCCCGTCCTGGCAGCCCGGCGCGGCGGGCAATTTCGCCATAGCCGGCGATTTCCCCGCGCGGAACGGCGGCGATTGCGGCAACAATCTTGTCGGCGGCAGACTTTCCGGGCATGCGGGTTTAGGATACGCCCAAGCATCAGGGATGAAGATCATGCACAACTTCGAGAAAATCCGCAGCCATGTCGAGGGCAAGTACAAGATCACCGCGCGTGACCCGTACTTGGTCTGCGTGGAATTGTCGCTGGACAAGGGCAAGCGCCACCAGAGTATTTTCCTGGCCGAGATCGACAGCGAAGACGGACGCAAATTCTTGCGCGTGAACACTGCGGTGGCGCCAATGACCGGCTTGGACGCAAAGCGAATGCTGGCATTCAATTGGCAAAGCCGCGTCGGCTACATGGCTATTGGCGAGCTCGACGGCGTGCCCTACCTGCAGCTGTGCGAGAACCGTCCCTACGACACGCTAACCGCGGCGGAAGTGGACCGACTGATCCTCGAGATCGGCGGCCTCGGCGACAACCTAGAACGCGAACTGTCCGCCGGCGGCGATTTGCTGTGATTCCTGTTTCGTAGGAGCCAGCTTGCTGGCGACAGCTCCCGAATCGCGATATTTGCGTCTGGATCGCCAGCAAGCTGGCTCCTACGGAGCTAGGCCCAGCCCTGCGCTTTGAGCAAGCGCACCAAACCCCAAGCGATCAGGCCGGCGGCGGGAATGGTCAGGATCCACGCCCAGACTATGCGTTCGATCACCGACCATTTCAGCGCACGCGGATTCTTCGCGAAACCCACGCCCATGATCGCCGTGGAAATGCTGTGGGTGGTCGATACCGGCATGCCGAAATGCGCGGCGGCGAACAAGATCGTGGCTGAGCTGGTTTCGGCGGCGAAGCCGTTGATCGGGTGCAGCTTGATCATCTTGTGACCGAGCGTCTTGATGATCCGCCAGCCGCCCATTGCCGTGCCGGCCGCCATCACCAGGGCGCAGCTGACGATGATCCAACTGTCGATACCGTCCTTGCCGCCGCTGGGGTGCATGAATGACAGGAAGCCTGGCAACTGGTCGAGCGTACCTTCGCTTTGTGCGGCGAAGATTGCCATTGCAATCACACCCATGGTTTTTTGCGCGTCATTGGTGCCGTGCGCAAAACCCATGTAGCCGGCGCTGAAAATCTGCGCCTTGCCGAAAACCGCGTTAACCCAGCGCGGGCGCGAAATTCGCGCGAGAACGCCGCCGGCATTGTTCATGCTAGCAATCAGGGCCATCAGGGCACCCATGAGCACTACGCCCAGCAGGAAGCCGGCCAGTGGCGACGAAATCATCGGCACCACGACCTTCCAGTACAGGCCGCTGTTCTTGGAAAAGCTCTCGCCGGCCCTAGCCCAGATCAATGAATGCCAGTTGTTGTCGGTCACGCCGAGTGCCGCGCCGCAGATGCCGCCGATCAACGCATGGCTGGACGACGACGGCAACCCGCGCCACCAAGTAAACAAGTTCCACACGATACCGCCGGCAAGCGCGCAAATAATCACCTGTGAGGACAGTACGACCACCTCGGCATCGACCAGCCCGGAGGAAATCGTCTTGGCCACGGCCGTGCCGTAGAACGCGCCGATCAGGTTGGTGATGGCCGCCATCATCACCGCCTGCGTGGGCGTCAGCACCTTGGTGGCGACAACCGTGGCGATGGAGTTGGCCGTGTCATGAAAGCCGTTGATGAATTCAAACACCAACGCCGTCACTATGACGAGCAGGAGCAGGGTGAGCACGCGCCGCTCCTCAGGAGTTCTTCAAGACAACCTGATGCACGACGTTGCCGGCATCCCGGCAGCGGTCGATCGCCTTCTCCAACAGCTCGAAGAGGTCCTTGAGGATCAGGTAACGGATCGGATCGGTCTCGCGACCATAGGCTTCGCGGTACAGCTCAAGGATCAGGCGATCGGCTTCGGCTTCAATCGCCTGCATCTGGTCGTTAAGCTGCTTGCTGGTGTCGATGTTCATGCCCTTGCGCAACAGGCCGACCATTTGTTCAATTACTTCCGATGCCCGCTCGAGCATGGCTGCGCGCGGAGCAAAATCAACATCGATGAGGCGCTCGGCCGCCAGCATGTAGCGCTCGGCGAATTTCTCGATGATCTTTGGGATCTTGTACAAGGCGCTCGAGAGTGCGTCGATGTCCTCGCGCTCGAGGGCGGTGACGAAGGTATTGACCAGCTCTTGGCTGATCTGCGCGGCAAGGTCTTTCTCGCGCTGGCGCGCCAGCTTGAATTTCTCCAGCGAACGCTGGGGCGCCGGGGTTGCCAGCAGTTCGGTCAGGGCGCGGGTGCTTTCGCGAGCGGCAGCGGCGCTGGCCTCAAGCAATCCGTAGAACTTGTCGCCTTTGCCGAAGATGGTTTGAAGAGAAAACATAGTGCTGCCCCTGCTGCCCCGCCGGCCGATCCGGATTGTGACGGATAGTTTACCTGCAGATGACAGAATCGGACCCAAATCCGCCTCCTGTATGCTGGCACCCGTGCCATCCCTCCCCCGAGCCCCATGCGCCTGACACCCTTGGTTGCCACCCTGTCACTGTCCATCCTGCCCGCGACGGCCAACGCGTCCGAACCGGCCGCCGCCTCCCTGGCCCTGACCTCGCATCCGATTGGGCTGGCGGCCTTGGCAGTGTTTGTCCTGGCGTATGTTTTGGTCGTGCTGGAGGAGCGCCTGCATCTGGCCAAGTCCAAGCCAGTCATGGTCGGCGCGGCGATCATCTGGGGCTTGATCGCCATCGTCGGCGCTACTACGCCCGGCGTGGACCCTGACTTCGCTGCTACCGCTTTCCGGCATATTTTCCTTGAATTCGCCGAGCTGTTTTTCTTCCTGATCGTGGCAATGAGCTTCGTGGCGGCGATGACCGAGCGCAATGTGTTCGAAACCCTGCGCGCACAACTGGTCAGCCACAACCTCGGCTACCGCCCGCTGTTCTGGATCACCGGCGTATTGTCGTTTTTCCTGTCGGCCGCGCTAGACAACCTGACCACGTCGTTAATTATGTCTGCGGTCATCTTGGCGGTTGGCGCGGGCAACGTTCGCTTCATCACCATTGGCTTCATCAACTTGGTGGTGGCGGCCAACGCCGGTGGCGCGTGGAGTGCGTTCGGCGACATCACCACCCTGATGGTTTGGCAGGCGCACCGGGTCGAATTCTTCGAATTTTTTGCCTTATTCGTGCCCTCGGTCGTAACGTGGCTAGTGCCGGCCATGATCATGCACTTCTCGCTGCCAAAGGGCGTGCCACCTCCGGGCAAGGACGATGCCGACGTCAAATACGGCGGCTGGTTTATTTGCGTGCTGTTTGCCGCCACCATTGCCTTCACCGTCGGCGGCAAGCAGTTCCTGCACATGCCGCCCGTGTACGGAATGCTTGCCGGCTTGGGAATGCTGAAGGTGCAAGGCCATTTCATTCGCCGCCGGGAAGCAAAAGGCAGCGGGTCCGAGGACGGAGACGGCGAGGCCCGCTACAACGTCTTCGAACTGATCGCCCGCGCCGAATGGGACACCCTGCTGTTCTTTTATGGGGTACTGCTCTGCGTCGGCGGCCTGGGTACGCTGGGCTTTCTTGAATTGGCCTCGAGCGGCCTGTACGGCCAGCTCGGCCCCACCGGCGCCAACACCGTGCTGGGCGTGCTCTCGGCGATCGTCGACAATATTCCGATCATGTACGCCGTGCTGCAGATGAACCCACCCATGGACCATGGCCAATGGCTGCTGATCACGCTCACTGCGGGCGTCGGCGGCAGCCTGCTGTCGGTCGGTTCAGCCGCAGGCGTGGCCTTAATGGGAGTATCCAAGGGCCGCTACACTTTCATGGGCCACCTGAAGTGGACTTGGGCCATCGCCTTGGGCTATTTCGCCGGCATCGCCACCCATCTTTGGGTCAATGCCGTTCATTTCACCTGATTCAATGACCCCCTGACTGCACGGATCACCATCACCCCGCCATGATCGAACTCCTTATTGTCCTTGTTCTCGTGTTGATGAACGGCTTCTTCGCCTTGTCGGAGATGGCGGTCATCACCTCGCGCAAGGCCCGCCTCAAGGAGATGGCGAAGGAAAGCCGCGGCGCTCAAAAAGCCATTGAACTGGCCGAGCATCCAGAAAGCTTCCTGTCGGCCGTGCAAGTCTGGATCACCCTGCTTGGATTGCTGACCGGCTACTTCGGTGGTGAATCCCTGGCCGCCCGCCTGCAGGTGCCGCTGTCGCAGATCAGCTTGATTGCGCCGTATGCGCACGCCGTCGCGTTTGCCTTCAGCTTTGGCTTGATCCTCTACATCCAAGTGGTGCTGGGCGAACTATTGCCCAAGCGGCTGGGCACGCTGCGCCCGGAGCCAATTGCCCAGCGGGTCGCCCTGCCGATGAATGTGCTGGCGACCATTGCCAAGCCAGCGGTGTTTATCCTGGCCGGCAGCACCCGGTTGCTGATGCGCTTGCTCGGCCAAGGCTCCTTGGCTGAGGAAAAGGTTACGGAAGAAGAAATCCGCCACCTTGTTGCCGAAAGCCACGAACAGGGCATGATCGACGTCGATGAGCACAACATGCTAAATCGCGTGCTGCGCTTGGGCGACCGCAGCGCTGATTCGCTGATGACTCCGCGCACCCGCATCGCTTGGCTGGACGCGAGCGCCAGCCGCGAGGAAAACCTCGAGACCATGCGGGAAACGCCGAAGTCGCGCTACCCGGTGTATCGCGGCGGCGACACCGAGGTCCTCGGCATCCTTGAAGTAAAGACCTTGGCCGGCAGTATCGATGACGAGCACAAGCCGGAGCTGTTCTCGAAACTCACCGCGGCGCTGTTCGTCTCCGATTCCACCAATGCGCTCAAATTGCTGGAAATTTTTCGCGAAGAGCAGCAAATGCTGGCGCTAGTTGTCGACGAATACGGTGATATCCAAGGCTTGGTCACCATCAACGACCTGCTCGGTGCCGTGCTTGGCCGAGTCCATGAATTAGAAAACATGGACACCGAGCCCTTGGTGGTAGAGCGCGAAGACGGCAGCTGGTTGATCGATGGGCGATTGTCGATCGAGGAGTTGCGGGAACTGCTGTCGCTGCAGGCGCTGCCAGGCGAAGACGACCACGACTTCACCACGGCAGCCGGAATGGTGATCGCGCACTACGGCAGGATCCCGCATGCCGGTGAGCATTTCGGCTGGCAGGGCTGGCGTTTTGAAGTCGTCGACCTCGACGGCGCGCGCATCGATAAGCTGCTCGTGGCGCGCGCGGTACTGCTGCGACCCGATGTTGAAGCGCAAGAATGAGCGCGGACCGGATCGACCGCTGATGTCGTTAAAAAAACCGCCACCGCCGACTACGCGCGCGCTTGTCGACCAGATGGCCGACGGCGATCCCGAGGACGTCTTGACCTTGGGTGAACTGTTGGATCGGTTCAGCGAACGCAGTTTCGGCCTATTCCTGCTGCTGGTAATGCTTCCGTGTTTCATCCCGATTCCGGTGGGCGTGGGCGGCGTCTCGGGCGCACTGGTGTCGCTCATCGGCGCGCAATTCCTATTCCGACTTGAACACCCCTGGCTGCCACGTTTCATCGCCAAGCGGCAGTTCCATCGCAGCGCGCTAATACGGTTCCGGGACACCATGGGGAAATGGCTGGGCCGCCTGGAGAAGATGACGCGCGCCCGCAGCGAGGGCATTTTCCTGCATCCGGCGGCGCACGCGTTTACCGGGCTGATGCTTGTCTTGCTTGGCATCGCACTGGCGCTGCCAATTCCGTTGACGAACTATCCGTTCGGGTTGATCTTGCTGATGTTTGCCTTCGCGTTGATCGAACGCGACGGTCGGCTAATGCTGCTTGCTTGGATCGTTGGCGTACTTGAAATCGTGTCGGTAGCATTCTTCTCCGGCAGCATGGTCAAGCTGTCGGCGCAGGGCGTCGAGTGGTTACGGCACCTGTTCTAAGCAACACTCTACGAGCCGACCCTGCCGCGACCGCGGCACTTAGATCGTCGCCGCATCCTTGAAACGCCGCACGATATCGTCCGAGGACATCGGCCGTCCCAACCAGAATCCTTGGCCTTGATCGCAGCCGCGTTCGCGCAAGATTGCGTATTGACCCTCGGTTTCAATGCCTTCGGCAACGACCGTAATACCTAGCGAATGCGCCATCGCAATGATTGCCGTGGTCAAGGCCAAGTCATCAGGATCACGCAAGACGTCGGCAACGAAACTGCGATCAATCTTGACGCCGTCGACGGGCACGCGACGAAGGTGACTCAAGCCCGAAAAGCCGGTGCCAAAATCGTCCAGCCACACCTTGACGCCGGTGGCTCGCACGCGCGAGAGCAGGGCGCTGGCCTGTGCCTCATCGCTAAGCACGGCGGTCTCGGTCAGCTCAAGATGCAGCTGCTGCGGGAGCAGGCCAGAAGTCTTCAAGGAATGACCGACGACTTCCGGTAGCTCACCGCTGCGTAACTGCCGCGGCGAAATATTCACCGACACAAACGGCTTGACCTCGGTGCCGGTGGACCAAGAGGCGGCCTCACGGCAGGCCGTTTCCAATACGTGGCGACCCAGCACTTCGATCAAGCCGCTTTGTTCAGCGACTTCAATAAACACCGAGGGCGGCACCATGCCCAGCCGCGGGTGCTGCCAGCGCAGCAGCGCCTCAGCACCGGTCATGCGCCCGTCGGCCAAATGAAATAGCGGTTGGTAGACCACGTTCATCTCACCGCGCTCCCAAGCACCGCGCAATTCCTGCTCGAGGTGCACGCGCCGCTCCACGGCCTGATCCATCGCACGGCTATAGAAGCGGTAGCAATTCTTACCAGCGACTTTCGCTTGGTACATCGCGATGTCGGCGTTCTTGAGCAATTGGCCGGCGTTGCTGGCGTCGAACGGGAACAAGGTGATGCCCACCGATGCGCCCAAGAACACTTGCCGCCCCTGCAGCAGCAACGGCCGCTCGATTTCTTCAATCAAGGCCTCGGCCAGACGCGCAGATGCAGCGCGAATATCGTCGGCCAACAGCAGCACGATAAACTCGTCACCGCCAAAGCGCGCCAGCTCCGAGCCTTTCACGCCATGATTGTCCAGCGTCATGCGCACCCGCACCGACAGCTGACTGAGCACATCGTCGCCCGCCTCGTGACCCAGTGTGTCGTTGACGCGTTTGAAATCGTCAAGGTCGATGAACAGCAAGGCCAGCTCGCCGCTATTGGCATGCAAGGTCAGCAGGCGATCGTCGAGCGCCTCCCGGAAGGCGAGTCGATTGGCCAGCCCGGTTAGCGGGTCGGTGTAGGCCATGCGGCGGATTTCGCGGTCGTGCCGGGCGATGCCGGCACCCATGCGCGAAAATGCACGAAACAGCTCGCCAATCTCGTCATTACGCTCGCTTTCCGACAGCGGTAACGGCTCTTGATCCGGGCCCCGCTCTTCCATGGCCAGGGCCAAGGTGCGAATGGGCGCAAGCACGCGCCATTCAAGCAAGTACACCGAAAGCACGCAGAGCAGCACCAGGGCAAACAACACGATGGCGAACCAAATGCGGTGCTCGCGGCTGGTGGCAATCAGGTGGCTATTGAGCGGCGCCAGAATACGCGCCTGCGCTGGGCTCGGCGCACCCGCGACCAGCCCCACGCGCACCCCGCCCGAGCGTCGGCCTTCGTGGATGACCGGCGCCGAGACGTCCAACAGTTCCCCGCTCCATTGCAGGGTCAGCGAGCTGGCCGACAAGGCGGCATCGGCGAGTGGATCGACCATGGGTTGGCCGGCATGCATGCCCACCCGACCGTCATCGACCAGGCGCCCCTGCTCGTCATACACCATCACGTATTGGACGTCAGGCTGATGCAGCGTTGCCCGCGTGGCCGGCCCAATGCGCGTGCTGTCCGATGCTGCTAGCGGCGCGGCAACAGCGCGAGAAAGCTGCAGCGCGAGCTGCGCGCCACGACGCTGCAGACCATCGCGCGCCAGCGCTGCCATCGCGGCGTCGGAGTGCTCAAGCACTTGCTGTCGATGCGATTCCTCGCCACGCCAGAGCGCGAAGACCATGGCGAGCACCGTAACAAGTAAAACAGCGAGCACGGCAAGCAGTTGCGCGCGCAATCCTAGTCTGAACTTCATCGGCATGCGCGCCCCGCCCGATTGCCGCGCGTTCGGCACGCGCTTGTGCCCGAGAGCCTAACCGATTGCATGGGCGCCAGTCCGGGAAAAATTGGGGTCACGGCGTGCGGTCTATTTTTAGCAGTCGCTGGGTGTCGGAAAACATGCCGCGCAGGATTCGTAGTTCCCGAGTATCTGGCTGCGCACGCAGGAACAGGCGGCGAATGCGCTGGGTGATCATTCCCGGATCACGACCCTTGTGGAAATCAATGTCGTCGAGGAACTCGCCGAAATGGGCGAAAAAGCGCTCCATTTGTTCATGCGTGGACGGCAGGGCGTCGGGATCCGGGACCTCAAGCACCGGCGCCGTGGTGGCTTCAGACAGACCCACCATGCGCAGCTCATAGCTCAATACCTGCACGGCGGCGGCCAAGTTGAGCGAGCTGTAGTCGGGATTGGCCGGGATACACACCGCGGCATGGCAGAGCTGCAACTCCTCGTTCTCAAGGCCGGTGCGTTCGCGGCCGAAGACCAAGGCGACGTCTCCTTGGCGCTGAGCGTCGAACAGCAGCTTAGCCGCGGCGCGCGGCTCGTGTTCGGTCATCGCGACGGTGCGCTTGCGGGCCGTGGTGCCCATCACGAACCGGCAACCAGCAACAGCGGACGCCAGATCGGCATGGAGCTCCGCAGCTTCGAGCACATCATCGGCACCCGCTGCGAGCGCGTGCGCCTCGATATGTGGAAATTTCTCCGGTGCGACCAAGGCCAGCCGGGATAGCCCCATCGTCTTCATCGCGCGGGCCGCGGAGCCGATGTTGCCCGGATGCTGGGTGCCGACCAGGACGATCTTGATGGCGTCGTTCATCCCCCCATTGTAACGTCCAGCCGCGGACCGCGGGTCGCCGCGGCAGCGAACTGACCGGGGAAAAGCCTCGGAAAAGACCGTCCAAGCACGCTTGGAGCACAGGCTCTGGTGGCGCTCTGGTATCATGCCCCCCGCACGGGCACCGACCCGGCACGGTTCTTCATAAACTCAGCGGATCTGGACGGGAAGCGCATGCAAAAACCTGTCGTCAATGTGATGGTCAAGGCTGCCCGCCAGGCGGGCAACGTGATCCTGCGCCACATGTCCAAGCTCGAAAGCCTCAACGTTTTCGAGAAGGGCCGCCAGGACTACGCCAGTGAAGTCGATGCGCTCGCGGAAGGCGAGATCATCAAGGAGCTTCGCCGCGCCTACCCCGATGTCGCCATCCTGGCCGAGGAATCGGGCGCGATGGGCAAGGGTCGCCAGACCTTCATCATCGATCCGCTCGATGGCACCTCGAACTTCCTGCGTGGCTTGCCGCATTTCTGCGTGTCGATCGCCTTGGTCGAGAACGGTGAGCCGACCGATGCCGTGATCTTTGACCCGCTGCGCAATGAGCTGTTCACTGCCAGCCGCGGTGCCGGTGCTGTGCTCAACGACAAGAAGCTGCGCGTGACCGATCGCAAGGACCTCAACGGGGCCATGCTGGGCACGGGCTTTGCGCCGCGCGAACGTGCGCGCTTGGGCGCTCAGCTCGATTCGATCAAGATCTTGCTCAGTGACGCCGAGGACATCCGTCGCAGCGGTTCGGCTGCACTGGACTTGGCCTACGTCGCCTGCGGTCGCTTGGACGGCTATTTCGAAGCCGGCGTAAAGGCGTGGGATATCGCTGCTGGCATGCTGCTGGTGCGTGAGGCCGGCGGCCGCGTCTGCGACTTCAGTGGCCGCGGTGAGCAGATCCTAAATTCTGGCCAGATCGTCGCTGGCAACCTCAAGCTCGGTGACGCACTGCAGAAATCAATCGTGCAGTCGGGATATGCGAACACGTTTGATTGATTGCTGCCCTGCGCGGTAGAAGCTGGGGACGAGGGCGCGGGCATGTGGGAACGGGCATGACCGCGATACCGATTGCCTAGCCCTCAACTACCGCAGCAACTCCCGCCCCACAAAAAAAGGCCGCGCAGTGCGCGGCCTTTTTGTTTTCCGATACTTACCCGCTCAGGGCCGACGCTCGAGCTCGGCGTCTTCCTTGGCCTTCGGCATCAAGTCCTGCTTGGTCACGCCCAGCCACAACAGCACTGGGTTGGCAAAGAAGATCGACGACAAGGTGCCGACAATGATGCCGACGATCAGCGCGGTCGAGAAGCCCTTCAGCGTCGGACCGCCGAAGAAGAACAGCGCCAACACCGTCAGCAAGGTGGTCAACGAGGTCATGATCGTGCGCGACAGAGTCGAGTTGATCGCGCGGTTCAAGACTTCGACCGGCGTCAGGTTGCGGGTGTTCTTGAACAGTTCCCGCACGCGGTCGAAGACCACGATTGTGTCGTTAACCGAGTAACCGTCGACGGCCAGGATCGCGGCCAATACGGTCAAGTCGAACTCCATACCGGTCAGCGAGAAGAAACCCACCGTCAGCAGCACGTCGTGCAGCTCGGTGGCCACGGTGGCAATCGCGAACTTCCACTCGAAGCGAATCCAGATGTAGATGATGATGCCGAGCAGCACCACCACCACCGCGACCAAGCCGCCCCACGCCAAGTCGGCACCGACCTGCGGGCCGATGTAAACGCTGGGCTTCATCGTCACTTGCCGGCCGCTGGCTTCAAGGGCCTTCATCAGGCCGGCCGATACCTGGGCGTTCTTGCTGTCCAGGCTCGACTCACCATCGGCGGCGGTCGGCGCGCCTTTGGCGAGTTCTTCGATTTCTTGCGGTCCCAGTCGAATGGCGTACTTCGTTGAGTCAAAACGCTGGATCACAGCGTTGTTGATCTTCGCTGCGCGCAAGGCAGCCGACACGTCGCTTTGCTCGATGGGCTGGGCATAGGTGACTTCAACCAAGCTGCCGCCGGTGAAATCGAGCGCAAGGTTCAAGCCGCGCGTTGCGATCGAACCAATCGAGATCGCCAGCAGCAGGAAGGAAATGACCAACGACCAGCGCCGGGCACCCATGAAATTGACATTGGCTTTCGGATTAAAGAATTCCATGGCTCAGGCTCCGCCTCCGACCGACACAGTCTTGATTTTGCGGCCGTGGCCGTACCACAGGGTTGCCATCGCGCGGCTGAGGGTGACCGAGGTGAACATCGACGTCCCGATACCGAACAAAAGCACGAGCGCGAAACCGCGCACCGGGCCGGAACCAAACGAGAACAGCGCGACTGCCGCGATGATCTTGGCGACGTTCGAGTCAAGGATGACCGTCCAAGCGCGGTCGTAACCGGTCTTGATGCTGTTAACCGGCGAATTGCCCAGACGCAGTTCCTCGCGGATGCGTTCGCAAATCAAGACGTTGCCGTCGATCGCCATGCCTAGGGTCAGCACGATACCGGCGATGCCAGGCATGGTCATCGTCGCGTTGAGCACAGCCAGGCAGGCCGCAAGCAGCACGAGGTTGACGAACAGGCAAATCACCGAGATCACGCCAAACAGGCGGTAGTAGACGATCATCAAGATGCAGACCATCAGGAAGCCAATCTGCACGGCCTTGCGGCCCGCTTCGATGTTGTCGCGGCCCAGCGACGGACCGATGACGCGTTCCTCGACGATGTCGACCGGTGCCGCTAGCGCGCCGGCCTTGAGGTTCTTCGACAGCTGCTCGGCTTCACCGGGCTCCAAACCGGTGGTCTGGAAGTCGGCGCCAAACGGACTGTTGATCGTGGCGGTATTGATGACTTCTTCGACGGTGACCGAAGAACGCACTTCCTTGCCGTCGACCTTTTCGATCGTCGGGCGGCGCTCAACGAACACGATGGCCATTGGCTTGCCGACGTTCTGCAGCGTGTGCTCGAACATGCGCTTACCGCCGGCGCTGTTGAGCTTGACGCTGACGTTGGGGCGACTGGTTTGCGAGTCATAACCGGCCGTGGCGTCCACCAGCTGGTCTCCCGACACGATGACGCGCTTCGATAGCAGCACTGGAACACGCTTGCCGTCGGCGCCGCGTTGGCGCAGGTAATAGATGCGCGCGCCCAGCGGCACCGTGCCGCCTTGCAGTGCGGCGTTGGCGTCACCGTCGACAACGGCCCGGTATTCCAGCGTTGCCGTGCCGCCCAAGGCACGCTTGGCCTCGGCGGTGTCCTGCACGCCGGGCAGCTGCACGACGATTCGGTCGGCGCCCTGGCGGGTGATGATCGGCTCAGCGACGCCGAGGCCGTTGATGCGGTTGCGCAACGTGGTGACGTTTTGCTCGATGGCCCCATCGGAGATCGCCTTGATCTCTTCGTCGCTAACGGTACCGCTAATGTCGTTGGGCTGGCCGGCGATGTCATCGTCGAAACGCAGCTTCGGCATGGTCGTGGACAGCACGTTCAGCGCCGCCGTCTTGTCGGCCGGGTTGCTCAACCGGGTCACGATTGAATTGCCAATTCGAGTCACTTCACCGAAGCGGATTTTCTTGTCGCGCAGCGCGGTGCGAATTTCGTCGACATAGGCATTTTCGCGCTTCTCGCGCGCTGCGGCCTGATCAACCTGCATTAGGAAGTACACGCCGCCCTGCAAGTCGAGTCCGAGCTTGAGCGGCTTGGCGCCGATCGTGCGCATCCAGTCGGGGACGGTCGAGGCCAGGTTTAGCGCGACGGTATAGCTGTCGCCAAGCTCCAGACGCAGCAGATCAGAGGCTTTCACCTGCGCATCGCCATCGTTGAGGCGGACGATTAAGTCCTTGTCTTCGATTTCAACGGCCTTAAAAGCGATCGCCTTGGACTTGAGCAGTCCCTGCACGCGCTTCGAGAGCGCCTCATCGACGACCGTGCCGCGGTTCGCGGCAACTTGTACCGCCGCTTCTTGCGGATACAGGTTGGGCACGGCGTAAAACGCGGCGAAAATCATCACCAGCGCGACGAGGGTGTATTTCCAGCGGGGAAATTCAAGCATGGAGGGCAGCCGCTAAGGCCCAATTGGGCCGTGAATGGAACTGTTGGGGTTGGATCAGGCCGACTTCAACGTGCCTTTGGGTAGGACCGCCGTGATGGCGCCCTTCTGCAGCTTGACGCGCAGGCCGTCAGCAATCTCGACGGTAATGAAGTTCTCGCCGATATCCTCGACGCGACCGGCAATGCCGCCGCTGGTGATGACTTCATCGCCTTTGCCGAGCTTGCCGATCATGTCCTTATGCTCTTTCGCGCGCTTCATCTGCGGGCGAATCATCAGGAAGTACATGCCGATGAAGACCGCGCCCATCAGCAAGAACTGGAACATCGGGTTGCCGCCGGGGGCGGCGGGGGCGGCTTGCGCAGCGGCGGGGGAAATCAAGAAATCGAGTGGGGACATAGGGTTGCGGGTCCGAAAGGCTGAATCGAAGCGGGCAAGTATGCCATAGGGGCGGGCACTGAGGCCCAACCGCCGCCCCACAGAGGCAGATAGGACCGCGATTTCCCGCTTCGTGGGAGCGGGCATGACCGCGATGCCCCACTTCGTGGGAGCGGGCATGACCGCGAAATCAGGCGCCGGGGCGACCTATATCGCGGTCATGCCCGCTCCCACGTGTCCGGCTACCTGTCCGCTCCTGCCTGCCGGCTCCGACGCGCTGAGTGCCGTTTACTCTTCTCCGTGCGCCCGGGCAGCGTAAAACGCGTCACGGAACTCGGCGAACCGGCCCGCTTCAATGGCGGCCCGGATTTCGGCCATCAGCTGCTGGTAGTAGTGCAGGTTATGGATCGTTGCCAGCATGGACGCGAGGATTTCATTGCACTTGTCCAAGTGGCGCAGATAGGCGCGTGTGAAACCGTTGGCGCAGGCGTGGCAGGTGCAGCCGGGCTCAATCGGGCGCAGATCCTTCTCGTTCTTGGCATTGCGAATCCGCACCTGCCCGAAATGGGTGAAGTAGTGGCCGTTGCGGGCATTTCGGGTCGGCATCACGCAATCGAACATATCGATGCCGCGCGCCACCGCTTCGACGATGTCTTCGGGTTTGCCGACGCCCATGAGATAGCGGGGCTTGTCTTCGGGCAGCTGCGGGCAGATCGCGTCGAGCGTGGCTTCGCGTTCGGCCGCGGGCTCGCCCACCGCCAAGCCACCCACCGCGTAGCCATCGAAGCCAATCGCCTGCAGGCCGTCGGCCGACAACGTGCGCAGCTCCGGGTAGGTCCCGCCCTGCACGATCCCAAACAAGGCTGCGTCGTTGTCGCCATGCGCAGTACGCGACCGCGCGGCCCAGCGCAGCGACCGCTCCATCGAATCCCGCGCCTGTTTTTCCGTAGCCGGATACGGCGTGCACTCGTCAAAGATCATGACGATGTCCGAGCCGAGCACGCGTTGGATGTTCATGCTCTCTTCGGGGCCCAGGAACACCTTCGAACCATCGACTGGCGACGCAAAGGTCACGCCTTGCTCGGTGATCTTGCGGCGCTTGGCCAGCGACCAGACTTGGAAGCCGCCGGAATCGGTGAGGATGGGCTTGCTCCAGCCGGTGAAGCGATGCAGGCCATCATGCGCGGAAATCACATCCAATCCGGGGCGCAGGAATAGGTGGAAGGTGTTGCCCAGGATGATTTCGGCACCAATCGCCTCGATATCAACCGGTTTCATCGCCTTGACCGTGCCATAGGTACCCACGGGCATGAACGCCGGCGTCTCGATGGTGCCGCGCGGAAAGGTCAGCCGGCCGCGGCGCGCGTTCCCGTCTTGGGCGAATTTTTCAAACTGCATGCGGCTCATGGCTTTAAACAACCTCTAAGAAAAATTAACGCACTGCCCTGCCCTGCGCTCAGGGAATAAGCCATCAGGCGCTAGTGCGCCTGCGGGTACAGCAGCATCGCATCGCCGTAGGAAAAAAACCGATAGCGCAACTGCACCGCATGCGCGTAGGCCGCCAAGATGCGCTCACGACCCGAAAACGCCGAAACCAGCATCAGCAGCGTGCTTTCCGGCAAATGGAAGTTGGTCACCATGGCGTCAATGGCGCGGATCTTGATGCCCGGAAAGATGAAAATCTGGGTGTCACCGGCAAAGGGTTTTAGTTCGTCGCCCTGCATCGCCGACTCCAGCGCACGCACGACCGTCGTTCCAACCGCAATTATTCGGCCACCGGCAGCGCGTACGCGCGCGAACTGCGCGCACAGTTCGGCGCCGACGTTCAGCCACTCACGGTGCATCACGTGGTCAGCCAGGGCCTCGGCCCGCATCGGTTGGAAAGTGCCAGCACCGACATGCAGGGTGACGTGACCGAACTCGACGCCCTTGTCCTTCAATGCCGCGAGCAAAGCCTCATCGAAATGCAAGCCGGCCGTCGGTGCCGCCACCGCGCCGGTGTGGCGCGCAAAGACGGTCTGGTAGCGCTCGTTGTCGGTGATATCGGCATCGCGGGAAATATACGGCGGCAGCGGCATCCGGCCGGCGCGCAGCAGGATTTCTTCCAGTGGCGACTCGCTGTCAAAACGCAGTCGATAAAATTCACCGTCGCGACCCAGCACCGTAATCAAGGTGCCGTCGTCGAGGGTGATGCGGGAATTTGGCTTGGGCGACTTGCTCGCGCCGATTTGTGCTCGCACTTCATGCGCAGCGGTGATGCGCTCGAGCAAGATTTCCACCCGACCGCCGGTTTCCTTAGTGCCAAACAGTCGGGCCGGGATCACCCGCGTGTCGTTGAACACCAGCAGGTCGCCCGGCCGCAGGTAGTCGGCTAAATCGCGGATACCGCGGTCGGCGAAGGCCTCCGGCGCCGGCGGCACTACCAACAGGCGGCTGTCCGAGCGCACCGGCAGCGGCGCCTGTGCAATCAGTGCCGGCGGCAGGTCGAAATGAAAATCGGACTTCTTCAAGGCGGGGCTACGGGCAAACGCGCTGACAGCGCGGGGCGCGCATTATCCGGCCGAAGGCGCGGCGACGCTACAGCCAGCCTTTATTTCGCGCCTCGCGGTAGGCCTCGATCCGGTTCGCCGCCCCGAGTTTGCCAATCGCCTCGGACAAGTAGTTGCGTACCGTGCCCTGAGATAGGGACAGGCGTTCGGCAATTTCCGCGCTTTTCACGCCCTCACCCGCCAGCCGCAGAACCTGCCGCTCGCGTTCGGTCAGCGGGTCCTCATCGCCCCAAGCGGCGACGGCCAGCTGCGGATCAATGGAACGGCCACCGGCATGGACATGACGCAAGGCTGCCGCGAGCTGTTCCGACGGCGCGTCCTTGAGCAAATACCCGCGCACGCCCGCTTCCAGTGCGCGGCGCAAATAGCCCGAACGCGCGAACGTAGTCAGGATAACCACCCGCGTCGCCAAACCTGATGCCTGCACGCGTTGCGCAAGCTCCAATCCGGTCAGCCAGGGCATTTCAATATCGGTCACCAGCAGGTCCGGCTGGTGCAACTGCACGGCTTTCCACGCGGCTTCGCCATCGCCGGCTTCGGCGACAACGTCCAGGTCAACCTCCAGCCGCAGCAATGCGGCCAAGGCGCCCCGCACCATCGCCTGATCTTCTGCCAGCACGAGGCGGATCATCGCTTGACCTCGCGCGGTGCGCGCACCAGCAGACGCGTGCCGCCACCGAGAGGGCTGTCGATTTCCAGCGTGCCGCCAATCGCCACCAGGCGTTCGCGCATGCCAGCCAGTCCATTGCCATGGCTTTCTATCCCACCGCGGCCGTCGTCGGCGATGGTCAAACGCAGACGGCCCTCATTCTCTCCAAGCTCAACTTCGACGCGCCCCGCCTGCGCGTGTCGCAATACATTCGTGACGGCTTCGCGCAGGGTCATGGCCAGTACCGTCTCAACCTCGCCGCCGATCTCGATTGGCGCCAACCGCTGGTCAAGCCGCACATCGGCCGACAATAAGGCCAAGCGGGACGCGGCCAGCTCGGCCTGGAAACCCGCTGCGCGTATTCCGGCCACGGCTTCACGTACCTGCGCCAAGGCTTGCCGCGCCACATGCTCGACTTCGCGGATCTGCTCGCGGGCTGCCGCCAGATCGCGATCGAGCAGCTTGCCGGCCAGCTCGCTCTTGATCGCAACCACCGACAGCGTATGCCCGAGCAAATCATGTAGGTCGCGCCCGATGCGCTCACGTTCGGCAACTGTCGCCAGGCGCCGGACTTCATCTTGCGTCAATCGCAGCTCGGCGTTGCTGCGCGCCCGAGCGCGCGAATACAGGATGCCGGTGACGACCATGGCACCAATGACGGCTACCGAACCGACGTAGGCGATCGCCATCTCCGGGCGCGGCAACACCCACCAGAACTCGACGGCCATCACTGCGAACATTGCTACCGAGAGCCTGATCGCAGTGCGCATCGGCAGCGTCGCCGCGGCCATTGCGATGGCATAGATCATCAAGGTGTTGCCGCCGGGATTGAACGGAATCAGCGCATACGCCAGAGCCGCCACCAACAGCACCAGCGCCAGTGACTGCTTGCCCGTCGGCGCACGGTACGAGGCAAAATGCGCCGGCACGAACAAGGCGGTGGCGATAAGGCTCGCTACGATTGCCGATGCCGGCCGGTCCTGCCAGAAAAACAAGGGCAGGTACAGGAAGATCAGGTACGTCAGTCCAAACCACGGCTTGGAATGGATGTCCTGGTCATCGCGCAAGCTGCTGTTGTTTTCTGAACTCACGTGGGCTCCGGCGTCTGCATTTGAACCTTAGCGGATTTCAACGGCATCGATATCAAATTGATAGGCGCCGGCAGGCAAACCAGCGGTAATGGCGATCGCCCGGAACTTTGCCAAGTCCGCCCCTTTAAACTGGGCTAGTGGCAGCCGAATTTCGCCCCAGTCTTTTCCGGGCCGGATCATCACCCGTGGCGGTGTCGGTGACATCGGCTCGCCCGAGAAAAGCAGTACCGCCAACTCGCGACCGTCGCCACGCGCCTGGAACACCAGCGCTTTGCAGGCGCGAGCATCCACGGGTGTCATCGGGTTCTCGCCGGGATTGAGCATTACTCCGGCCCAAGACCAACTCGAGCCGACCGCGATGTCGCCACTCAAACGCATCGCGCCCTTACTACTGCCGGCACCGCCAGCGACGAGTGTCGGCGTCACTGTCGAGGTACCGCCGACGTATTTATCGGTCGTGGGCAACCAGCGCATGCCGTTGACGGTCGACAACAGGCTGCCATCGAAATCGCTGACAGGTCCTGGGACTACTTTCTTTCCAGTTGTGGCCGCTGTGTCGGCAGCGGTGACGGTGGCTGCGGCCTTAGGCGGCGCTGGCTGGAGGAAACTCGCCAGCAGCACGCCGAGCGCAGCGAGGCTCAGGCCAATGACAATTCGAAGATACTTCATGGCGGCCTCAGTTCGAACGCAGCCGCAGCGCGGCCAGGGATAGAAACAGCACGGTCATGACCAGCAATACCGCGGCATGGGCGATGTAGCGCACGTCCTGCACTTGGCCAATCACGCCCAACGCCATCTGCGCCAAATGCCAAGCCGGCCAAACCACCGCCAGCTTTTGCAGCAAGGGCGGGAAAATCATTAGCGGAATCCACAGGCCGGACAGCACTGACATGGGCAAGTAGATCAAGTTCACCACGGCGACGGCAGACTGCCCCTTCACTAAGGTGCCGATCCACAGCCCCAGCGCACAAAACGGCAGCGTTCCTAGCAGCAAGGTAAATACCAGCTGCAGCCAGGTCAGCAAGGAAATCCGCACCCCTCCAAACGCTACCGCCACCGTGCTTAACAGCAGGATGATCACCAAGGCGAAGACCATGCTCATCGCGATCTTCGCGAAAAAATAGGCGCCCGTCGGCATCGGTGAAACCCGCTTGAGCTCCAACCAGCCCTGCTGCCGTTCGATCGCCATGCCCACGCCGAAACCAAATAGCGATGGTCCGATCACGCCGAACACGCCGTACGTCGCGAGCAGGTAGGTGGCTCGATCCAGACTGCCCCAAGAGCCCGGCAAGACAATCGCGAACATGGTGTAGAAGACCAGCGGAAACGCCAGCGTTGGCGCAGCGAAGCTGGGCGTGCGCAGCATGCGCAGCAGCTCAGTCCTCGCCTCGAGCAGATAGATGCGCAGCAGCGACGGGCGACCGATCGACAGCGCGGTAGTTTGCAGGGCCGTAGTCATGCGGCGTTCTCCAGCGAGGGCGTGGTCAGCGACAGGAAGGCTTCTTCGAGATTCAAGGCGCGCACTTCTAGCTCAGACACAGCCTCGTCGGCGCTGAACCAACGACGCAAAACGATCTCGGCATCATCGGTAAGCACTTCGACGATACCGTCGGTGATTGCGGCCGAACGCACTTCCGGCCACGCCGACAGCACCGACACGTCCAACGTGGTGCGCGCGCGCAAGCGTTTGCCAGAAGCGCGGGACTTGATTCCAGCCGGGGTGTCTTCGGCAAGTACGCGGCCATTGGCCATCAGGACGATGCGATCAGCCAACGCATCGGCCTCTTCTAGGTAGTGAGTGGTGAGCACAATGCCGGCGCCTTCTTCGCGCAGGCGGCGCAGCACCGCCCAAAAGTTGCGCCGTGCTTCCACGTCGAGCCCGACCGTCGGCTCATCGACGAACAACAGGGCCGGCTGGCCGCAAATCGCCAGGGCGAACTGCACACGCCGCTGTTGCCCGCCGGACAGCGCCGAATACGGGCGCTTGGCGATGTCTTCCAAGCCCGCCAGCGCCAGAGTTTCGGCCAGCGGCCGTGGCTTCGGGTAGTAGCTTGAAAACAGCTGCACGTGTTCGGCCACGCGCAGGGTGTCGGGCAAGCCGCCGTCCTGCAGCATCACTCCGATCCCGCGCCGGATCGACGCATCGCGCGGGTCGCCGCCGAGCACTTCCACCGCGCCTGAATCGACGCCCAGCCGACCTGTTAGCAAGCCTAGGGCCGTACTTTTTCCGGCGCCATTGGCACCCAGCACCGCCAGCACTTCTCCGGCTCGTACGTCCAAACTAGCGTCGACCAACGCATGGACCGAACCATAGGCTTTGCTGGCGACTTGCAGGCGCGCCAGCACCGCGCCGGCGGGCGCTGATTTATGGGGGAACGGAAGGGTATTTGGCATCGTGATACTCCGTGGATGCAGGCACTTTCCGCGTTCACTGCCAGCGGTGTCAGTGGCGGCTGTCAGCGCCGCAAGCTGACAGCTGTCACCTAGCGACGCCGGCAAGCCGATATTTCAAACAGCAGGGGGTTACGAGGGCCTGTTCGGGGTGGTAATATCTCCCTAAGTAGTTGTTTTTATTAACATAGACCTGAAAGCGGCCTGACCCGCTTTTTCTATTTCAGGTCCCGGAGAACGCCATGAACCTGATCAACCTCCTCAGCCCCCTGCGCGCCCACGCCGGCACCGTGCGCACTACCGGTCTTGATGACGCCACCTTGTTGCGCCTAGCCGCGAAATTCCCTGATTTGACCGCCGCCGTGCAGGCCGCCGTCGAGCTGTATCCGTCGCTGAACGCCGAATTCGCTGAACTCATGGATCTTGACGAGCAGGCGCAAATCGACGCCGTGCAGTCGGGCTTCGTGAATTTCTATCCTGACGACGCGGTCAACCCGTACGTCGCCATTGCCGCGCGCGGTCCATGGGTCGTAACGCTCAAAGGTGCCGTGCTGCACGACTCGGGCGGCTACGGCATGCTCGGTTTCGGGCACACGCCGGCGAACGTCATTGCGGTCATGGCTAAGCCGCAGGTGATGGCGAACGTGATGTCGCCAAGCCTGTCGCAGTTGCGGGTCACGCGCGCGCTCCGCAAGGAAATCGGCCATACCCGCGGTGCTTGCCCGTTCGCAAAATTCCTCTGCCTGAACTCGGGCTCGGAATCGGTATCGCTGGCTGGCCGCATTGCCGACGTCAATACCAAGCTGCATACCGATGCGGACGGCCGCCACGCCGGCAAGCGCGTCAAGCGTATTGCGATGAAGGGCGCGTTCCACGGCCGCACTGAACTGCCGGCGCTGTATTCCGATTCCAGCCGTAAGAACTATCTGCAGCATTTGGCCAGCTATCGCCATCACAACGACCAGTTGATCACCATCGAACCGTATTCGATCGAGGACCTCAAACAAGCCTTCGCCGATGCCGATAGCAACGGCTGGTATATCGAGGCGCTGTTCCTGGAGCCGGTGATGGGCGAAGGCGACCCTGGCCGCGCCGTGCCGCCGGCGTTCTATGCCGCCGCGCGCGAGCTCACCAAGGCCCACGGCACCCTGCTGCTGATCGACTCCATCCAAGCCGGACTGCGCGCGCATGGCGTGCTGTCCATCGTCGACTATCCGGGTTTCGAAGGTCTGGAAGCGCCCGACATGGAAACGTATTCGAAGGCGCTCAACGGTGGCCAGTACCCGCTGTCGGTGCTTGCCGTCAACGAGCGCGCTGCCAACCTGTACCGCAAGGGCATCTACGGCAACACGATGACCACCAACCCGCGTGCAATGGACATTGCCACGGTCGTGCTCGACTCGCTGACGCCGGAGTTACGCGCAAACATTCGCAGCAAGGGCCAGGAATTCCTCGACAAGCTCAACGCGCTCAAGG
>JBBSAA010000025.1:0-22419 GCA_038252715.1 Lysobacterales bacterium | reverse complement strand
CGTCTCGTAGACGCCGTCCTTGGGGTTGATCGCAACGCGCACGTTGACCTCTTCCTCGTGGTAGCGCTTTTTGGCAGCCGACGCCAGCGCCGCTTCCATCGCCTCGATGATCACTTCCCGCGGCACGCCTTTTTCATTGGCAACCGCGTCCATGACCAGCAACAGTTCCTTGCTCATGATGCTTACTCCGTGCAGGCGCTCGCGCGCCTCAGCCCTTGTCAGATTCGTTGGTCTTGCGGCGCTTGCCGCGTTGCGCACCAGGTTTTTCCACGGCCAGCCCGAGGCCGGCCAAGTCAGGCACCAGGCGGGCCTTTTCAATATTGTCGTGCGCCACGGTCAGCTCGCCCTTGCCCTGCTCGGCAATGATGACGTTGTCGTCCTCGACCCGCAGGATGCGACCCTGCAGGCGGCGACGGCCGTCCTGCGGCAGGCGCAGCGCAATCTTGGCTTCTTCGCCGATGTACTTTGCAAATTGCGCGGCAGTAAACAGCGGCCGATCGATACCCGGCGATGACACTTCCAGCGTGTACTGGGAGGTAATCGGGTCATTGACGTCGAGCACGGCGGAAATCTCGCGGCTGACCGCTTCGCAATCCTCGATCGCTACATGGCGACCGGCAACGTCAATATAAAGGCGCAATAGCGAATTTCCGGCCGACGGCGCGAACTCCACGCCCAGCAGTTCGATGCCCAAGGCAGCGACCGTGGGGGTCAGCAATGCGACGATTTCTTCAGCCTTTCCGGTCATTTGCGCGTTTTTTGCCTTTGTAAGCGTGTTGTCGCCAACGCGGCGCCAACGGAATTTCGAAAACAAAAAAGGGCCGTGAGGCCCTTTTCCGGTACATCCTGGTTCCGGTGCCGACCGGCACGCGAGGCGCCTTTCGACAAGACCGGGTGGCTGTTTGGCCGATGAAATGACCTGAAACCACCTAGGCACTGTGCCCATTTGAGCAATGGTAGCGGGGGCAGGATTTGAACCTGCGACCTTCGGGTTATGAGCCCGACGAGCTGCCAGACTGCTCCACCCCGCAACAGTGAACCGCGATTATAGCCGCCGCCGCGTTTTCAGCGCAAGCCCGATGTCGCACTGATTGACCGGGGTGGTTCATTTGCCGGGGACGCGCAGACCCGTCAGGCGACGATGTTTCGGGCAGGTTCCAAGCCTCGCCGAAACGGGCTTCGCGCCCGGTAGGCCTTAGACGACAGAGAACGCTTCGCGGCACCAGTACAAGAGTGGCTCGGCGAAAATTCCCAAGGCCAGCAAGGCGACGGCATTGACCGCGAACGCGAGGCGTAGGTGGCTGTCGGGATGAATCTGCGGACCCTCGCCTTCGGCTTCTTCGAAGAACATCGCGCGGATGACCCGCAAGTAGTAGAAGGCGCCAATAACCGCACACACGACCGACAGAATGGCCAGCCATGCCATGCCGCCGGCCAGGGCGGCACGAATCACTTCAAGCTTGGCCCAAAAGCCGATGAAGGGCGGAATGCCGGCCAGCGAGGCCATGACGAACAGCACCAGCAGCGCCTGGGTCGGATTGCGCTGCCATAGGCCGCGGAAATCGCTGACCTTGTCGGCCTCGAAGCCGCGACGCGACAGCAAGATAATCGCGCCGAAGGCGGCGGTCGCCATGATCGAGTAGCTGATGGCGTAGAACATCGCCGCGGCATACCCGGTGCTGGTGGCGTTGGCCAAGCCCATGAACAGGAAGCCGACGTGCGAGATCGTGGAGTACGCGAGCAGTCGCTTGAAGTTGGTCTGCACCAGGGCAATCACGTTACCGATCACCAGCGACAGCGCCGCCAACCAAGCCAACATGACCCGCCATTCGATGTCGACCGGGCCGACACCTGACTCCAACATTCGGTAGGCCATGCCGAACGCCGCCAGTTTTGGCACCGAGCCGATGAACAGCGTCACCGCCGTCGGGGCACCCTCGTAAACGTCGGGCAGCCACATGTGGAAGGGCGCGGCGCCGAACTTAAAGCCAATACCGACCACGATGAACACCACGCCGAACAGCAACAGGATGCGCTGGCCCGTGGGCACCGCGGCCGCGGCGTAGATTTCGTTGAACTGCAGGCTGCCGGTCGCGCCGTACACCATCGACATGCCGTACAGCAGCAGACCCGAGGCCAGGGCGCCGAGGATGAAATACTTCATTGCTGCTTCTGATGACACGTAGCTGTCGCGATCCATCGCAACCAAGCCGTAAGAGCTCAATGCCAGCAATTCCAGGCCCAGGTACAGGGTCACCATGCCGCCAGACGACACCATCAGCATCATGCCGAGCAAGGCAAACAGGATCAGCGCGTAAAACTCGCCCTTGAACAGGTCGCGATCTTGCAGGTACGGCTTGGAATAAATAAACACCAAACCGGTCACCACGTACATCGCCATCTTCAGCACGTCGCTAGCGACGTCGCGGATGAAGAAGTTGCCGAAAGCCATTGTTGCGCCAGTGCCCATGTCGCGCGCGGTGAGCACGGCAGCGGCCAGCAGCACCAACAAAGCCAAGAAATGCGTCAGGGCGCGTCGCTGCGGCGCGATGAACAGGTCGACCATCAGCAGCGCAAATGCCGACGCACACACGAAAATCTCAGGGACTATCGTGAGCAGGTCGGCGCGGGTAACGATGGTTGGCAACAACATGGTCGAAAAGTCCTTACAGCTTCGTCGCAGCAATATGGTTGATGAGCTGGGCTATTGGCGCGTCCATCAGGTCGGTCAAGGGCTTGGGATAAATGCCCAGCGCCAACACGCCGACCGCGAAGATGCCGAGCATCCAGGTTTCGCGGGCGTTGATGTCGGTCAGCTCAGCAACGTGATGGTTAGCGACCGGCCCGAAGATCACTCGCTTAACCATCCACAGCGTGTAGCCGGCGCCAATCACCAGGGTCGACGCTGCGGCAAACGCCACGAGCGGGTTTTCCTGGAACGCAGCCAACACGACCATGAATTCGCCGACGAATCCCGAGGTTGCCGGCAGGCCGGCATTGGCCATCGCGAACAAGACGAAGAACGCCGCAAACCAAGGCATGGTGTTCACGACACCGCCGTAGTCCCTGATCATTCGCGTGTGCATGCGGTCGTACAGGATGCCGATGCAGCTGAACATCGCACCAGAAACAAAACCGTGCGAGATCATCTGCACCATCGCGCCCTGTAGGCCGAGGCGGGCGGCGTCGTTCAAGCCGTATTCGCGCACCAAGGTAAACGCGATGAAGGTACCGAGCGTCACGAAGCCCATGTGCGCGATCGATGAGTACGCGACCAACTTCTTCATGTCCTGCTGCACAAGGGCAACCAGACCGATATAGACCACGGCAATCAGCGACATTGCGATCACCAGCCACGCGTAGTGCGCACTGGCGTCCGGCACGATCGGCAGCGAGAAGCGCAGGAAGCCGTATCCGCCAATCTTCAGCATGATCGCGGCCAACACCACCGAACCACCGGTGGGCGCCTCGACATGCGCGTCGGGCAACCACGTGTGCACCGGCACCATCGGAACCTTGACCGCGAATGCCGCGAGGAAGGCGAAGAACAGCCAGGTCTGCTCGGTCAGCGTCAATGGCAGCGCGGTCATGTCCGCCAACTGCCAGCTGCCGCCCTTTAGGTACAGGTAAACCAAGCCGACCAGCATGAACACCGAACCGAGGAAGGTGTACAGGAAAAATTTGACGCTGGCGTACACGCGTCGCGGGCCACCCCAGACGCCGATGATGATGAACATCGGGATCAGCATGCCTTCGAAGAAGACATAGAACAGCAGCGCATCGAGCGCGCAGAACACGCCGATCATGAGCCCTTCGAGAATCAGGAACGCGGCGAAATACTGGTGAACCCGACGATCAATCGAGGTCCAGGCACCCAACAGCACCAGCACCGTGGTCAGCGTCGTCAGCAGGATCAAGGCGACGGAAATACCGTCAACGCCGAGGCTGTAGGCGATCTTGAAACTAGGTATCCACGCGTGTGACTCGGTGGCCTGCATGCCCGGTATAAGGACGTCATGGCCTAGGTACAAGGGAACGCTGATCGCAAACGTCGCTACAGCAACGGCCAGCGCGAACAAGCGCGCCTGCGCGGCGCGTTGGTCGCCAAATAGCAGGGTCAGGGCGCCGCCGAAGATCGGCACCCAGATCAGGAGGCTCAACAAATGATCGGAAAACTGCATCTGAGCGTCCTTGTCGTCAGCCGCCGACCATATGGGTCAGCATCGCCAACAGCACGATGAGGCCCAGGATCATGGCGAATGCGTAGTGGTACAGGTAACCGGATTGGATATGACGTACCAGGCCAGCGATGCGGTCGATGACCCAGGCCGAGCCGTTCACGATGACGCCATCAATCAAACCCGCGTCGATATATTTCCACGCCGCCTTGCCGATCGCGACACCGCCGCCGGCAAAGCCTTTGATCCACAAGTCGTCCATTCCGTACTTGTTGTCGAGGATGCGGGTAAAGAAAGCGCCGACCGGGCTGCGACGCATGCGGCCAGCCATGGCGGGATTGAAGAGATACAGGTACGTAGCTACGGCAAAGCCGATAAAGGCCAGCCCGAACGGCAGTTGGATGAAGCCATGCAGCGCCATTGCCACCGCGCCGTGGAATTCTTCAGCCAGCGCCGACATCGGCTTGAGGTGCTCGCCCAGTTCGTTGACCTGGATTGAGCCACTGAAGAACCGACCGTAAAGCATCGGGCCAACGGTCAGGAAACCAACGAGCACTGACGGAATCGCCAGCAGGATCAGCGGCGCGGTAACGACCGCCGGCGACTCCTTCGGCTCAACCGGGCCATGGTGTGCATGGTCCCCATGCTCGGAATGACCGTCGTCGGGCGAGTGCGCTGCGTGCAGGTGCTGCGTGACGTGGCCGCCCGCGACAACACTGGCGTGCGCATGCGCCTCACCGAGATCGACTTCGTGGACGATGGCTTCCGGGTCGGCATGGTCGTCGTGCGCGTGCGCGTGCGCGTCAACGTGACGGAAACGCTCTTCGCCATGGAAGGTCAAGTACAGCAGTCGGAAACTATAGAAGCTGGTAATAAACACACCGCCCAGCACGGCCCAATAGCCGTAGGTCGCGATCCAGCCGCTGGACGTATGGGCGTGATGCGCCGCCGCTTCGATAATCGTGTCCTTGGAGTAGAACCCGGAGAAGAACGGCATGCCGGTCAGCGCCAGCGTACCGATCCACATAGTAATGAAGGTAATCGGCATGTACTTGCGCAGGCCGCCCATCTTGCGCATGTCTTGCTCGTGGTGCATCGCGATGATCACCGAGCCGGCGCCTAGGAACAGCAACGCCTTGAAGAATGCGTGGGTCATAAGATGGAACACGGCGGCCGAATAGGCCGACACGCCAAGCGCCACGGTCATGTAGCCGAGCTGCGACAAGGTTGAATAGGCGACGACACGCTTGATGTCGTTTTGGACAATACCGATCAGGCCGGTGAACAAGGCCGTCGTCGCACCGATGAACAGTACGAAATTCAGCGCTGTTTCGCTGAGCTCAAACAGCGGCGACATGCGCGCCACCATGAAGATGCCAGCCGTCACCATCGTCGCGGCATGGATTAGTGCTGAAATCGGCGTCGGGCCTTCCATTGAGTCTGGCAACCAGACATGCAGCGGCACTTGCGCCGACTTGCCCATTGCACCGATGAACAGGCAAATGCAAATCACCGTTGCCATCGACCAGGGGTGTCCGGCGAAAATCTCGATGACTTTGCCTGCGGCCATCATTTCGCTGGCGTTTGCAAACACCGTCGCGTAGTCGAGGCTGCCGAAGGCATACAGGACCGCGGCAATACCGAGCAGGAAGCCGAAGTCGCCGACTCGATTGACCAAGAACGCCTTCATGTTGGCGAAAATTGCCGTCGGGCGCTTGAACCAGAAGCCAATCAACAGGTAGGAAACCAGACCCACCGCTTCCCAGCCAAAGAACAGCTGCAGGAAGTTGTTGCTCATCACCAGCATCAACATCGAGAACGTGAACAGCGAGATATAGCTGAAGAAGCGCTGGTAGCCGTCGTCATCGGCCATATATCCGATCGTGTAGACGTGCACCAGCAGCGATACGAAGGTCACGACGACCATCATCATCGCGGTCAAATTGTCGATCATGAAACCGACATGCGTGCTGTACTGGCCGACTTCAAAGAAGGTGTAGATGTTCTGGTTGAACGGATCGACATCGCCGACCACCAACTGGTACAGCACTTGGCACGACAGCAAGCAGCTGATCGCGACGCCGGCAATGGTCACCGAGTGCGCGCCGACACGGCCGACCTGCTTGCCGAACAGACCGGCGATGATCGCACCCAACAAAGGAGCCAGCGCGATCAACAGCAGGATGTTGATCGACAGGGTGTGCGGAGTGAGGGCAATTGGCGGAAGCATGCGCGGTCAGCCCTTGAGGGTGTCTAGTTCGGCCACGTTGATCGTGCGCCGGTTGCGGAACAGGGTGACCAGGATCGCAAGCCCAATGGCCGCTTCCGCGGCCGCGACGGTCAGGATGAAAAACACGAACACCTGCCCGGCCGGGTCGCCAAGAAAGCGAGAAAAGGCGATGAAATTCATGTTGACTGCGAGCAGCATCAACTCGATGCACATCAGCAGCACGATCAGGTTTTTCCGGTTGATGATGATGCCCGCGATGCTCAGGGAAAACAGGATCGCGCCAATAACGAGGTAGTGATAAAGGGTAATCACGGGCTGTTCTCCTGACGACCGTTGCCACTGACGTCCTCGGCCTTCATCTTCACCAAGCGAATCCGATCCTCGCGACGTACCGCCACCTGGCGCGCCGGATCCTGGGTCTTCGTGCCGGTACGGCGGCGCAGGGTCAGCATCACGGCAATCACGATGGCAACGGTCAGAATGACTGCCGCCACTTCGAACGGCAGCATGAAGCGCGTAAACAACGCCTGTCCGATCCATTCGATATTGGTCATGCCGGCGGCCGTCGCCGGGTCGGTCGCTGACAGGCCGGCATCGAGACCGGATTTGCCGGCGCGAATCAGGCTGAGCATCTCAAACAGCATGATCGCCGCAACCAAACCCGCGACCGGGAAGTAGCGCGCGAAACCCTCGCGCACTGGCGTCATATTCACGTCCAGCATCATGACGACGAACAAGAACAAAATCATCACCGCGCCCACGTAGACCAGGATCAAGGTCACGCCGAGGAATTCCGCTTGCAGCAGCAGCCACAGGCAGGCGGCTGAGAAGAACGTCAGCACCAGGCTCAAGGCCGCATGCACCGGGTTCTTGACGGTAATGACACTGATAGCTGAGAGCGTCATCACCAGTGCGAAGGCGTAGAAGGCGATCAATTCGAAGGACATGTGTTTCCCCTGCCCTTAGCGGAACGCCGCGTCGGCGGCGCGACGCTCGGCGATTTCGGCTTCGAAGCGGTCGCCCAAGGCGAGCAACTGCGGTTTGGTGACGATGTTCTCGCCGCGTTTTTCAAAATGGTATTCGTGGACATGGGTCTCGACGATTGAATCGACCGGGCAGCTTTCTTCGCAGAATCCGCAGTAAATGCACTTGAACAGGTCGATGTCATAGCGCGTGGTGCGGCGGGAGCCGTCACTGCGCGGCTCGGCGTCAATGGTGATGGCCAGCGCGGGACACACCGCCTCGCACAGCTTGCAGGCAATGCAGCGCTCTTCGCCGTTGGGATAGCGACGCAGCGCGTGCAGGCCTCGGAAGCGCGGCGATTGCGGGATTTTCTCGAACGGGTAGTTGACCGTGTACTTGGGCTTGAACATGTAGTTCACGGTCAGCCACAGGCCGCGGAGGAACTCCAGCAGCATGAGGCTCTTGAGATAGCTGATGATGCGGCTCATTTCGCTTAGGCCCCGATGACGAACCATTCGTTGTACGCGGCAACCGCGGTCACGAAGATCCAGACGATGGTGATGGGAATGAAGACCTTCCAACCCAGGCGCATGATCTGGTCATAGCGGTAGCGCGGGAAGCTGGCGCGGAACCACACGAACGAGAATGCGAAGAACAACGCTTTGGCAAACAGCCACCACCAGCCCGCGACGCCGAGCGCGCCCCAAGTCGTGGGGAACGGCGACA
The DNA here is from genome assembly GCA_038252715.1 of Lysobacterales bacterium. Classification (GTDB taxonomy): domain Bacteria; phylum Pseudomonadota; class Gammaproteobacteria; order Xanthomonadales; family Xanthomonadaceae; genus Arenimonas. The sequence continues at coordinate 14,322 of JBBSAA010000025.1, read as the reverse complement.
GCCAGCCGCCAAGGAACAGCAGCGAGGCCAAGAAACTGACCAAGATCATGTTCGCGTATTCGGCAAGGAAGAAAATCGCGAATGCCGAGCCTGAATATTCGACGTGGAAACCCGCGACGATTTCTGACTCGCCTTCGGCAACGTCGAACGGCGCGCGGTTGGTTTCGGCGACGCCCGAGATGAAATAGACCAAGAACAGCGGGAACAGCGGCCAGACGAACCACTCGCCAATACCGAGGTCGCCCGCTTGCGCCTGCACGATCTCGGTCAAGTTCATGCTGCCGGCGGCAACCAAAACACCCACGAGGGAGAAGCCCATCGCGATTTCGTAGCTGATGACCTGCGCCGCGGAGCGCAGCGCGCCCAACATCGCGTACTTGGAATTCGAGGCCCAACCGCCGAGGATAATGCCGTACACGCCCATCGAGGTCAGCGCGAGCAAGGCCAGCAGACCCGCGTTGACGTTCGCCAGCACCACCGGACCGGTGTCGTTGGCGTCGAACGGGATCAAGGCCCACGCCGCGAACGCCGGCGCCAGCGCCAGCAAGGGCGCGAGCTTATATAGAAACGGGCTCGCGCTGCTCGGGACGATCAATTCCTTGAACAGCATCTTGAACACGTCGGCAAAGGCCTGGATGACGCCAATGCCGAACACGCCGCCGATGAACTGCGGCCCTTGGCGAACGTGCATCCAACCAATGACCTTGCGCTCGAACAAGGTGTAGAACGCGACCGAGATGATCAAGGGCAGCGTCACCGCCAATACCTTGACCAGCATCCAAGCGAAGGTACCGATCACGCCGTATTGCAGCAAGAACTCGCGAATGACATCAATCACGCGCCGGCCCTCACGACAGCCAGGCCCGAAGTCGGCGATAGCGGTGCCGTGGCTTCGTAACCCGATTCAATCCAGATCGCACCGCGCGGCACCCGCGCACTGATTGCCACCGGCAGTGCGGCGCTGCCGACGCCGTCGCCAACTTTGGCAATCGCGCCTTCCGCCAAGCCCCGAGACAGCGCTTCCTCAGGATGCAGCACGGCGCGAGCGCCATGCGTCAGCGGATGATGATTGAGCGCGGTCGCGCGACGCAGTACTGCGTCGCCGCGATAGATCGGCGTGCTGCGGATTCTCTCGAGGCCCGGGCTGGCCGCCGGCGCCGAGGCCAAACCGCTGCCGGAGGCTGCCGCGACGGGCGCCAAGCTGGCCTGCAAGCCGGCCAGGTCGGTGAAGTCGAAGCCGGCCAAGGACAGCTTGTCGGCGAGCGCCTTCAGCACGCGCCAACCAGGCCGCGAATCACCGGGCAATTTGCCGCCGGCTCGCGTCGACTGTGGTGTGCCGTCGACATTGGTCAGGCTGGCTTCGATTTCAGGCAGCAAACCAATCGGCAAGATCACGTGCGCGACCTTCTTCACCGCATCAGAAGCAAAGGCCGAGAACGCAATGACCTTGGCCGCCGACAGTGCCTTCAAGGCCTGCGTGCCGTTTGCGAAGTCGAACTGCGGGTCAACACCGTACAAAACAAGCGTTTTCATCGAGCCATCGAGCATGCGCTCGACCGACCGGCCCTGAGCGCCTGGCAGCACGCCGTAGCGTGCCAGGCCAATGGCGTTCGCACCCTGCGCGATGCGATTGAGCTTGGCACCGGTGGCCAGCGCAAGCGCACGCGCCGCGGCGCGCACGTGCGACGCCTGTGCATGGTTTTCTGCCAGCTCGCCAAGAACAATGACGGCGTTGCCTTCAGCTTTCTTCAGCGCCTCAGCCAGCGCGCGCGACGACTCGTCGGCATCGGCGGCGAGGCCAGCGGGCAAGGTCGCACCGGCCGATTGCGCAGCTCCGGCAAGCGCAGCCGCCAGCTTGGACGGCAGGACGATACGCTTGCCGGCGAGCGGGAAGGTCACGTCGAAATCGACAGGATTGATCGTGAACACCTGCGTGCCGCGCTTGCAGGCCTGATGCAGGCGCTGGTGCAGCAGCGGAATTTCATGGCGCAGATGGCTACCGACCAAGACCACGACTGCGGCTTTTTGCATGTCCGCCACCGGCATCTGGAACGGCTCGGCGACGGCCGCATCGGCGAAATCAAGCATGGTCAGCCGATGATCAAGGTTGGCTGTGCCCAAGCCCTTGGCCAGGGCCGCCAGGGACGCGCCCTCCTCGCTCGACGTCGCCGGATGCACCAGCACGCCGAGTTCATCGACCGGAGTCGACTTAAGGGCGTCAGCCACCAGCGCCAGCGCCTCGTCCCAGCTGGCTTCACGCCAGCTGTCACCGTCGCGAACCAGTGGCCGGGTGGCGCGATCCGCGGCCACCAAACCCTGATGCGAATAGCGATCGCGGTCCGACAGCCAGCATTCGTTGATTTCTTCGTTGTCACGCGGCACGGTGCGCACGACTTCGCCGCGATGCACGTGCAGGAAAAGATTCGAACCCAGCGCATCGTGATAGCCCAAGCTCTCGCGCGCGGTCAGTTCCCAGGCACGGGCACGGTAGCGGAATACTTTGTTGGTCAGTGCTCCGACCGGGCAGACGTCGATGACATTGCCCGACAACTCGGTGGTCAGCGGCTTGCCGTCGTAAGTGCCGATTTGCAGGTTTTCACCGCGGCTCATGCCACCTAATTCGAAGGTGCCGGCGATATCGGCCGTGAAGCGGATGCAGCGGGTGCACTGGATACAACGGGTCATGTCGGTCGCAACCAGCGGCCCCATATCCTCGTCAACAACCACGCGCTTGCGATCAACGTAACGGCTCACCGAGCGGCCGTAACCCATCGATACATCCTGCAGCTCACACTCGCCGCCCTGATCGCAAATCGGGCAATCCAGCGGATGGTTGATCAGCAGGAACTCCATGACGTTGCGCTGCGCATCCAACGCGCGCTTGGTCTGGGTGGTGACCTTCATGCCTTCCATGACCGGCGTGGCGCAGGCCGGCGCGGGCTTCGGCATCTTCTCCACGTCCACCAAGCACATGCGGCAATTCGCCGCGATTGGCAGCTTCTCGTGGTAGCAAAAACGCGGGATCGGGATGCCGGCCTTGTCCGAGGCGTGGATGATCATCGAACCCTTCGGCGCCTGCATCGGCTGGCCGTCGATTTCGATATTCACCATATCGGGTGCCGTGTTGGGGGCAACGGGCGCTGCGCTCATGCCGCCTGCTCCACGGCGAGCAAGCCAGCAGCTTGGTCGTCGACGTAAAAACGCTTGTTAACGATCGCGTATTCAAACTCGTGCCAGTAGTGGCGCAGCATGCCCTGCACCGGCCAAGCCGCGGCTTCGCCAAACGCGCAAATGGTGTGGCCCTCGATTTGACCCGCGGCCGCCTTGAGCATGTGCAAGTCGTCCATCGTGGCTTGGCCAGCAACGATGCGCCCGAGCACCCGATACATCCAGCCGGTGCCTTCGCGACAGGGCGTGCACTGGCCACAGCTTTCCGCGTAGTAAAAGCGCGAAATTCGGTGGCAGGCGCGCACCATGCAGGTGGTTTCGTCCATTACGATCACCGCGCCCGAACCGAGGCCGGACCCGGCTTTCTGGATCGAGTCATAGTCCATCGTGCAGGCCATCATCGTGTCGGCTGGCAGCACCGGCATCGACGACCCACCGGGGATCACGGCCTTGAGCTTGCGCCCGCCTTTGACGCCACCGGCCAAGGCCAGCAGGTCGGCAAACGGCGTGCCGAGGCGAACTTCGAAATTGCCCGGATTGTTGACGTGACCCGACACCGAGAAAATCTTCGGGCCGCCGTTGTTGGGCTTTCCGAGGTTGAGGAACCACTCTGCACCGTTACGAACAATGGCCGGCACCGAGGCGTAGGTCTCGGTGTTGTTGATCGTGGTCGGGCGGCCGAACAAACCGTAGTTCGCGGGGAATGGCGGCTTGTAGCGGGGCTGGCCCTTTTTGCCTTCCAGCGATTCCATCATCGCGGTTTCTTCGCCGCAGATGTACGCGCCGGCGCCAAGCGCCGAATGAATATCGATGTCGATGCCGCTGCCCAGGATGTCTTTTCCCAACCAGCCGTTCGCGTACGCATCCTTGAGTGCGAGCTCAAAGTGCTCGAACGGCTCGTGGTGGAATTCACCGCGCATGTAGTTGTAGGCGACCGTGCAGCCGGTCGCGTAGCACGCGATCGCCATACCTTCGATGACCGAATGCGGGTTGTAACGCAGGATGTCGCGGTCTTTGCAGGTGCCCGGTTCGGACTCGTCGGAATTGCACAGGATGTACTTCTGGCCCGGCGCCGCCCGCGGCATGAAGCTCCACTTCAAACCAGTCGGGAACCCTGCGCCACCGCGGCCGCGAAGACCGGACTGCTTGACCATATCCACGACTTGTTCGGGCGGGATCTTTTCAGCAAGGATCTTGCGCAGCGCGGCATAACCACCGGTCTTGAGGTAGTTTTCGTACGACCACGGCGTGTCGAAGTGCAGCGTCGTGTAAACGACGCTGTGTTCGGACGGCGCGGGACCGACCGGACCGTGGGCTGAGTGACTGGATTCGTGGCTTGCCATCGTGGCGTCCTTACTTCAGGCCGTCGAAAAGTTCGTCGAGCTTTGCCGGCGTCAGTCGCTCGTGGTAATGGCCGTTAATGACCATCATCGGCGCCGCGGAACAGGCTGCCAGGCATTCTTCTTCGATCTTCAAGGTGATGCGGCCATCGGCCGTGGTGCCGCCATGCTTGCAACCAAGCTTGGCTTCGGCGTGCCGAACCAAGTCTTCGGCGCCGTTGAGCCAGCAGCTGATATTGGTGCAGATGGCGACCTTGTTGCGGCCAACCGGCTGCAGGTCGAACATCGAATAAAACGTTGCCACCTCGTAAGCCCAAACTGGCGGCAGACCCAAGTACTTGGCAACCGCGGCAATGACTTCGTCCGTCAGCCAGCCGCCGTTTTGCTCTTGCGCGACCATCAGCCCTTGGATCACCGCCGAGCGCTTGCGATCAGGCGGGAACTTGGCGACCCAATGGTCGATGTGCTCGCGGGTTTGCGCGTTCAGCGCGACCATCGGGTCGACGTGCTGCGCGGCTTCGAAATTGCCGGTGGCTTTCATGCGTTTGACTCAGTTGCGAGATCGGATTCGACGGAACTACCCGCCGGCACGCGCTCCGGTTGCGCCGAGCGCTGGGCGCGCCCAAAGGTTTCCAGCCGCCGTCCGAAATCGGCCGGGGCGAAACGCTCGGACACGCGCATTGTTTCAGCCATCTGCATGGCCTGGAACGCCAGCCCGATCACCGGTCCACCTCGCCGAACACGATGTCGTAGGTGCCGATCATCGCAACTACGTCGGGCAGCATGTGGCCGCGCACGATGGTGTCCATAGACGACAGATGGGCAAACCCGGGGGCGCGCAGTTTCAGGCGGAACGGCTTATTCGCACCATCGGAAATCATATAGACGCCGAATTCGCCCTTGGGCGCCTCGACCGCGGAATAGATTTCGCCGGCCGGCACCGAATAGCCTTCGGTGAACAGCTTGAAGTGGTGGATCAGCGCTTCCATGTCGTCTTTCATCTCAGCGCGCGAGGGCGGCGAGACCTTGAAATTCTTCGTCATCACCAAGCCTGGGTTGCGACGCAACCATTCAATGCACTGCTTGATGATGCGGTTGGACTGACGCATTTCTTCGACGCGAACCAGATAGCGATCGTAGCAATCGCCTTCCACGCCGACTGGAATGTCGAAATCGACCTTGTCGTAAGCCGCGTACGGCTGTTTCTTGCGCAGATCCCAAGCCACGCCCGAGCCACGCAACATCGGCCCGCTCATGCCCCAAGCCATCGCCATGTCCGGCGGCACCACGCCGATTCCTACCGTCCGCTGCTTCCAGATGCGGTTGTCGGTGAGCAAGGTTTCATACTCGTCGACGCGGCGCGGGAAATCATCGGTGAAGGCTTCCAGGAAATCGAGCAGCGAACCTTCGCGCCATTCGTTCAGGCGCTTGAGTTCAGCACTCTTGCGCCAGGGCGATTCGCGGTACTGCGGCATGCGATCAGGCAGGTCGCGATACACACCGCCGGGGCGGTAGTAGGTGGCATGCAGACGTGCGCCAGAGACCGCCTCGTACACATCCATCAACTCTTCGCGCTCGCGGAAGGCGTACAGGAACACCGCCATCGCGCCAAGATCAAGCCCGTTCGAGCCAATCCACATCAAGTGATTGAGGATGCGCGTGACTTCGTCGAGCATCGTGCGGATGTACTGCGCGCGCTCGGGCACCTCGAGGCCCATCAGGCCCTCGATGGCGCGCACATAGGCGTGCTCATTGCACATCATCGACACGTAGTCGAGCCGATCCATGTAGCCGATCGACTGGTTATAGGGTTTGGATTCAGCAAGCTTTTCCGTACCGCGATGCAGCAGGCCGATGTGCGGATCGGCGCGTTGCACGACTTCGCCGTCCATCTCGAGCACCAGGCGCAGCACGCCGTGTGCGGCCGGATGCTGCGGGCCGAAGTTCAGGGTGTAGTTGCGAATTTCCTGGCCGCTCATGGCTTTTTCACCTGGGCGCTTTCCGCCTGCGATTGCTGCCAGCGTGAGTCTTCGCGGACGACGCGCGGCACGCCCACACGCGGTTCGATCGAGACCGGTTCGTAAACAACGCGCTTCTTCTCCGCGTCGTAGCGAACTTCAACATTGCCGCTCAGCGGGAAATCCTTGCGGAACGGATGGCCGACGAAACCGTAATCGGTGAGGATGCGACGCAAATCCGGGTGACCTTCGAACACGATGCCCATGACGTCAAAGGCTTCGCGCTCAAACCAATTCGCAACCGGGAACACGTTCGTCAGCGATGGCACGACCGGCAGGCTGTTATCCAGCGCAAAACAACGCAGCCGCAGCCGCTTGTTGTGAGTAATGGAAAGCAAATGCGCGACCGCGGCAAAGCGCCGCTCCGGACCGCGGCCCCGCGGGCGACTTTCCCAGCTGAAGCGCCCCGGGCCCTGCCCTTCGACGCCGCGGGAAAAGCCTTCCGAGGACACATCGGACGTATCCCACTCATCGTCGCCGTAGCTAAGGTAGTCAACGCCACAGACGTCGATCAATACTTCGAAGCGGAATTCAGCGTCGTCGCGCAAGATCGTCGCAACATCGCGCCAAGCAGCGGCGGGAACTTCGAGCGTGGTCTCGCCGCCGGCATCCACGACGGCAAGCGCCTGGTCGCCGAAGCGGGCCTTGAGTCGCTCGGAAAGAGTCTGGTTTGGATCGGGCATGGCGTTGGGCTGTGCCTGGTTCTGGTTAGCGAGCGATGGTGTTGGTGCGGCGGATCTTCTTCATAAGCTGCAAGATTCCGTAGACCAACGCCTCGGCGGTGGGCGGACAGCCCGGCACGTAGATATCCACCGGCACGATGCGATCGCAGCCGCGCACGACGGAATAGGAGTAGTGGTAATAGCCGCCACCGTTGGCGCAGCTGCCCATTGAAATAACCCACTTGGGGTCGGGCATCTGGTCATAGACCTTGCGCAAGGCGGGGGCCATCTTGTTGACCAAGGTGCCGGCAACGATCATCACGTCAGCCTGTCGCGGCGATGGGCGGAACACCACGCCGTAGCGGTCCAGGTCCAGGCGCGAGGCACCGGCATGCATCATTTCGACCGCGCAGCAGGCCAAGCCGAACGTCATCGGCCACATCGAGCCGGTGCGCGCCCAATTGACCAGCGAATCGATGCTGGTGGTCGCGAAACCGCGCTCGACCAGCGGATTGTCGGAGCCCGGGCGCAGGATGTCGTCGACCGTCTGGATCGGCAGCGGGTTGTGAAACACGTTCGAAACGGACTCCATCACTCCCATTCGAGCGCTCCCTTCTTCCACACGTAGATGAAACCAAGCACCAGCAAGCCCAAGAAGATACCCATCTCGTAAAGACCGACCGGTCCGAGCGAGCGGAAGATCACCGCCCATGGGAACACGAACGCGATTTCGAGATCGAAGGCGATGAACAAGATCGCGATGAGGTAATAGCGCACGTCGAACTGCATGCGCGCGTCTTCGAAGGCTTCGAAGCCGCATTCGTAAGGCGAGAGTTTCTCGCTGTCGGGCCGCCGGGGGCCCAACAAACCGCCCAATACCAGCAGCGCGATGCCCACAGCGGACGAAACCGCCAGGAACAACAATATCGGCAGATACTCGCCCAGCACGCGCGACTCCTTTGCCAGCGCCGTGAGGCGCGTTTCAGCCGTCGCGCCGCGGTGCGGGCGACGGCCGATACTCTAATAGTGGTGCCCAAAGGGGGACTCGAACCCCCACGACCTAAGTCGCTACCACCTCAAGGTAGTGCGTCTACCAATTCCGCCATCTGGGCATGATCCCGATTTGTCGCCAAATCGAGGTGAATATTATACCAGCGGATCAACCGCCCTTGCTGCCCTCAACCGGTGTCGGCGCGGGTTTTTCTTCGACCGACGGCGCCGGCGTATTGCCTGTTGCCGGAGCGATTACCGGCGTAGCCGGCGTCGTCGAAGGCACGGCCGCTGGTGTCGCGACCGGCGTTGCGCCACCCGGAGTGGCCGGCGTCTTGCTCGGCGCCGCCGCGGGAAGGCTAGACATCAGGCCTAAATCGGCCTTGACTGGCCCGGCTTTGGCACGCTGCCCCGACTCCCACGCCATGAACAAGGTCAGGGCGAAGAAGGCGATGGCGAGATATTTGGTGGCTTGCGTCAGGAAGTTGGCCGAGCCGCGCGCACCGAAAACGGTGCCGGAGGCGCCTGCGCCGAAGCCCGAGCCAGCCTGCGCACCCGCGCCGCGCTGCAACAGGATCAGCACGATCATCGCGATCGCGATCAGGACGAACAGCACATTGAGCAAGGTTTGAACGAAAGGACTGGTAATCATGATCTGTCTTTCAGCGGGCTGCCGCGTTGGCGATAGCCAGGAAATCCTCGGCGACCAGGGACGCGCCACCAATTAGGCCACCATCCACATCGGGCTGTGAGAACAGCTCGACCGCGTTGGCGGGTTTCACGCTGCCCCCGTAAAGGATGCTCAGCGAGCCGCCGATTCTAGCATCCCGGGCGGAAATTTCGCTACGCAGGTAGGCATGGACGTCTTGGGCTTGGGCTGGCGTAGCGGTTCGGCCGGTGCCAATGGCCCAGATCGGCTCGTAAGCCAGCACGGCCCCTTCAAAGGCCTGATTGCCGGCGGCGGCGAACACGGCCTCCAACTGACGCTGGATGGCCCACTCGGTTTGCCCAGCCTCACGTTGGTGCAGGGTCTCGCCGACGCAAAGGATCGGCACCAACCCGGCGCTCTTGGCGGCGACAAATTTCTCAGCGACGCGCTCGTTCGACTCTTGGTGATATTGGCGGCGCTCGGAGTGCCCGGCGAGCACGTAACGACAGCCGACGTCGCGCAGCATCGCTCCCGACACCTCGCCGGTATAGGCGCCCTGCACGTTCACGTCGAGGTCTTGCGCGCCGAAATACAGGCCGGCCCCGCCGTAGCGGTCAACCATATCGCTGAGGTACGGAAGGGGCGGCAGGATCGCCAACGCCACATCGGCCGGCCGCGCCGCCGCGACGATGGCATCAAGCAGGGCCCGGGCGAACAGACGGTCGCCATGAAGCTTCCAATTGCCGGCCACGATCTTCTGGCGCATTGCCTGCTCCTTCAAGTCAGGCCGCTAGGATACCGAAAGATCAGCCGGTATTGATGCTCAGGCCCGGATGTCAGCGATGGCGACCGCCGCTTTCGCGGCGGAGAATTCGGCCGCCCACGCCGCCAACGCAAGGCCATCGAGCGGCGGACTCAAGAAGAATCCCTGCGCCATGTCACAGCCCAGTTTTTCCAGCAGGCTCAAGCTGCCCTGCGATTCCACGCCTTCGGCAATCACGCGCAGGCCCATGTTGTGACCGAGTTCAATGGTCGAACGAACAATCACCGCGTCATCGCTGTCCTCGGTCATTTGCATCACGAAACTCTTGTCGATCTTGATCTCGTCTACGGGCATGCGCTTGAGCTGGGCCAAGGATGAATAGCCGGTGCCGAAATCGTCGATTGCCAGTCGGATGCCGATCGCACGCAGGCGATGGAGCATGCGGACTGCGTAGTTGACGTCGCGCATCAAGGCGCTTTCGGTTAGTTCTAGGATTAAACGCTCCGGCGGGATCGCATGACGCTGTAGGCAATCGAAGACAAAGTCCGGCAAGTCGGCATCCATGAGGTCGATCGCCGACAGGTTGACCGCAATACCAAGGTCGAGGCCACTTTCGCGCCAACGCGCTGCTTGCGCCAGTGAATTCTCCAGCACGAAACGGGTCAATTCGTGGATGAAACCCGAGCGCTCGGCCAGCGGAATGAATTCGTCGGGCCGGATCGGGCCCAAGGCCGCGTGCGTCCAGCGCACCAATGCCTCCGCATGCAGCACCCGCCCTGACGCTATTTCGACCTTGGGCTGGAATTGCAGGCTCAATTGCCCGCCCACGATGGCGTGGCGAAGGTCTCCCATCAACTGCAGCTGCCGCAGGTGTACCTCATCGCGACCCGATTCATACACGGCCACGCCTTGCCGCGACTGCTTAACGTCGTAAAGCGCGATATCTGCGCGTCGCAGCAGGGTTTCGGCGCTATCGCCGTGCTCAGGATAAAGCGCCATGCCAATACTGGCATCGAGGTTGATGCGGGTACTGACCAAGTCCAGCGGCTCGCGCAACGCGGCCAGCAATTCCTGCGCACGCAACAGCGCCTGGCCCGATTGCACGTCTTCTAGCAGGACCAGGAATTCATCACCGCCGAGGCGCGCGACCAAATCGCCGCCGCGCACGGCTTGACGTAGCCGTTTTCCGGCTTCATCGAGCACCCGGTCACCGAATACGTGGCCGAGCGTGTCGTTGATTTCCTTGAAGCGGTCGAGGTCGACCATCAGCACGGCGCGGCTGCTGCCTTCGACGGCGATCGCTGACTCCAGCGCATCCAAGGCTAGGGCGCGGTTTGGCAGCCCGGTGAGGCTGTCGTGCCCGGCTTGGAAAAGGATTCGCTCTTCGCGCTGGGCGATGCCCTGCTGCATGCCGTCAAAGGCATGGCCGAGGTCGGCGAATTCATCGCGGCCCTTGGGATCGATGGGTTGGGAATAGTCGCCACGGGCGATGCGTCGTGCAGCGCGTGCCAGTTCTGCGACCGGCTTACTGACGCTGCGCGCAACCAGCCAAGCCACTAACAGGGCCACCAAGCCGGCAAGCGCCGAAAGCAGCAGCACCCGATTGCGCAGGGCGGCAAAGGGAGCCATTGCCTCGTCGAGCGAGCCCTGCAGAGCCAAGCGCACCGGCGCGCCGCCATTGCTGGGAAGCTCCCGCGACATGGAGAAGTAATGACGCTCATCCAGTGCAACATTACGAACCTGCGCGCCCTCGGTGCTGGCCGACGGCAACGCGGCGAGTGCGGCGCGCCCTTCGCTGGGTAGGCTCGACGCAAACACTTGGGTCCGTGCGCCTTCAGCCTGCAAAAAGCTGGCATCCAGCGAGGTCAGGGTGCGGAAATCGCGGGCATAGGCATCGGTTATTTGCGATCCCAGCGCCACCCACGCCACTAGCGACGGCGCCTGAACCGGCACCAGTGCGAATTGGTAAAGCTTGCCGTCAAGCACAACTACCGACTGGGCCGAGCCGGCGGTTTGCGCCTGCTGCAACATTCCCGCCAACGCGGCCGCTGCGGCCGGTGTGGCACCTCCCGCAAGCCAGTGACCGTCGGGCGCCAGCAGCAGCGCGCGGTCAGCGCCGATGCGGCTGGCCTGGTTGTCCAGCGCTGATGCCATCGTCGCCGCGTCACCGCTGGCAACCGCGGCCTTGAAACCGTAGTCGTCGGCAAGCACCAGCACCGATTCGAGCAGCTGATTGCCGCGGTTCTCGTGGAATCGCTGCCAGACGCGTTCGCCCAGTTCCAAATCGTCGCCCAGCTTGCTGCGTACGCTGCGCTCGGTAGCGAACTGCACGACGGCCACAGTGGCCAACTGCGCGACCAGCACGACACCGATTAGCAGGAAAACAAGCTTGTTGCGGAAATGTCGACTCGCCATTGCTGCCTATCCTTGCCGCGCTGGAGCGAGCCGACGTATGCCGCGCCGCGGCGGCGGTGGCGGCGATAGCTTGAGGTGCACCTCGCGCACGGCCGCGGCCTCGCCACTGATCCGTACAATTTCCTCGACCGGATCGCCAGCCAAGCGCGGGTGCCAAGTACGCAGCCGGTATTGCCCCGGCGGCAGGCTCAACGCGGCGTTGCCACCGACATCGGTTTTGGCGAAGTACGGCGTATCCAGCACCACGATGTAACCAATCATCCAATCGTGGATGTTGCAGCCAATCACCACTACACCGGCTTTGTCGAAACGCATCGGCGCCGCCGGCGTGCCCGCGTACAGCGGCAGGTCGAACGGCTTTGCCGGCGAAAACGAATACACCTGATGCCGGATGTTGTCGCTGTTGGGGAACATCACCAAGCTGCCGACGGTGATCGGCAGCACGCCCGGCGCGAACTGGGAATAGCGCTGGTCCATGATGCCCTTGCCCATCGGCACCGGTACCGCCACGTCAAGCCGGTAGGCGCTGACCACCGCGTCGGCCAACACCACGCGCTTACCGTCATCCACCGTCACCTTCAGCGTGGCTGCCGGCAGCGTCCCGGCACCGAGGCAGACAATCAGGATCACCACTGCGCTCAACCAGCGCGACGGGCGCCGGGTCAAGGCAGTCTGGGTAGGATCGATGATCATTTTTTCCCCTCGCACTCGTTGCCAACGGCCGCTTGGCCGCACAATCGCCACACCACATCAGGATCGCGCCATGCCCCAGCCTATAAACACCGCTCCCGGCCACACCGGCTATGCCCTGATCACCGGCGCCTCCAGCGGCATTGGCGAAGCCATTGCCCGCGAATACTCCCGTCGCGGCAAACCGCTGGTGCTCACGGCCCGGCGCACCGAGCGATTGGAGTCGCTGGCACGCGAACTGGGTGTGAACGCGCCCTGCGTCGTGATGACCTGCGACCTGTCCGATCCGGCCGCGCCCGCCGCCCTTTTCGCCGACACGCAGGCGCGCGGCCTGTTTATCGACACCTTGGTCAACAACGCCGGTTACGGCGTGCCCGGCCGCTACCTGTCGCGTGATTGGCAGGTGCACGCAGATTTCCTGCAAGTGATGATCACCGCCGTCGCGGAACTGACCCACCTCTACCTGCCGGCAATGGAAGCCGCCGGGCGCGGGCGTATCCTCAATATCGCTTCGCTCGCCGGCCTGGTGCCAGCGTCCGCCGGGCACACGATGTACGGCGCGACCAAGGCCTGGCTGATCCGCTTCAGCGAATGCCTCGCCCTTGAAAGTGGACCTCGCGGCGTGCACGTAACCGCTCTGTGCCCGGGCTTCACTTATTCGGAATTCCACGACGTCAACGGCATGCGCGAAAAGATCTCGAAGATGCCAAAGGCGCTGTGGCTGAGCAGTGCTGAGGTCGCACGCATTGGCGTGGATGCCGTTGAGGCAGGCCGGACCCGCGTCGTCACCGGCGGGCTCAACAAACTGGTCGCGTTCGTGTCCAAGTACCTTCCCGACTGGCTTGCCCGTACCGTAGTCGCCAGCAAGGCCAAAGACTTCCGCGACGCCGACTGAGACTAATGAAACCTTACCTGCCGCCGCCTCTGCGACTTCTGCCAGTTGACCAGCCCGAGGTCGGCAACAAGGTCCGGTGGCTCAACAATGCCCTCCGCTAAGTAGTGGCAGCGAGCGGGAACCACGATCGCGTTGAAAGTTTCCCGCCAGTGCTGGCGGACGGGGCGCACAGCCTGATCCTTGGCAGCATGCCGGGCCTGGCCTCGTTGCAGGCGGCACGCTATTACGCCCACCCTCGCAACCAGTTCTGGCCCTTCGTTGCTGAGGCGCTCGGTTTCGATCCTGCCCTGCCCTACGACGATCGACTGCTGCGGCTGCAAGTCGCTGGATTTGCGCTGTGGGACGTGCTGGCCTCGTGCGAACGACCGGGCAGCCTCGACGCCGCCATTGTCCCGGGCAGCGTGCGCGCGAACGATTTTCCAGCGCTGTTCACGGCGCACGCGGGTATTCGCCGGGTGCTGTTCAATGGCGCGGCCGCGGCGACGTTGTTCGAGCGCCATGTGCTGCCCGTGCTCGATCGTGCAGCACCCGCAAGGCCAGCGCTGGAACGGCTGCGATTGCCTTCAACCAGCCCTGCTAATGCCTCGATGACACGTGAGGAAAAAGCGGCCGCCTGGCGCGCTGCACTCAGGCCAGCTTGATCTCGCGCAAACGCTCCATCAAATACTCGTGCGAGGTAATCGACACCGGATAACGGTTCGGATTGTCCGCACTGATGCAGTTGGGCAAGGT
>JBBSAA010000024.1:0-22542 GCA_038252715.1 Lysobacterales bacterium | reverse complement strand
TTTCCCCCGCTTGTGGTGGCGCCTGCGGGCCTGTTTTTTAACAACAAAAGTTTTGGGGTGTGGTCGTGCCCCGGTTTGTTTTGGGTGTACCCCCGGCGCGGGTGGGGGGGGTTTTTGGGCCCTCCTGTGGGGGGTTTTACGCCCGCTCCTGGTCGGCAAACCAACCGGCCCCCGAGGGGCGGGGGCTACCGCCGCTCCTACACGGGGAGCAAGCAAGCGCGGAAAATGGTGGGATGAAAAGCGACGGGCGCTGAGCGCAGCGAATGCGGGAGACTAGCAAGCGGGCTTCCGCAAGTATGGGAGACGAGTAAGCAGGTCGCCGCAAGTATGGGAGGCGAGCAAGCAGGTCGTCGCAAGTATGGGAGGCGAGCAAGTAGGTCGTCGCAAGTACGGGAGCCGAGCAAGCGGAGTGACGCAAGTACTGGAGCCGAGCACGCGGACTGCGGTAAGTACTGGAGCCGAGCAAGCAGACATTCGCTGAGGTAGTGGCTGGCTAGGTAGGCTTGGGTGGCAGCTCTTGCCGGCTGACCTCGGCGCCCGAATCAACCAATACCGTTGCTGCCTTCCGGCCCTGGCGGAGTTTTCGGTCTATCGTCGCGAGGGGCCGACAAGAGCCACCATAGAAACTTGAGACGTCGCACTTACCGTCGACGCACACGCGTCGAGAATGAGAGGGATTCACTCGGGGCTTCCTGCCCCTCGCCCTTCGGGCGGCTTCGCCGTGCAAAACGGCTTTCCTGCCGTTTTGTCGAACCCTAGGGTTCGAACCCTCTCTCTTTGCGACTTGTTTTACTGCTGCGAGCTGCTGGAACAGCCAGCCATGTACTGATTTGGCGGAGAGAGAGGGATTCGAACCCTCGGTACGGTTTGAGGCCGTACACACACTTTCCAGGCGTGCTCCTTAAACCACTCGGACACCTCTCCGCGCGGGGTACCGCGCCTGTCGCAAGCGCCTAAGCGCCTGAAACAAGAGCGAAAGTGTAACCGAGACGCCCCGCCGCGACAACTGGATGCGACTGGTGCTTGGCCGGGGGGCAGGGGGTTGGCACAATGGAGCGGTTCCCGCCGAGTGTCCCCATGTCCTATCTCGTCCTTGCCCGAAAATGGCGCCCCCGGCGCTTCGCTGAATTGGTCGGGCAGGAACACGTGGTGCGCGCCCTCACCAATGCCCTTGAAACCGGCCGTGTCCACCATGCGTTTCTGTTCACTGGCACCCGCGGTGTGGGCAAGACCACGATCGCGCGCATTTTCGCCAAGAGCCTGAACTGCGAGCGCGGCACCGGCGCCGAACCCTGCGGCGAATGCAATGCCTGCATCGATATCGACGCCGGCCGTTTTGTCGACTTGCTAGAAATCGACGCCGCCAGCAATACCGGTGTCGACGATGTCCGCGCGCTGATTGAAAACGCGCAATACATGCCGGCGCGCGGCCGCACCAAGGTCTACCTGATCGACGAAGTGCACATGCTGTCGAAAAACGCGTTCAACGCCTTGCTCAAGACGCTGGAAGAACCGCCAGGACACGTGAAGTTCCTGCTCGCGACCACGGACCCACAAAAGCTGCCGGTCACCGTGCTGTCGCGCTGCCTGCAGTTCAACCTGCGCCGTCTTGAGAAAGTTCAGATTGCTGGCCAGATGACCCGCATCCTCGACGCCGAGGGCATTGCTTCTGAGCCGGGTGCGATTGCCTTGCTCGCCCGCGCCGCCGACGGCAGTTTGCGCGACGGCTTGTCCCTGCTTGACCAAGCGATCGCCTTCACCGGCAGCGGCAGCGGCGTTGGCAAGCTTGAGGAAGCCAGCGTTAACGCGATGCTGGGCACCGTTGAGCGGGCGCAAGTGGGCGAATTGCTTGAGGCGCTCGCCTCCGGTGATGGTGCCAAGTTGATGGTGGAAATCGAGGCGATGGCGCAGTTCTCGCCGGACTTTGGCCATGTGCTTGAGGACGTTGCCAGCGAACTGCATCGCGTCCAGCTTTACCAGCTAGTGCCGAAATTCGAAGACGAAGCCTCGCGCGTTGACGCACCCGCGTTTGCCGCGCGTCTCTCGCCCGAGCTTGTGCAGCTGTGGTACCAAATGGCCGTCGGCGGTCGTCGCGATCTCGCTATGGCGCCGAGCCCCCGTGCTGGTTTCGAAATGGCCCTGTTGAGGATGCTGGCCTTTCGTCCCGCTGATTCTGGCGCTGTCACGGCATCCGCGCCGCGCGCCGCGCAAGCCGGACCGCCGGCGCCTTCTGCATCGTCTGCCCAACCGGCAATGGACTCGCGCCCAAGCATCGCGCCCGCGCCGGTCGCCGCGCCCGCACCTGCACCCAAAGTTGCCCAGGCGCCCATGCCCGCAGCTACGTCGAACATCGCCCTGCACAATGCGGAGCATTGGCACGACTTAATCGCCAATGCCGGTATCAAGGGTCCGGCATTCCAGTTGGCCTCGCACAGCGCGTTTATTTCCTACGCGGACAACGTCTTGTTGCTTGCCTTGCCGAACGACATGGAGCACCTGCGCACCGATAGCTTGGTGCGTAACCTTGGCCAGGCGCTTTCAACCGCGCTAGGCGCGGCGCCGGTGATACGGTTTGAAGCGGCGAAATCCGGCGACGATACGCTGCACCAACGTACCGAGCGTCAGCGCAGCGAGCGCCAGACTGGCGCGGAAGCTACTTTTCTTGCTGACCCCGTCGTCAGCCAACTGATTGGCGCCGGCGGCAACGTCGTCCCCGATTCCATTCGCCCCTTGGATTGAGAGAACGATCATGCGCGGAAATATCGCCCAGATGATGCAGCAGGCGCAGAAAATGCAGGAAAACCTCAAGCGCGCCGAGGAAGAGCTTGCCGCGCTCGAAGTGACCGGCCAGTCCGGCGGCGGCATGGTCAGCATTACGATCACCGGCAAGATGGAAACGCGCGCAGTGCGCATTGACCCATCGGTGCTCGCTGATGCGGAAATGCTTGAGGATCTGATTGCTGCCGCGTTCAACGACGCGGTGGCCAAGGCCAACGCAGAAAGCAGCAAGCGCATGTCGGCAGCGACTGCCGGTATGCCGCTGCCGCCGGGCATGAAACTGCCGGGAATGTTCTGATTTTGCACCTGTCCGCCTCGTCGCGCCGTCGGCCGTCATGAGTTCGCCCTTACTCGAACAGCTGATTGAAGCGTTTCGCTGCCTGCCCGGCGTCGGGCAGAAGAGCGCGCAGCGAATGGCCTATCACCTGCTGGAGCGCAACCGCGAGGGCGGGCTCAGGCTCGCCGGTGCCTTGGCCGAAGCGGTTGAGCGCGTTGGCCACTGCGAGTTGTGCCGCGATTTCAGCGAAGACAAGCTATGCAGCACTTGCGCCAGCCCGTCGCGTGAGCGCAACCAACTTTGCGCGGTGGAAAGTCCCGCCGATCGTTTGGTCATCGAGCAAGCCACCGGCTACCGCGGCCTGTATTTCGTCCTACAGGGCCGGTTGTCGCCGCTCGATGGTATTGGTCCGCGCGAACTTGGCCTGGACCGGCTCGCCACGCGCTTGGCACAGGGCGAGGTCAAGGAGTTGATCATCGCCACCAACCCCACCGTCGAGGGCGAAGCTACTGCGCACTACCTGGCGCAGCTTGCGCGCCAGTTTGACGTCAAACCCAGCCGTTTGGCACATGGCGTTCCACTGGGCGGTGAGTTGGAATACGTTGACCGCGGCACCCTGGCACATGCGTTCGGCTCACGCACCGACGTCGGCCTTTGAGACCTGTGCTGTGCCGTCGTCGTCGGTAAGGTTTGATCGCAAATTACCTGGAGACTGCCATGAGTGCCCTAGTCTTACTTGCCGCCCTTAGCGCTTCCGCTGTGCCCTCGGGCAAGTTGCTCGCCGAGCAGGACGCCTGTTTTACCTTGACGATGTCGCGCGACGGTCACAGCCAAGACATGGGTCGGGTCCGCCAGACCGTGGTTCGCGGCCAGCAGGACGGACGCGATCTCGTCTTCGTGCTCGTGCATCAGCGCGGTGAAAAATTTGATATGCGCGACACGTTTGTCTTGGACGGCAAGAGCTTGCGCCCGATTCATTTCGAGAACAGTCGCAATGGCAAGGCCCATGTCGTGCTCGATTATTCGAGTGACCGCGTCACTGGCGAAAAATTCGATCAGGACGGCGCGTCGACGCCAATCGATGTCGCGCTGACAACGCCCGTTTGGGAAGGCAATCTGTTCGGCGTGCTGTTTTCCGCGCTGCCGCTGGCACCTGGTGGGCAATTTCGCCTCCCCAATTATCAATACGACAAAGGCGTGGGCGAGTTCACCGTGCGCGTCACCGGGTCGCAGTCGGTGGTCACGCCCGGAGGGCCGGTCGACGCCTGGGTACTGGATGCCGGCGTCGATGCGAAGCTTCGTGTCGACTACCTGATTGCGAAGGACTCGCCGCGGGAACTGGGCTATCGCGGTGCGGGTTTCAGCCAAGCGCTAGGCGGCGACTGCTCGGCGATCCCGCCACTGGTCGTAGCCAACCACGACGCCATCCCCACCGCAGACCAGTGAGCCCAGCCATGAGCGATGAGCCCTTCGACAGTTTGTTTGCACGCATCATTCGCCGTGAAATCCCCGCGCAGATTGTGTTCGAGGACGAACACCTGATTGCATTCAAGGACATCTCGCCGCAGGCGCCGGTACATGTGTTGTTCGTCCCCAAGCGCGGTCTGGCGACCTTGAACGATGTGCCAGCCGACGACCCCGCCTTGGTCGGGAGATTGATGCTGGCCGCTGCAAACTACGCCAAGGCGGAAGGTTTCGCCGAAAGCGGCTATCGCGTCTTGATGAACGTCAACGCCGACGGCGGGCAGACCGTGTTTCACATCCACCTGCACTTGCTGGCGGGGCGTGCGCTAGACGCGCACTTCGGCTAAACCGGGCCGCAGATCCCGGCGCAATCACCAGTAGCGATACCACGGCGGACCGGGCTGGAAGATCACGTCGCGGTCTTTGCGCTCGGGCCACAGATACACGGCATCGGCATTGACGCGCGCGTAGCGATAGTCAAACTCGCCGACTTTACGCGTCTCGAAACCTTCGACCGTCCCCGTGACGGTGATTTCGCGGCCGGCCTGGAACACTTCTGGATCATAAAATCCTGAGCGGCAGGCGAGGAAACGACCTTCGCTGCGGTCGAGCTTGCGTGGCTTGCCGCTGCCGTCGAGGGTCATTCCGACCACTTCAAAACAGCTGCGAGAGGCCTGTGGCTCGACCGAGACAATGCGCCCACCCCAGCGAATTCGTTCGCCCGTGGCCTGGCTTTTGGCCGCCGCGTCAGGCAGCAGCGTCGAAAATTGACCCTGCAGCGGTTTCGGCGCGGTGACGCAACCGGCGAGGGCAAGTAGCAGGGAAGCGGCAACTAGGCGTTTCATGGCTCGATCCTTCAGGTTGACGGGGGGCGACCAACGCGGAAACGACGCAGGTCGCGGATCAGGGCATCGCGTTCGGCGGGCGGCAGGTCTTGATCACCATAACGCCAGTCAGAGTAACGCTGGCTGAGCCGACGTATTGCCTCGGCCCGAGCCGGCATCAGCGCGGCGACACGCTCACCGTAGGTCAGCGGCGCCTCCTCGGCGGACTTGCGAATGCCGGCCCGTCCAAGGTGACGAACAAACGCCCGCCAAGCGCGAACCAAGGGCTCACTACGATCTTTGTGCTCGCGCAGCAGTAGCCACAGCGTGAAGGCCAGCGCGAGCCCGGCACCGATGCCAAACGCCAGCACCAGCTGCCAAGGCTGGGCGTCGCGGATGCCCAGCGGCCGCAGCAGGTCGCGCTGCCGCGCCGCATCGAAGCCCAGCACGAGGTTATTCCAGCCCGTGCGTAAGGTGTCGCTAAAGTCGAACATCGGCCGGAACAGGGCGCGCGCGCCGGCTTGACCGGCCTGCAGGTCATCGATGGTGTCGAGGATATTTTCCGGCGACACCGCCGCGGTGGGGTCGACCCGCACCCAACCGCGACCGTCGACCCAAATTTCCGCCCAGGCATGCGCGTCCTTGCGGTACACCAACCAATACTCGCCCACCTTGTTGTAGTAGCCACCGGCGTAACCGGTTACTACGCGCGCCGGTACGCCGGCCGCGCGCATAAACACCACGTACGCCGAACTGAAATGCTGGCAGAACCCCTGTTTGGTTTCGAACATGAAGTCGTCGCTGGCATTGAAGCCGACCGGCGGAGCGGACAGCGTGTATTCGAAATCGCTGCGCACCCAACTCAGGAATCGCTCGGTCAGCGCCATCGGGTCGGGCGTCTGTGCCTGCCATTCCAGCGCGCGGGCGCGCAGCCGCGGGTCGCGGTTGACTGGCAGCTGCAGCAGCACGGATCGTTCGTAATTGCTCAGTTTTCCCGTCGATACCGGCGCCAGAGTTGATTCGCCGGTGTAGCGCAACAGGCTGTTAACCGGTGCCTCGGCAATTGCGGTGGCCTCGTGGTTCAAGCGCGTTCCAGTGGGCGCTTTTAGCGGCGTGTCCAACGTCACCACATACCGGCGCTCGGTAGGTTCAAGCGTGACTTCATAGCGTATCGACGGCGAATTCCCGACTGAAAGAGCCGGTGGGTCAGTGTCGGCCATCTCGAACGAACGGTTCCACGCTTGGCCATCGAACTGCGTCAGCACCGGTCCACGCCAATACATCTGCATGCGTGGCGGTGTCGCGCCGATGAAGCGTGCGCGCAGCGCCGGCGAATCGTCGACCAAGACATCCAACCATTCATTGGGCGTCATGCGATCGCCCAAGCCCATGGTCTTTTGCGACAGTTCCGGCAGGCCCCATAGCGGCGAGGCCAAGCGCGGAAACAGCCAAAAACCTGCCAGCGCCATCGGCGTGGCGATGAGCAGGGCGAAACCCGACTGGCGGGCCAGCGCCGGCAGTGCCAGGGGACGCCCGCCTTGGGCCAGCAAACCCCAAGCGGCCACGGTCAACCACAGCGCGGGCAAGCACAGCGCCAAGGTGGTGGGGCCTTGGTCTTGCAAAAAAGCGGAGAAGGGTGCGAATAGCGAGAACCCGAGCAAGCTGCGCGCGTCACGGGCGGTGAACGTTTCCGACGGCTTCAGCATCAGCATGGCCAACAGCCCAGCGCTGGCGGTGTCGCGCCCAATGCGAAATTCGAAGGCGGCAAAGACCAAGCCACCGACGAGCATCGCCGATATCACCCGCAAGGCTGTCGGCCATTTACGTGGCGACCACGCGCCGACCGCGGCAATCAGCAAAAAGAATGCGCCCAGCCACACCGGCATCTGGATGAGCAGGGGTAGTCCGCAAGCGCCCGCGGCCGCCAGGCAGGCCCAGCGCAAGGAACGGTTGAGTGGCTCAGCCATCGGGCATCAGCGCCAGCGCGCGCAGGCAGGCGTGACGATGTTCGGCGCCGCGTGCGGACGGAACGGCATCTCGCGGCAAATTCAGCGAATAGCGGCTGCCGCTGCGCTCGGCGTCCATCACCCATCGGGCGAGGCGGCGAATGCGCGCTTCATACGGCAGCGGGGCTAAGCTGTCCCAGTCAAGGTGGATGTCGCGTGCGACGGCTGATTCGTACTCGCGGACCAGCAGTCGATCGGCCCGCGCCGAGGCCTTCCACGCCACCTGCCGCTGACTGTCGCCGTGACGGTATTCGCGCAAATGATGGGGCTGCTCGCCGTGCGTACGCGAGCGCGATGAATCACCGTCGCCTAGCGAAGACGGCAGCGGCGGCGCGTCGGCATCCATGGCTGGATACACCAGCAGCAGGGTGTCTGGCCGCAGCCAACTCCAAGCGCGCGCTAAGCCTAAGGGCCTGAGCGTGCTCAAGCGAACTCGGCCAGTATCGAACCAGCCCCGGCGCTGCGTCGGCAAATCGAGACTGACTTCGCGCTCATCATTGGCAGCTAGATCGAACACGGCATGCGCCTCGCCCAAACGCAATTCCAAGCCTGGCCGCTCACGCGCGCCGTCGGCATCGAAACGAAACTTGAGTGTTAGCGCTTGCCCCGCGAATACCGGGTCGGCATGCAGGGCCTTGAGCCTCACGCCGGACAAAATGAGATGCGCATGAACGAAACTGTTGTGCGCTATCGCGCCGAGCAAAAAAACCAGCAACAGGGCTGGGTTATTGTTGTAGTTCAAGCCACCAAGCAGCATCGCGCCCAGCACGACGCCGAGAAATAATCCAAAGCCGGTGGGCAGGATATAAATACGCTGCCGGGTAATGCGCGCCGGCAATGGTTCGGGTTGTTTGGGTCGGATGAACGCCAGCCGTGCGAAGCGGTCACCGAACCGTTCAACGCCATCGCGGGTGTCGGCCATCTCAGTCCACGGCTACGGCAGTCAGGATGCTCGCGGCGAGACGGTCGCGCGATTCTGACTCTGCCTCGGGCACGATGCGATGCGCGGCTACCTGAATGAAAATTGCCTGCACATCTTCGGGCAGCGCATGGTTGCGGCCAGCGATTAGTGCGTGCGCCCGGGCGCCCTGCAGCAGGGCCAAGCCTGCGCGCGGCGACAAGCCAACGCGGACGCCGCGGTGACGGCGGCTTTCAGCCATCAAGGCCTGCACGTAAGCGATCAGCGCGTCACTGCCGTGGACCTTGGTCACTGCATGACGAAGCGCAACGACCTCATCGGTGGACAGCTTCGGCAGCACCTGCGAGATCATCTCGCGACGGTCGCTGCCCGACAGCATCGCTTTTTCTGCGATTGCATCCGGATAGCCCAGCTGCAGGCGCAATAAAAAACGATCAAGCTGCGAATCGGGCAGGGGAAAGGTGCCAGCAAGGTCGACCGGATTTTGTGTGGCGATCACGAAAAACGGCTGCGGCAGCGAATGCGTGGTGCCGTCCACCGTGACCTGGTGTTCGGCCATCGCTTCAAGCAGGGCACTTTGCGTGCGCGGTGGGGCGCGATTGATTTCATCGGCCAGTAGCATCTGGGTAAACACCGGTCCGGCATGGAAACGAAATTCGCGACTGGTCGGATCGAATATCGATACGCCCAAGATGTCGGATGGCAGCAGGTCGGAAGTGAACTGCATGCGCTGGAAATCCAAGCCCAGCGTCGCCGACATTGCGCGTGCCAGCGTGGTCTTGCCCAAGCCCGGGAGGTCTTCGATCAGCAAGTGGCCGCCGGCGAGCAGGGTAGTCAGCGCCAAGCGGACTTCGCGCGGCTTCCCGAGCACCAAGGAATTAATTTGCGCCGTCGCGGCATCCAGCGCTGCGCGCAAGGGGTCGGTTAGGATGGCGGCGTGCAGTGCCTGCGCGGACATAGGTTTTCCGGATCAACGATGACTGAGCACGATGCTGGCATGAATGACGGTTCTTTGCGCGTGAAGTTCGTCGCGCTGTGGGCGGTCCTTTCGCTGGCCAAGATGGCGTTGGCCATGCGCCTGCCTTTGATGGTTGATGAGGCGTTCTATGCGTGGGAGTCGCGGCACCTGGCGTGGGCTTACTCGGACCTGCCCGGCCTGACGGCGTGGCTGATTGGTCTGGGACGGTGGTTCGGCGGCGAGAGCCTGCTGGCGGTGCGGGCGGTCTTTCTCGTCCTTGGCGCGGCGATACCGTGGCTGGCGGTGGGCATTGCCAGGCGGTGGTTTGGGGCTAGGGCGGGCTGGATCGCCGGTGGCCTGGTGCTGCTGATCCCGCTGTCGGGTTTGCTTGGGCTACTGGCCTTGCCCGACGTGCCGCTGGTGTTCGCGAGCCTGCTGTGTGTGGAGGCGCTTGCTCGGCTGCGCGAACGCGTGTCTGCAAGCGGTGTGCTGCTGCTGTCGGTCGCGCTTGTGCTCGGCGCGTTCTGTCACTATCGATTTGCCGTGGTGGTGTTGGCCGGTTTCGTCGGCGTGCTGTGCGACGCGCGTTGCCGGCGCCTGCTGGCTCACCCGGCGTTTTGGCTGGCCATCGCCATCGGCGCACTGGCATGGTTGCCGCTACTGCAATGGAATCTCGCGCACGCCGGCGCTGGCGTGCAGTTCCAAGTGGTCGATCGCAACCCCTGGGCCTTTGATGCGATTGGAGCCGCATGGTTGCCAATCCAAGCGATCGTGTTGACGCCGCTGATCTTCTGGTGGCTGGCGCTGGCTTTCGTGCGCCTGCCGGCGCTGCGCCGCGGCAGCCCGGATGCGCCGTGGGGGCTCTTGCTTGGAATAACCTCGGTATCGGTCGCCGGGTATTTTGCGCTCGGCTTTTTCGTGGATCATGAGCGCGTGAGTTTCCATTGGCCGCTTGGCGGCTGGTTGGTGCTGGCGATTGCAGCGGCGGGGCAGGGCGTGCCGACGCGGCGATCCTTGCGTCTCGTCGGCCTTGGACTGGGTTTGCTTAGCACCGGCTTGGTCATCGTCTGGCTCGTCTGCGCCGCAGTGCCCAGCCTGCGTTTGGCCTCGGCAACGACTCGGTTTTATCCAGAAAATTTTGCGGGTACGGACACCGTCATGGCCGCTGCTCAGCGCGCACTGCGGCCGGGTGAGCGGATCGTCTTCGACAACTTTGAAATTGCTTCGCAATGGGTGCGACTTCGTGGCGACGCCGACGTGCGTGTCCTCGACCATCGGTTGAACCACAAGCATGGCCGCGCCGCGCAGTTGGCGCAATGGAATGCAAACTGGCGCGCCGACGATGCAGCCGAGCCGCGTCCATTGTTGCTGGTAATCGAGGACAGTGCGACGCCGCTGAAGGATCGTTTGGTCCAGTACCACTCGGTTTGCGAGGCGCTGGGTCCACTGCCGCCGCCGACTGTGCTCAACGTTGATGACGGTCGCAAGCGCTACTTACTTTTTCACCTGCCGTCCGCGCGCCCGGGCCCGGTCTGTGTGACGCCGGCCATTGCGCAGATTGATTTCCCCGAGGCAGGCGCGCAGGTCGCGCTAAATTTCGACGTTGCTGGTTGGGCGTTCAAGGACGGTGCCGGCGTCGCGCGCGTCGAGGTCACGCTCGACGATGCGGTGGTGGCAGCGGCGACTTACGGCAAATCACTGCCGCATGTGGGCGAGTACTGGCGTATTTCGACCGATCCCCATCTGCCGCGCGTGGGCTTTGTCGCGTCGATCGACGCCAGTGGCTTGGCACCGGGCCCGCACCGCCTCGGCATCATCGTGCATGGCAACGATGGCAGCTTGGAAACCTGGCCGGCGCAGACGATTGTCACCAAGGCCGCGACGCCGCACTAAGGCAGCATAAATCCCGCTTCGCGCAGCGCTCGCGCCAGTCCGATCAAGGGCAGGCCGACCAAGGCGGTAGGGTCGTGCGATTCAATCGATTCAAACAGGCTGATGCCCAGCCCCTCTGCCTTGAAACTGCCGGCGCAGTCGTAGGGCTGCTCGGCGTGCAGGTAACGCTCTATCTCGGCGCTGCCCAAGTGGCGAAAGCTGACGCTGGTGAGATCGCAAAAGCGAAGCTCGCGCTGGTCTTGCTGGCGGAACAGGCAAACCGCAGTGTGAAATAGCACGCGTTGGCCCGACGCGGCCGCCAGCTGGTCGGCGGCGCGCTCGAAACTGCCGGGTTTGCCCAGTGCCTGGCCATGGAGCTCGGCGACTTGGTCTGACCCGATCACCCACGCATCGCGCTGCCGTAGCGCAACCGCGCGCGCCTTGGCATCGGCGAGACGTTGCGCCTGCGCGAACGCGCTTTCATTCAGCAGGGGCGCTTCGTCCACGTCCGGACGCATGACTTCAAACGACAAACCCAGCCGCGCCAACAGTTCGCGACGGTAAATCGACGTGGAGGCAAGAATCAGCACCTAGGCCTCCGGACGGCGACGCAAGGTCGGCGGTTCGCGCAGCGCCGCGACGTCGGTGCCCTCGGTCGCGTCGGCGAGGTCAGCGCCAGCGCGCTCGAGTTCGGACACTTGGCTGCCGATTCGGACGCGGGCACGATCTAGCGCCTCGCAGGCGGCGTCGAGCTCGACTTGGCTGGCGCTGTCGCCGTGTTTCTGGATCCATAGGCGATGCTGCAGCACATCGCGCTTGGCTTCGAGGATTGGCAGGTCCTTGTCTAGCGAGGCCTGGGCAACCGCGCCTATGTCCTGCGGCACCCGCTGCAGCAAGGACTGCATTGCGGCCATGCGTTTCTGGCTCAGGTTGAGCAAGTTTTCGACCTCGTCGGCGAGGTCCAGAAGCCGGTTCAAGGCGAGCTGACGACGCAGTCGGGGGCGTCGAAAACCAAACCAAAAGACCAGCCAAGCCAGGCCGGCGATGACAATAAGGGTGAGAGAGAGCAGCATTGCGGGGTTCCTGGTCGCCTGTGGTCAGTCTGCACCACGGCCCTTGGAGGCCGCAAACCGGGCCAAACCCGCGTCTTTGCTGAGGTTTTCGGTTTGACACCGGCTCCGTGCATACCTACAATACGCGGCTTATGTCCGCACCCGTGCCCCCTGTGCTTGACGCTTGGCGCATGGTTGCTGCCCAGCGGAGTTTCGAAGGCGTCCTGCCCTTGTCGGGGTTTACCCGGCTGGCAAAGAGCCTGACGGACACCGAAGGCAACTGCCGTTTCGAGCTTGAATTCGGCCGCGACGCACTAAACCTGCCGTATGTGGAGGTTCGTGCCCAGGCCGATATGCCGCTGCTGTGCCAGCGCTCCCTAGAGCGCTACCTGCAGCCGGTGACGGTATTGCAACGGTTAGGCCTCATCACCGACGAAGCGCAGGAACGCGCGTTGTCCGAGGAGATGGAGCCGCTGCTGCTGGACGAACACGGCGAATTGCGCGTCATCGACCTGATCGAGGATGAATTGATCCTCGCGCTGCCGGTGGTGCCGATCAACCCGGATGCGCCGGAAATCGAGGCCGAGTGGGCCGAAATTGACGTCGTGGACGACACACCCAATCCTTTCGCCGCGCTAGTCGCGTTGAAAGACCGCAACAAGTAGCTCAAAGAGTAGCTGGAGAAACCCCATGGCCGTTCAGAAGTCCCGCCGTACCCCGTCCACCCGCGGCATGCGCCGTTCGCACGACGCCCTCAGCGCCAAGCAGCTGTCGACCGATCCGACGACGGGCGAGACGCATATCCGCCATCACGTCACCAAAGACGGCTTCTATCGCGGCCGCAAGGTCGTTGACGTCAAGACGGCCGTCGAAACCGAAGAGTGAGTTCTGCTGTCCGCCTAGGCGGACTGGCGGTATCCTGAACGCGGCGGGCCTGTCCCGCCGCGTGTTTTTTTGTGGCCCGGGTTCCGGGCCCTGACCGGAGAATGTCGGGATGGCCATTTTTTCGCGAATTGCAGGGACCGGCAGCTACTTGCCCGAGAAGGTCCTGACCAATGCCGACCTTGAGAAAATGGTCGATACCAATGACGAGTGGATTGTCTCGCGCAGCGGCATTCGCGAGCGCCATATCGCTGCGGACGGTGAAACCACCGGCGACTTGGCCTTCCACGCGGCGACTCGCGCCCTCGAAGCGGCCGGTATCGCCGCAGCCGATGTCGAGCTGATCATCGTCGGCACGACCACGCCTGATTTGATCTTCCCGTCCACGGCCTGCCTCGTACAGGACCGCCTCGGCGCCAATGGTTGCCCGGCCTTCGACGTCAACGCCGCCTGTTCGGGTTTTATCTTCGCGCTCAGCGTCGCCGACAAGTTCATTCGCACTGGTACGGTAAAAAACGCGCTGGTGATCGGCGCAGAAACGTTGACCCGCATGGTCGACTGGACCGATCGCAAGACCTGCGTCTTGTTCGGCGACGCCGCCGGTGCCGTGGTGCTGACCGCCGCTTCCGAAGGCGGCATCCTCTCTACCCATCTGCACTCGGACGGCGGCAAGCGCGGCCTGCTTTATAGCCCGGTCGGCGTCTCGGTCGGGTTCAAGCCCGACGAGCCCAATGCTGGCGTCAAGATCATGATGAGCGGCAGCGACGTGTTCAAACACGCCGTCAAAGCGCTGGATTCGGTCGTGGATGAAACCCTCGCGGCCAACGGCCTCGACAAGTCCGACTTGGATTGGCTGATTCCGCACCAAGCCAACCTGCGCATCATTGAGGCGACTGCAAAGCGCCTGCAAATGTCGATGGACCGCGTCATCGTCACCGTCGACCGCACCGGCAACACCTCCTCCGGCTCGGTGCCGCTGGCGCTGGACGAAGCGGTGCGCTCGGGCAAGGTCAAACGTGGCGAACTGGTCCTGCTCGAGGCCTTCGGTGGCGGCTTCACCTGGGGCTCGGCCCTGGTTCGCTACTAATAGGCGCTTTGCAGAAGCAGCTGTAGGAGCGGCTGTAGGAGCCGCTGTAGGAGCGGCTGTAGGAGCGGCGTAAGCCCGCGACCATGCCTGCCAAGAAAAGCGCTACCCCAGAGCTCGCCTGCTTGCCGAAATCGCTCCCTGCCAAGACAAGCGCTACCCCAGAGCTCGCCTGCTTGCCGAAATCGCTCCCTGCCAAGAAAAGCGCTACCCCAGAGCTCGCATGCTTGCCGGAATCGCTCCCTGCCAAGGCAGTCATGAGCTTGCTGGACTGTTTCGCGCCAGAGCGAGTCGCGGACTTACGCCGCTCCTACGGATTTGCTGAGGCTACCTATACGCCCCGGTACAGACGATCCGGCCTTCGGCCCCGTATGATTCGCGTCCCTTCCGAGCATCCCGGCCGATGAACCAGACCCTAGCTTTCGTTTTCCCCGGCCAGGGCTCGCAGAGCCTGGGCATGCTGTCTGAGCTCGCCGCGACGCACCCTTCGGTCGAGCAGAGCTTTGCCGAGGCGTCGATTGGCTGCGGCGTGGACTTGTGGTCGCTGGCCCAGCAAGGCCCGGAAGAGCGCCTGAACCAGACCGAATTTACCCAGCCGGCCCTGCTGGCGGCCAGCGTCGCCGTTTGGCGCCTATGGAAAGCCAAGGGCGGCAGCCAGCCGGCGCAGTTTGCCGGCCACAGCCTAGGTGAGTACGCCGCCTTGGTCGCCGCTGGCGCGATTTCGCTGGCCGACGGCGCCAAACTCGTGCGCGAGCGCGGACGCCTGATGCAAGCGGCAGTGCCAGCCGGCACCGGCGCCATGGCGGCGGTGCTCGGCGCCGACGATGCCCTGGTGGCCGAGGTTTGCGCGCAGGTCTCAGGCGAGGCGGTGGTGGTGCCAGCAAACTACAACTCGCCGGGCCAAATCGTCATTGGTGGTCACGCGGACGCCGTGGACGCGGCCATCGCCGAACTGGGCGCGCGCGGCGTACGCAAGATAGTGAAGCTCGCCGTTAGCGTGCCCTCGCACACGCCGCTGATGCGCGATGCCGCGCGCCAGCTCGGCGAGATCATGGCGGCGATGAGCTGGCGCCAGCCGGATCGCCCGGTGGTGCAGAATGCGGATGCGCGCGCGTTCAGCACCGTCGATGAAATTCGTGACGCGCTCGTGCGCCAGCTGTACCTGCCAGTGCGCTGGAGCGAGTGTGTGCAGGCGCTAGTTGCCGGCGGTGCGACGCATTTGGTCGAATGTGGTCCAGGCAAGGTGCTGGCTGGTTTAGCCAAACGTATCGACAAGACGCTCGACGCGCGCGCCATTGGCGCACCCGCGGATTTCGAGACCGCGCTGGGCGAATTGCGCTGAACACCGCACAATCTCACGCGGTGCGATTGCCCCGGCAGACAATGAAGAAGACCGCCGCGGGACGTCTCGCGGCCCTGATAGAAATCGGACACGCGTGCAAGGAAACAAACGCATGAGCCTTACCCTGACTGGCGAGATTGTTCTGGTGACCGGCGCGAGCCGCGGCATTGGCGCTGCGATTGCCGACCTGCTCGCCGCGCGCGGAGCGACCGTCATCGGCACCGCGACCACCGAGTCGGGTGCTGCCGCCATCGGCGAGCGCCTTGCTGCCAACGGTGGCGCCGGGCGCTTGCTTGACGTCGCCGATGGCGCGGCGGTGGAAGCGCTGATCGAAGCCATTGGTGCCGAGTTCGGCCCGATCTCGATCTTGGTCAACAACGCCGGCATTACCCGCGACAACTTGCTGATGCGCATGAAGGAGGAAGACTGGCAGGCCATCCTCGACACCAACCTGACCTCGGTATTCCGCACCAGCAAAGCGGTGATGCGCGGCATGATGAAGGCGCGCAAGGGCCGCATCATTTCCATCGCCTCCGTCATTGGCTTGACCGGAAATGCCGGCCAGGCGAACTACGCGGCGGCCAAGGCCGGCATCATCGCGTTCTCGAAATCGCTGGCCAAGGAAATCGGCAGCCGCAATATCACCGTTAACGTGGTGGCGCCTGGCTTCATCGAAACCGACATGACCCGTGGCTTGCCCGAGGCCCAGAAGGACGCGATGCAGGTCCAGATCGCCTTGGGTCGTTTCGGTGCCCCGTCGGACATCGCCGAGGCGGTGGCCTTCCTAGCCAGTCCCGCCGCGGCCTACATCACCGGCGAGACTTTGCACGTCAACGGCGGCATGTACATGGCCTGACCCTTGCGGGCGGGTGAATTGGGGTAAAATCGCCCCGAACCAAGAATCAGGCCCCGGCGGCTAAAGGCGCTCGCGGGGGTCAGCATGTGATTACAATGCGCCGTACGACAACTCCGGGAGGAGACCATTCCATGAGCACCATCGAAGAACGCGTCAAGAAGATCGTCATTGAACAGCTCGGCGTCAAGGAAGACGAAGTCACCAACAACGCCTCGTTCGTTGACGACCTCGGCGCTGACTCGCTCGATACCGTGGAGCTGGTGATGGCCCTCGAAGAAGAGTTCGAGTGCGAGATTCCGGACGAAGAAGCCGAGAAGATCACGTCTGTCCAGCAGGCAATCGATTACATCAAGGCGCACGTCAAGGCTTGATTGCCTGATGCGTGACCGTACCGGGGCCGCGCATGCGCGGCCCTGCGTATTTGCGGCATCCGGCGCTGCGGCTGGCGCGTAATGGTGGTGGGCGCTGCCTGCGCCCGCGATGATCACGCAGCCCGCGGCGCTGTCGCGCGTTCACTTCAACGGAGCGGAACCATGAGCCAACGTCGCGTCGTCGTTACCGGAATGGGCATCGTCTCCCCGGTCGGCAATACCCTCGCCACCGCGTGGGATGCCATTACTCACGGTCGTTCGGGTGTCGGTCCGCTGACGCATTTCGATGCCAGCGCCTACAACACGCGCATTGCCGGTGAGGTCAAGGACTTCGATCCGAAGCAGTGGATGGGGCTCAAAGACGTCAAGAAGATGGACAACTTCATCCATTACGGCATTGCTGCATCGCTGATGGCGATTGACGATGCCGGGCTGGAAATTACCGATGCCAATGCCGAGCGCGTCGGCGTGCTGGTGGGCTCGGGTATTGGTGGTATCCGCGGTATTGAGGAAACGGCCGTCGACCTGCATTTGGGCGGTCCACGCAAAGTCTCGCCGTTTTATGTGCCGAGCACGATCATCAACATGGTGTCGGGCCAGCTGTGCATCATGAAGGGCATCAAGGGCCCGAATTTCTCTGCGGTCTCGGCCTGCGCGACCTCAAACCACTCGATCGGCATGGCCATGCGCATGATCCAGTACGGCGACGCCGACGTGATGATTGCCGGCGGCGCCGAATACGGCTGCACGCCAACTTCCGTCGCCGGTTTCTGCTCGATGAAGGCGATGTCCACCCGCAACGACGAACCAACGCGCGCCAGTCGTCCGTGGGACAAGGACCGCGACGGCTTCGTGCTGGGTGACGGCGCCGGCATCCTCGTGTTGGAAGAATACGAGTCGGCCAAAGCCCGTGGTGCCCGCATTTATTGCGAACTCGCCGGTTTCGGCGCCAGTTCCGACGCGTACCACATGACCGCGCCCAGCGAGAACGGTGACGGTCCTGCCCGCTGCATGGTGATGGCAATGCGCGATGCCAAGGTCAATGCCGATCAGATTGATTACTTGAACGCGCACGGCACCTCGACCCCGCTCGGCGACTTGGCGGAAACGCAGGCGATGAAACGTGCGCTGGGTGACCATGCC
Source organism: Lysobacterales bacterium (assembly GCA_038252715.1). Taxonomy (GTDB): domain Bacteria; phylum Pseudomonadota; class Gammaproteobacteria; order Xanthomonadales; family Xanthomonadaceae; genus Arenimonas. Next base: position 4,714 of record JBBSAA010000024.1, on the reverse strand, counting down.
TACCAGACCATGGTCAGCTCGACGAAATCGATGACCGGGCATTTGCTCGGCGCCGCCGGTGGCATCGAGGCGATCTTCAGCATCTTGGCCCTGCACTACGGCGTCATCCCGCCGACGATCAACCTCGACAACCCGGGCGAAGGCTGTGATCTCGATTACGTGCCGAACGTCGCGCGCGAGAAGAAAGTCGACGTGGTGATGTCCAACGGCTTTGGTTTCGGCGGCACCAACGGCACCTTGGTGTTCAAGCGCGCCTGACGGCGCCGGGGCGGTTGCGATGATGAACCGTCGCGCCCTGCCGGCAGACATTGATCTGCTGTCCCTGCACCGGGCCAACCCAGCCCGGTATCCGCTGCTGCTTGAAAGCGTCGCTGGCGGCAACGCACTGTCACGCTGGGACCTGCTGTTCATCACCAACGGTGACGGCCTGCAGCTTGATGCCGACGGCATAACGCGCAGCTTGGACGGCGCGGTGATAGCAGGCGATTTCCTGTCGGCACTCGATGCCCAATGGCGCGATCTGTCCGTGCTCGATACCGAAGCCTCGCTGCCATTCCGCGGCGGCTGGGCGCTTTATCTGTCTTACGAATTGGCCGCGCAGGTCGAACCGATACTGAAGCTGCCTGCTGCTGAGGGCCCCTTGCCGGTCGCGTTAGCCTTGCGCTGTCCGGCCGCGCTAATGCGAGACCGGGTGAGTGGCGAATGCGTTGCCATTGCTGAAGCCGGTGCCGGCCATCTGCTCGAAACAATTGCTGCCGACGTGGCGGCAGCGCAGGCCTTGCCGGCGTTGGCCAAGTGGCAGCCGCCCACGCAAATCATTGAGGACGAGGCCGAGCAATTCCTAAGCGGCGTCGAAAAGGTGCATGGCTACCTGCAGGCGGGCGATGTGTTCCAAGTCAACCTATCGCGGGCTTGGAATGCGAGCTTTGCCGAGGCTCCGGAGCCGGCCGCATGGTATTGCCGCTTGCGTGAGGCCAACCCCGCGCCGTTCGCCGGCCTGCTTGCGCATGCCGATTGGGCGCTCGCAAGTTCGTCGCCGGAGCGGCTGGTGTCGGTACGCGGCAACGTCGTCGAAACCCGTCCCATTGCCGGTACGCGCCCGCGCTTTCCCGGCGACGACGACGCCGAGCGTATTCGCGAGCTGGTCGGTCATCCCAAGGAACGCGCCGAACACGTGATGCTGATCGACCTCGAGCGCAACGACTTGGGCCGCGTCTGTGTGCCCGGCAGTGTCCGCGTCGACGAGCTGATGATCGTGGAGAGCTACGCCCACGTGCACCACATCGTGTCGAACGTCCGCGGCACCCTGCGCGCCGGCGTTAGCCCAGGCGAAGTCATCGGCGCGGTATTTCCCGGCGGCACCATTACCGGCTGTCCAAAAGTGCGCTGCATGCAGATCATCGCCGAGCTCGAGGGGGCCGGCCGTGGCCCGTACACCGGTGCGCTGGGTTACCTCAATCGCAATGGCGATATGGATCTCAACATCTTAATTCGCAGCGCTTGGCTGGCAGATCGTCGCCTGCAGCTGCGCGCCGGTGCCGGCCTGGTGGTCGACTCGGTGGCGGAGTCGGAGCTGCAGGAAACCCGCGCTAAGGCGCGTGGTCTGTTGCGCGCGCTCGGGGCCAACGCATGAGCAGTCGCATCCTTCGTGGAAACGAATTGCAAGCCGGCATCGAGGCCGACGATCGCGGCTTTAACTACGGCGACGGCGTGTTCGAGACCATCCTCGTGCACGCCGGCGAGCCGGTCTGGTGGGACGAACACTGGCGACGCCTGGTGGCCGGCGCCGAGCGCCTACAGCTGGCGGTGCCCGATGAGGCCGTGGTCCGTCGGGAAGCGCAAGCACTGACGACGGGACAAGCGCGCGCGGTGCTGAAAGTGGTGCTGACGCGCGGCCGCGGCGGCCGCGGGTATTCACCGCCGGCAGCGTCGGTGCCGACCTGCGCGCTGTCCCTGCATGCCGCGCCCGCACCGATGGTGGGCCCGATTGCCGTGCGCTGGTGCGCGATGCCGCTGGCAATCCAGCCGGCGCTGGCGGGGATCAAACACTTGAACCGGCTCGAACAAGTCATGGCGCGCGCTGAATGGTCCGATCCGGCGACTGCCGAGGGCCTGATGTGCGATACAGCGGGGCGCGTGGTCTGTGCCACCGCCGCAAACCTGTTCGTTCATATTGACGGCGTCTGGCGCACGCCGCGCCTAGACCAATGCGGAATCGCCGGCCTGGCGCGGCAATGGTTGCTGACCCATGTGCCCGGTATCGAAATCACCGTTCTCGGACCAGAGACGGTGGAATCGGCGCAGGCGGTTTTTCTCTGCAACGCTGTGCGCGGTATCCTGCCGGTCGGACGGCTCGGGGCGCGCGAATGGCGGCCCGACGCCCGGACGGCAGATTTGCGTCGCCGCCTAGCGGTGGCCCATCCGGCCTTTGCTTTCGAGGAGTGAGTTGTGCCAAAACAGCGCCGGTTCGGCCGGATTAAGCTCTTCCTTGCCGTATTGCTGGTGGCCGTTGTCGCCGGCGGCGGTTTGCTGTGGCTGCGTACCCAGGCCTTTGCCGATCGGCCCTTGCTACTTGATGCCAGCGAGCGTGTGCTGATCGTCGAGCGCGGCGATGGTTTCGTGCGCGTGCTGGCCAAGATTCGCGGCCTCGACGTTGCGCAGGGTAGCGACCTGGAATGGAAGGCGCTGGCGACCAGCATGAAAGTGGCGCAGCGGCTGCAAGTGGGCGACTACGCCATCAGCTCGGGCATGACGCCGCGCCAGCTGCTGCAGCGTCTTGAAGACGGTGCGGTGATCCAGCGCAAGTTCACCATCATCGACGGCTGGAGTTTCCGCGACCTGCGCAAGGCGCTGGCGGCCGATCCGCTGCTGACGCACCAAGTCGATACGCTCAGCGATTCCGAAGTCATGGCCAAGCTCGGTCGTGGCGACCGCTTCCCGGAGGGCCGTTTCCTTCCGGAAACCTACGTCTACACGCGCGGCACCAGCGACCTGGCCTTGCTCGACCGTGCCGCCAAGGCGATGGACATTGCGCTGGAGAAGGCCTGGGAAAATCGCGACAAGGACAGTCCGCTGTCCTCGCCCGACGAGCTGCTGACGCTCGCCTCGATCGTCGAGAAGGAAACTGGCCTGGCCAGTGATCGACCGATGATTGCGGGCGTATTCGTGCGCCGTTTGCAGCTGGGCATGCTGCTGCAAACCGACCCCACCGTGATCTACGGCATGGGCAGCAGTTACGCCGGCAACATCCGCAAATCTGATCTCACCACCGACACGCCCTACAACACCTACACGCGCAAGGGCCTGCCGCCGACGCCGATTGCGATGCCCGGCCTCGACTCACTCACCGCCGCTGCCAATCCGGCCGCTGGCAACGCGCTGTACTTCGTTGCGCGCGGCAAGGGTGCCAGCCATTTTTCGGCAACGTACCAAGAGCACGCCGAGGCGGTACGCAAATATCAGATGGGCCGCTGATGCGCGGGCAGTTGATTTCCATTGAAGGCGGGGAGGGTGCCGGCAAGTCGACCGTGATCGCCGCGATTGTCGAAACGCTTGCTAGCCACGGTCGCGACGTCGTCGCCACGCGCGAGCCGGGTGGCACCCGCGTCGGCGAGGCCGTGCGTTCGCTATTGCTGGACCCAGAGCACAGCCTGACGACAGAAACCGAACTCCTACTGATGTTCGCATCGCGTGCGCAATTGGTGCGAGAGCTCGTGTTGCCAGCGCTTGAGCGCGGCGCCACCGTGGTCAGTGATCGCTTCACCGACGCCAGTTTCGCGTATCAAGGCGGCGGTCGTGGCATGGACATGGGCCGTATCGCCGAGCTCGAACGCTGGGCGGCGGTGGTCAAGCCCGATCTCACCTTCTTGCTCGACGTTGGCGTCGACGAGGGTCTAGCGCGCGCCCGCGCGCGCGGCGGCGAACTGGATCGCATTGAACGCGAGCGCGGCGATTTCTTTGAACGCGTCCGTGCCACGTATCTCGCGCGCGCCGCCGCTGAGCCCGCGCGTTTTCGCGTGATCGATGCCTCGCAACCGGCGATCGACGTCGTGCTGGCCGTACGCTCGGCGCTCGCTAGCTGGCTCGCACGCGCATGAAGACGTCCCCGTGGCAACGGGCCGTGCTCGACAACGCGCTGTCGGCCTTGGCCGAGGGTCGACTCGCGCACGCGCTGTTGCTGGTCGGCCCGCCGCACATGGGCAAGGCGGCAGTTGCGAATCTACTCGCGCAGCGTTTGCTGTGCAGCGCGCCGGGCCCGGACCGGCTTGCTTGCGGGCGCTGCCGAAGTTGCACGCTGTTTGCCGCAGGGACTCACGGCGACATCCAGCGTGTCACCTTCGAACCCAATGACAAGGGTGACAAGCTGCGCACTGAAATCACCGTCGACCAAATCCGTCGCCTTGGCCACTGGTTTTCGCTGACGCCGCAGCTCGGCGGCGCACAAGTAGCGGTCATTGAACCGGCCGATGGCATGAATGTCGCGGCTGCGAATGCGCTGCTCAAAACGCTGGAAGAACCCTCGCCAAATCGTTTCCTGCTGATTGTTACCTCGCGTCCAGGACGACTGCCGGCGACGATTCGCAGCCGCTGCCAGCGCTTGGAGTTTCGCGTGCCGTCCCGCGACGACGCGATCGCGTGGCTGCGCGGCGAAGGTTTGCCCGAGGCCGAGATCGGGCCGGCGCTCGATGCGGCGCGTGGCCAGCCCGGGCTCGCG
>JBBSAA010000023.1:0-22729 GCA_038252715.1 Lysobacterales bacterium | reverse complement strand
TGGCCAATGCCGACCATCAGATGCGCCAAGGCGTCCCGATGGCGCTCGCTGAGGAAAACGAAGCGCGGGTCGGGCGTGATGGCGAACGGGGGCTCGGAGAGGCCGAAGTGCGCGAGGTACATGGGTGAAGATTAGCAGGCTGCTGCAAATGCCCGCTGTGCCGATCGCTGTGCCGATCGCTGCTCCATCCTGTTTCCGATCCCGGCCTTGATTCGCGGCCCGTTCAAGCGAGCGAACAGGCACGCGTGGCTGCAAGTCGCTGGCGAACGCACTCGCGCCGTCGGTGCCCGGGTTGATTCCGCGGGGCAGTGTGCGCAGGGATTGGGATATCTCTTCGACTGCCGGTGCCTGGGCCGCTGATCGCTGCGCTGGTTCGGCCCGTGGAAAAGACCTAGAACGCCGGGCAGGACTCAGCCGACCAAGGTAATTCCCACCGCCAGATGATCCGAGCCTGCGGCCGGAACCACGCGATAGTCAGTGGTGGTGAAGCCCGCGGTGAGGATGTGGTCCAGCGCGCGCACCGGGGCCCAACTCGGGAAGCTCGGCAGGCAGCTCGCGGGCGGCTGCAGCCGTGTGCGCTGGTACAGCACTTTCATTTCGGGCACGTCAGGGTCGCAATTGAAATCGCCCATCAGCACCACGCGCTTTTGTTCCGATAGCAATTCGGCGAGAAAAGAAAGCTGCACTTGCCGCGATTTCGCACCGAGCGACAAATGCGTGATCGCGAGCTGCCAAGCATCGTCGCCGCTGCCGAAATTGGCGACCAAGACACCGCGACCGGCAACGCGGCCGGGCAGCGCGTAATCGAGGATGCTGTCCGGGCGCAGGCGGCTGAGCAGGGCATTGCCGCTGCCAGCGATGCGCGCAATGCGGCGATTGGCCTGATGACTGAAAAATGGGAACTGCCCGCGTTCGGCCAAATAGTCGCTTTGGTTGTCGAAACCCGAGCGCAGGCTGCCGGGATCGCTTTCCTGCAAGCCAACCACGTCATAGGGAGAAAACAGTCCGGCGAGTTCGTCGAGATTCGCGCGCTTGCCATTGGGCAGCACGTGCGACCAACTGCGGGTGACGTATTCACGGTAAGCACGCGTGCTGGAGCCGGCTTGGATATTGCAGCTCAGCAGTCGCATCGTCTGGACATCAGGCGTTGGCATGCGGACATCGTCGCCTTGAGCGCTAGTGAAGGGCAAGCCTGAAAATGAACGGGGCCGCAGTGCGGCCCCGTTTTTTTCAGCGTCTGCGACCTGCGTCTCAGGGTTTCTTCGCCGGCTTGGCGGGCTTGGTCGACTTGCCGGCCTTGGCCTTGGCAAGTTCGCGTGCAATCAAATAGTCAGCGGTCGCCAAGGTGCCTTCGAAACCGCGGTCACGCGTCACCATCAGCTTGTACTTGCCCGCGACCACCACGGTCGGTGTGCCCTGCACATCCACCGCCAAGGCGTAATCTCGCGCCGCCTTGAGTTTGGCATCGGTTGCCGGACTCTGCATCGCTGCGAGGAAGGTCGCGCGATCCACGCCCAGCTTGGCGTAGTAATCGGCGATTTCCTCGATATTGCCGTTCCGAAATGCGCGTTCTTCATGCACGGCCTTGAACAGCCGGGCGTGCGTTTTATCGAGGACCTTGAGTTCTTCAGCGGCAAAATACGCGCGGGCAAACTCGTCCCACGGCGAACCAAATACGGCCGGAAGGTAGGTCAGTACAGCGCCCGCGGGCATCTTCTTGGCCTTCCATTGACTCAGTAGCGGCTCGAAATGGGCGCAGTGAATGCAGGTGTATCCGAACACTTCCACGACTTGCACTTTGCCCGGCGTCGGCAGGTAGTCCGGCGCCGGTTTGGCGAGGACCACGTAGTCGATATCGAGGCGCGGTTCGGCCGATGCTGTCGTTGCGGTGGCTTGCGCCGACGCGAACACCGGCAGGAAAGCCAAGAACGCAAACTGGGCGAGCAGGAAGCGACGCGACATGGCGAGGGTCCTTGTCATCAGGGAGTGGGGGCGGCGGCGCCCGTGCCCGCGCCCGCCGAGGCGGCAGCAGCGGCGGCGCGTTCATAGTTGACCAGGAAGTCGACGGTCTGGAGCATGCCGTCAAAACCCCGGTCACGCATTACCGAGACGCGGTACTTGCCGGCAACGATCATCGTCGGCGTGCCGTTGACCCCGGTACGTTGCGCAAACTGCTTGGCGCGGTTGAGCTTGGCGGTCACGGCGAAGCTCTGCATCGTGGCCAAGAACTTGGCCCTGTCTACGCCCATTTTCCCGTACAGGTCGGCAATGGCGTCGACGTCGCCGGTCGTGATCGCATGATCGATGTGGATGGCCTTGAACACCTGGTCATGCGTTTTGCCCAGCACGCCCATCGTTTCGGCCGCGAAGTAGGCGCGGGCGAAGGGATCCCAGATGCCGCCAAACACGCCAGGCACGTATTCAAAGCGCACGTCGGCCGCCAGCGTCGGCTTCCAGGTGTCGACGCTTGGCTGCAGGTGGGCGCAGTGGATGCAGGTATAGCCGAACACTTCCGCGACTTCGATCTTGCCTTGGCCATAGGTCGGCTGCGGCACGGCAAGCACTTCATAGTCCTGGCCGTAACGCGGCGCGGCCGGATCGCCGGCAGCAGCGGCTTCCAGCGAGGCGCGGTTGGGCGAGGTCACTGGGGCGGGCGCGCCGTCCGTTGGGGCGCTCGCGTCGGCAGTGGCCGCGGCGTCGGTCGAAGCGGGTGTCTCGGCAGGCGCAGCAGCGGGTTCAGGCGCGACGGTGGCTGGCGCGACCGCCTCGGGCCCGGTGGTCGGGGTAACGCTGGTGTCGGCCGCCTTGTTGCAGGCGGTCAAGGCAGTCAGCAGGATCAGGGAAGCCAACAGGCGGCATCGCATCGGTTGTTACTCCTCACGGAAACAAAAAAGCCGGCGACACCCTGTCGCCGGCTCGAAGATCAAAGACTACCGCGCATCGCGAAAGTTCAGTGTCCGATTATTTAGCGGCGACCGGCGCGGGCTCGTGAAGGCCTTGGAGATAGGTCGCTAGGCTCTGGATTTCCTCATCGCTGAGGTTGCGAGCGACGCCGCTCATGACGATGTTGGCATTGGCGTCCTTGCCCCAAACTTCGCCGCCACGGAACGCGGTCAGGCGCGCCACGGTGTAGTCCGAATGCTGGCCGCCGAGCGCGGGGTAGGACGGGCCCGGGGTGCCGCGGCCGGCGGGGCCGTGACAGGCCAAGCAGGCCGGGACGCCCGCGGAGGCCTTGCCGGCGCGAAAGATCTTCTCGCCAACTTGGTAGAACTTGCGGCCTTGGTTCGGTCCGCTGGCGATCGCGGTGTCGTCGGCGACGCCGGCCACTACTTTTTGAGTGGCGAAATACGCGCCAATGTCGCGCATGTCCTGTTCCGACAGGGCGGCGGACATACCCATCATGATCGCGTTGTTGCGCTCACCGCTCTTAAACAGCTGGAGCTGCCGGTAAATGAAGCGCTCGTGCTGGCCGGCCAGCTTCGGGTACAGCGGGTCGGCCGAGTTGCCGTCCACACCGTGGCAGGCAGCGCAGGCGCCGGCCTTGGCGGCTCCGGCGGTGGCGTCACCAAAGGTGGCGGGTTTGGCTTCGGCCAGCGGCGCAATGGTCGCAGGCGCCGGCTCGGGGGCTGGCGTGACCGTGGCGGCCTGTTGGGCCACGGCCACGGAGACCACCAAAAGGGCACCGGCAACGCCGAAGATGCGCAAGAACTTCATGAATCGAGCTCCGAGAAACGGAAAGACGGGTCTGCACGCAGGTCAGATAGCGCTCGATTATCCCAGTCCGGGCCCAATACGGTCAATGAAACCGACGAAGTGGCCAATCGTTGTGTCGGCAGCGCGTCCTTCGGGCCGAGATCGGACCCGGCCCCGGCCGGCCCGGTCGCGTAACATAGCGCCATGTCCAATGCCCTTGCTTCGGCCACCTATCGCCTGGCTGCCCACCTGCCGCACCAGCTTCCGTCCGATGTCGGGCGTGAGGTTGCGTTTGCGGGCCGTTCCAACGCCGGCAAATCCACGGCACTCAACGCCCTGTGCAACCAAAACAGCCTGGCTAAGACCTCCAAGACCCCGGGCCGCACCCAGCAGCTGGTGTTTTTCGAGGTGGCGGCCAACAAGCACCTGGTCGACCTGCCCGGTTACGGCTACGCCAAGGTGCCGATGGACCTGCGCGCGCACTGGCAGGCTTTCATCAACGAATACTTCCAAACCAGGCAAGCCCTGGCTGGCCTGGTGATCGTGATGGATATTCGCCACCCATTGCGCGAATACGACCTGAAGATGCTGGAGTTTGCCAAGTCACGTTCGCTGCCAGCGCATTGCCTGCTGACCAAGGCCGACAAGCTCGGCCGCGGCGCGCAGGGCAATACGCTGCAGGCAGTGCGAAAAGAGCTGGGCGGCATCGCCAGCGTGCAGGTGTTTTCTGGCGACTCGCGTATTGGCATTGATGAGGCGCGTGCCGTCATCACCGGCTGGCTGGAGCTGTAATTGGCCCGGGCGCCGCGGCGCTCAGGAATCTTGTAGGCGTGGATCTATCCAGCCGCGCAAGGCGTCCACCAGCGCATTGATTACCACGATCGCCGCGCCGATGGTCAGCACCACGCCCAGGACCAAGGTGTAGTCGCGATTCAGTGCGCCCTGCACGAAATACCGGCCGATGCCTGGAATGCCGAATACCTGTTCAACCACCGCCGAGCCGCTGACGACATTGATCAGCGCCGGCGACAGCCAGGCAATCACCGGCAACAACCCGACCGGCAGCGCATGCACAAACAGCAGCCGCGCCGGTGACAGGCCGCGTCCGCGCGCAGCGCGCAGATGGTCGGCGTCCAACACCTCCAGCAAACTCGCCCGCGTCAGCCGCGCGCAGTAGGCGAGGTTGGGCAGCGCCAGCGCGATGATGGGCAGCAACGCGCTGCGCCAGTCGCCGTCCCAGCCGCCGGCTGGCAGCCAATGCAGCGTGACCGCGAACACGAGGATCAGCAGCGGCGCGACGACGAATTTAGGCATCGCCAAGCCCAGCCCGGCGCCAATCATCAGCACGCGGTCCAGCCAGCGGCCCGCATGCAGGGCGGCCCAGACGCCGATCGGAATTCCCAAACCCAGCGCCAGCAGCAGGGCGAGTCCGCCATTGACCAGCGAAACCGGCAGGCTGGCGGCGATCAGCTCATTCACCGTGTAATCGGGATACTGGAACGAGGGGCCCAAATCGCCATGCAGCACATCGTCCAGCCAGTGGCCATATTGCGAAAGTAAGGGCTGGTCGAGTCGATATTGCGCATCGAGCGCGGCCTGGACTTCCGGCGGCGCGGCTTTTTCGACATCGAACGGACCGCCGGGTGCGGCACGCAGCAGGAAAAAACACAGGGTGGCCAGCAGCCAAAGCGTAAGCAAGGCTTCGAGGCCGAGAAGGGCGAAGCGTTTCATGCGTAGCGCCCAGGGCAGCTGTCGTCGAACAGCAATAATCCACGCAGGTCAGCCCAGCGTACGCTGGGATCCGCCGTCACCGTGCTCGCGGTCAGAGTACCCGCGGGTAAAGCATAGATCCCAGCCTTCGCTGGGATGACGAAAATTTTTGTTCGTTCGGCAACTTTAGGGCGCGTGGTGGCGATGCTCATGCGTAGCACCGCGCTTCTCCGAGGTGGCAGGCCAGAAGAAAGCGCTCGTCATCCCAGCGAATGCTGGGGTCCACGGTCACAGTGCGCTCGATTTTAACACTCGCCGTCAATGCAGGCGCAGCCAAAGCCTGGAACCCAGCGTTCGCTGGGCTGACGGTGTAAAAAATTGATCTGGTGGCCATCGCCATCGCCATCGCCATCGCACTCGCACTCGCACTCGCACTAGCACTCGTACTCGCCATTATCGCCACCGTAACAATCACTATCACGGCGCCACCGCCCCGCGAAAGTGCAAGAACCGCGTTGGGTGGTGATCGAGCAGATTGCTTTCGAAACCCTGAACGTCCGGACGCACCAAATGCTTGGAGGTGTAGAAATACACCGGGATGATGGCGTGTTGGCGCAGGAGGCGGGTTTCTGCCGCATGCAGTTGCGTCGCCCGTGACGCGGCGCTCGGCGCGGAGTCGGCGGCCTGCATCAAGGTGTCGAAGGCTGGATCGGCCAAGCCGCTCCAGTTGGTGACGCCGCCGTGCTCGAAGTTCGCTAGGAAATTGCGGGCGTCATTGACGTCGGCGATCCAGCCGCCGCGAAAGGCTTGGGTAATCACGCCCTGCTTGCGGTTGCCAACGAACACTTTCCATTCCTCGTTGCGCAAGGTCACGCGTGCGCCCAGAACTTCCCGCCACATCGCGGCGACCGCTAGGTTCATGCGCCGCAGCGGCGTGGAGGTGTTGTAGCGAAGCTCAATCTGCAGGGGCTTGGCCTCGCTGTAGCCGGCTTCCCGATAGAGCCGGCGTGCCAATTGCTCGCGAGACCCCTGCGTGGCCCTCGACCACGACAGCGATGCCGGTGCGTAGTCGGCGACACCCGGCGGCACCAAACCGTAAGCGGGGGTCTCGCCCAGTCCGGTGATGTAGCGCGTGAGCTTGTCGCGGTCGATCGCCAGCGACAGCGCCTCGCGCAGGCGCACGTCGCCTTTCAGTGGCGGTTGTCGCAGGTTTAAGCCGATCCACATCGCGCCCAAGTAGGGGCTGATGCGCAACTGCGCGCCGAAGCGCGTGCGCAACTGCGGCAGGGGCTGCGGGGGTACGGTTTCAGTGATGTGTAAATCGCCCGCGGCGAAGCGCTGCAGTTCACTTGCCGCGTCCTCGGTGACGCGGTGACGCACGCGCGCAATCGCGGCAGGCTGGTGAAAGTGTGGGTTGCGCTCCAGCGTGACCTGCGATTGCGGTTGCCAGTCAACCAGTTGGTACGCCCCGTTGCTGACCAAGCGTCCTGGGCGCGTGTGTTGCGCGCCAAATTTTTCTACCGCAGGCAGGTACACCGGATAGGCGATTGGCAGCAGCAACAGCTGCGGCAGCACGATCGTCCGGGTGACGTGGAAGACCACGGTGCGCGCATCCGGCGCGGCGACGCCGAGTTTTTCGGCGGGCAGCTGTCCCGCTTGCACGGCGCTAGCATTGGCGATGGCGTCAAAATGCACCGCGAACGGCGCCGCTGTCGCCGGCGCGAACGCGCGCCGGAAACTCGCGACAATCTGTTCAGCGGTCAAAGCCTCGCCGTTCGACCAAGCCAGGCCTGGGCGCAAGTGGAAGGTCCATAGCCGACCATCGGCCGATACCTCCCAGCGCTCGGCCATGCCAGGGATCACCCGGCCGCGCGCGTCTTCGGTGACCAGCCCCTCATACAAGTCGCGCAGGATGTTGCCGCAGCTCACTTCCGGGCAGCGGTGGGCATCGAGTGTTGAGGGTTCAGGGCCATTGCCGCGCTGCAGGGTCTGGGCCAAGGACGCTGGCGCCGCGCCGAGCGCGAACAGCGCCGTGCACAGCAGGACCATAATCGGGGCTTTCACAGGCAAGCGGTACACTCCGGTGCGTTCAGGCCTCAGTGGACCGGTCCCTACGGTTGCGATTGTAGGCGGTCGCCCCAAGCTTACGTACCCACCCATCGCGAGGCACGTCCATTGTCCGGTCCCAGCAACGTCCAGGATGCACCGATCACCAGCAAGCAGGCGCTGGTTGAATTCCACGCGTCCGGCAGTCGCCCGCGCGAGCAGTGGACGATCGGCACCGAGCACGAGAAGTTTGGCTTTCGGCTCGATGACCTTCGCCCGCCGACCTTTGATGGCGATCGCGGTATCGAAGCGATGCTGCGCGGTCTGACCCGTTTCGGCTGGGAGCCGTACGAAGAAAAAGGCAAGATCATCGCCCTGCTGCGCGAGGGCGCCTCGGTCACGCTGGAGCCGGCTGGCCAACTGGAGCTGTCGGGCGCGATGCTCGAGAACGTCCACGAGACCTGCTGCGAAACCATGCAGCACCTGCAAGAGGTCAAGACGGTCGCCGAAGAGTTGCAGCTCGGCTTCCTTGGCATGGGCTTCCAGCCCAAGTGGCGTCGCGACGAAATGCCGTGGATGCCCAAGGGTCGTTATCAGATCATGCGCAACTACATGCCCAAGGTCGGCAGCCTGGGCTTGGACATGATGACCCGCACCTGCACCGTGCAGGTCAATCTCGACTTCGCGTCCGAAGCCGATATGGTCAAGAAATTCCGCGTATCGCTGGCGCTGCAGCCGATCGCGACGGCCTTGTTCGCCGACTCGCCGTTTACCGAAGGCAAGCCCAACGGGTTTCTGTCCTATCGCTCGCATATCTGGACCGATACCGATCCAAACCGCACCGGAATGCTCGATTTCGTGTTCGAGGACGGCTTTGGATTTGAGCGGTACGTGGATTACCTGCTCGATGTGCCGATGTACTTCACCTATCGCGGCGGCGAATACATTGACTGCGCTGGCCGAAGCTTCAAGGACTTCATGGCGGGAAAATTGCCCAACCTGCCTGGCGCCCTGCCAACGATGAAGGACTGGGGCGATCACATGACCACTGCCTTCCCGGAAGTGCGACTGAAGAAATATCTTGAAATGCGCGGCGCCGACGGTGGCCCATGGAACCGACTATGTGCGCTGCCGGCGTTTTGGGTCGGCTTGCTTTACGACGACGAGGCGCTCGATGCCGCGTGGGATTTGGTCAAGGACTTCACCATGGCTGAGCGCAATGCGCTGCGCGATGGCGTACCGAAACTGGGCTTCAAGGTGCCACACCGCAATGGCACGCTGCGCGACATCGCGATTGAAGCCTTGAAGATTTCTGGCCAGGGTTTGGCGCGCCGCAATCGGCTCAACGCCACCGGCGCGACGGAGGCGGTGTTTATCGAACCGCTAATCGAATTCGCGTTGGCCAATCAAACGCCGGCCGAGCGCAAGCTGGCCCTGTACCACGGCGCTTGGGGCGGCTCGGTGGACCCAGTATTCAGCGAGTTCGCTTACTGAGCGCGAGGGCAAGCCCGCCCTTGTCCGGCAGGACAGGCGTGGGGGCATTTCAAACCAGGCGCTGCCTCCTGTAAGTTGGTTAACTGATGCCAACAATGGATGCACCGGTCACATGCCCACTGCTGTCTTCCTGCCCGACGATCCCCATCGCGATTTGGATTTCCCCGCGACCGACATTCCGCTGCGCGAGGACGTCAAACGCCTAGGCGCCCTCGTCGGCGACATTCTCGCCGAACAATTGGGCGAAGGTTTCCTCGACGAAGTGGAGCGAATCCGCAAAGCCGCGATTGGACGGCGTGAGTCGGACAGCGGCATTGACGCCTTAGCGCTGGAGCTAAGCGATTTGCCGCTGGCGCGCGCCGAAGACCTAGTGCGGGCGTTTGCTACGTACTTTTCCGCGGTCAACCTTGCCGAGCTCGTGCATCGAATCCGTCGCCAGCGCGACTACCAGCGCGCTGGCGCGGGCGCACAACCCGGTGGCTTGCGCGAGGTGCTAGAAGGTTTGAAGCGCGATGGCGTCAGCGCCGAGCAGCTGCGCGCTGCAATACCTGATTGCCACGTGTTGCCGGTGTTCACCGCCCATCCGACTGAAGCGGTACGTCGCGCGCTGCTAGAAAAGGAGCGCGTGATCGTGCGCGCGCTGATTGCAGGTTTCGATGAGCAGCGTACGCCGGCCGAACGACGTATCGATCAGGCGAGGATGCGTACCGCCTTGACTGCTGCTTGGCAGACCGAGGAGTCGGCGCCGGAAAAACCCACGGTCGCCGATGAGCTTGAGCACGTTAGTTTTTACCTGACCGAGGTGCTGTACCGCATCCTGCCGGTATTCCATGAAGTCTTCGAAGATGCACTAGCCGAGACGTTTCCGGGGGTGACCACGTCCGATGGGCTGCTGCGTTTTGGCTCCTGGGTCGGCGGCGACATGGATGGCAATCCCAACGTCGGCGCCGAGACGATTGCCGCCACCTTGGCCACGCAGCGGGCGCAGGTGCTGGCCGCGTACCGTGCTGATTTGCGCGGACTCACTGAGATTCTCAGCCAGTCGCCATCGCGCGTGGGCGTGTCACCGCGGGTGCAGGCGCGCATTGATCACTATCGCGCGTTACTCAATGTGCAATCGGGCCTGCGTCCGCGTTGGCAAGATATGCCTTACCGCACCTTGCTCGGGCTAATGACGGTGCGGCTGCGCGCCACCGAGTCCGGGCTCGCGACGGGCTACGGTGGCGCGGCCGACTTCATTGCCGACTTGTCACTGATCGGCGACAGCCTGCGCGAAAACCACGGTGAGCAAGGGGGTTGGTTTGCAGTGCGGCGCGTGCTGCGGCGCGCACGCTGCTTCGGTTTCCATTTGGCAACGCTGGATGTCCGCCAAGATTCGCGCGCACACGACGCCGCCTTGGCGGGGTTGCTCGCCGACAGCGACTACGCTGAACGAACGGTGGCCGAACGCATCGCCATGCTGCGACCGCTGCTATCGCCCCAGGCCTGCGCGCAGAAACCTGGCGCACCCGAAGCGGCGTCGACGCTGGCGGTATTCCGCACCTTGGCCAGCCTGATGCCGCGCTACGGCAGCGCCGCTATTGGCCTCTACATCATCAGCATGAGCCGCAGTGCCGCCGATGCGCTGGCAGTACTCGCGCTGGCCCGACTGGGCGATTGTTTGGATGATGCCGGGTTTGTGCCGCTCGATATCGCGCCGCTGTTTGAAACCGTGGATGACCTGCAGGCCTCGCAAGAGGTTCTACGCTCGTTGTTCGCAGAGCCCGCCTACCGCGAGCACCTCGCGCAGCGCGGCAATGTGCAATGGGTGATGCTCGGCTATTCCGACAGCGCCAAGGACGGGGGGCTGATTGCTTCGCGTTGGGCGCTGCAGCGTACGCAGGTCGAGTTGAGCGAGTTTGCCGAGAAGGCAGGAATTGGCATCCGGTTTTTCCACGGTCGCGGCGGGTCGCTGTCGCGCGGCGGCAGCAAGACCGAGCGCGCGGTGATCGCCGCACCGCGTGGCTCAGTGCGCGGCGTGTTGCGCGTCACCGAGCAGGGCGAAGTGATCCACCGCAAGTACGGCATTCGCGCGATCGCCCTGCGCAATCTTGAGCAGGCCACTGGCGCGGTGCTACGCGCAACGCTGCGGCCACGGCCACCAGAACCGCGCGAGACGCTATGGCGTGCCATCGTCGGCGGCATGGCGTCCACCTCGCGCCAGCACTATCGCGACTTGGTGTACGGCACCGAAGAATTCCCGGCGTATTTCCGTGCGGCGACACCAATTGATGTGATCGAGAGGTTGCGGATTGGGTCGCGACCTTCCAGACGCCTGGGCAGTGGCGGTGTCGAGAGCTTGAGGGCCATTCCGTGGGTATTCTCATGGTCGCAAAACCGCGCCGGTTTGACCGCGTGGTACGGCGCGGGCGCGGGCCTGTCGGCCGCGATTGCCGAGCATGGCCTGCCGGCGATCCGTGAGATGGCGGCCGACTGGCCGTTTTTCTCGATGATGCTCGACGACCTTGAGATGGTGCTGGCGAAGTCTGACTTGGCTATCTTCGAGCGCTACTCGCGCCTTGCTGGCCCACTGCACGAGTTGTTGTTCCCACGCATTGCCCTTGAATTCAGCCGCACGCGCGACGCGCTGCTGGCGATCAAGGATCAGGCGGGGCTGCTTGAGGGCGACCGCCGCTTGCGGCGTTCAATTCGCTTGCGCAATCCGTACGTTGATCCGATCAGCCTGTTGCAGGTGGACTTATTGGCCCGTTGGCGCGCCGCCGAGCGTCCGGATGACGCCTTGTTCCAAGCCTTGGTCGCGACGGTGAACGGTATTGCCGCCGGCGTCCAAAATACCGGCTGACAGGTGCGCCGTTAACGTACGTCATCCTCCTTCAGAGTCAGGCAGCGGCGTGTCCAGAGCCGCTTGAGCTGCGCGATCGAGGTGGCGTTCAAGCGGCACGCGTGTTGGACCCTGCGCCGGGTCCTCGCGGGCGACGCGACGCGCGATTCGGTCGCAGGCGCAATGTCGCTCCAAGTGGCCAAGGCGGCATCGCAGTCACGCGCATCGAGTCCGGCGAGCTACTGAACCTGCCAACCTTGCAGTCGCGCTCAGCCCGCGCTGACGTCGCGCAGTTCCCAGCCGCTGCCGGCCAACCAGCGCAGGCGCTGTTTAAAAACGTCCCCGGGTAGGCTGGTGGTGACGATCAGATCGATCGCAAGGTCGTGCTGTTCGCCTTTGACCGTGGCTGCCGGATCGGTCGCGCCGAGTGTGGGCGAGACCTCCTCTGGGTCGGACAATTTCGCGGTCCAACGGTCGAATAGGATCGTGGTGCGCAACGCCGCCTGCAGTTCGGCCGCCAAACCCTCGGCGCCCTCACTTTGGAAGGCCAAGTCGGAATCACTGCCGCGAGCCATCGCGGCATTGGGCAGGCTGATATAAAAACGCGTGGGCATGACGAATCCTTTGTTCAAAGACAAGTAGATCTTAAGTTACCCACCTTTTTCTGACTGGCGCGTGAGGCCGCCAGCCAGAGGTCGGGCGCGGCTACCTAGTCGCGGCCGTCGTCCATCGCCGGCCCGAACTCCTGACCGACGCTGGTGCCGCTGCCGTGCTGTTGCCAAAAGAAGGTCGGCGCCGGCCTCTGCTTGCCACCAATTTCCGCCATCGTGGCGCCGTCAAATAGACGGCCATTGACCATGACGTACGCGACCTCGGCGGTTTGGCGGATGTTCTCGAGCGGGTTGCCGTCGACAACCACCAAGTCGGCGCGCTTGCCGGTTTCAACAGAGCCGAGCTGACGTGCGAAGCCGATATAGTCGGCGCCATCGATGGTAGCGGCGCGCAAGGCTTCCCAGTTACTGAAACCGCCTTGCGTCAGCATCCACAGTTCCCAGTGCGTACCCAAGCCCTGCAGCTGGCCATGGCCACCCACTTGAATTCGCACCCCGGCATCGCGGAGCTTCTTGGCCGCTTTCGCGACTTCTACGTGGTAGTAGTCCCAATCAGGGCCAGTCTCGACGCGAATTGAGCGCGAATCGATGCTTTCGCGCGGGAAGAATTTCAGCAGGCGCGGGTTGTCCCAAACTTTTTCGCGCGCGTACATGTAGTACTCGCCGTTGACGCCGCCGTAGTTGACGACCAGCGTCGGCGTATTGCGCACGTCGGTCTGGCGCCATAGCTCAATGACGTCGCGGTACAAAGGCGCGATCGGGATGTTGTGTTCGATGCCGGTGACGCCGTCGAGGATCATTGGCAGGTTGTGGTTGAAGGTGGAACCACCTTCCTCGACCACGGACATGCCGAGCTCGCGCGCCGCCTGATTGATCTGCTGGTGCTGCTCGCGACGCGGCTGGTTGTAGCTCTTGACGCTGAACGCGCCGACATCTTTGAGCCGCTGCAAATGCTCGCGGGCATCGGCCAGTGAATTGACGGTGGCACGAATGTCGCCGTCGGCACCGTACAGGATGCCGCCGGTTGAAAAAATGCGCGGCCCAACCAAGGTGCCGGCTTTCTGCAGTTCCGACTGCGAGAACACCAGCTCTGTCGACGCTGACGGATCGTGGATCGTGGTGATTCCGTAGGCGAGGTTGGCGTAGTACACCCAGTTTTGCTGCGCTTCGACGCCGCCGCCAAAATGCGCGGCGTGCCCATGGACATCCACGATGCCCGGAAACAGCGTCTTGCCACTGGTATCGATCGTACGAGCCCCGGCTGGAATGGCGATCTCGCCGCGCTTTCCAACTGCGATGATACTGTTGCCGCGCACGAGCACCACGCCGTCCTCAATGACGTCCTGGCGCGTCTGCGCATCGCGCATGGTGATCACGCGTCCGCCACTGAAGGCGACCAAGTCCGTGCCTTCGTCGGTCGCCACGCTGAGGCCCACGTCGCTACGCGACGCCGCACCGGCCACGGCTTGGCTGGTGTAGCGATTGCCCTCAAACCAGTGCAGCGTTTTCGAATCCGCCGACCAGTGCAGCGAGTTGACGCCGTTGCCGGCGAGTTTGGTGACCGGCATGGCCTTGCTGTCTTTGCCGATCTCGATTGATTTTCCGGTCGCTGGCAAGGGCACGCGGTAGCCGTGGAAACCTTCGGTGAAGGCCACTTGCGAGCCGTCGGGGCTGATGCTGACGAAATCCGGATATTTGTATGAGGCCAGTTCGCGTGGCAACTCGCCGTGCAGGCCGACGCTCATCAATTTCTTCTCAAGGTCGCCGCCAGTTTGGTAGGCGATGCGTTCGCCCTTGGCGTAAAACTGCGGATCGCTGCCATTGCTTGCCACGCGCACCGGCGCCGTTCCTGACGCATCCATCACAAACACGCCGCGGGTCGCCGTCCACAGGCTGCCGGTGAGCCCGCCGCCGGACGAGCGCGCATACGCAATGCGCCGACCGTCGTCCGAGTATTTCGGGCCGTAGTAATAGCCCGGCTCCGTGGTCAAAGTACGGCGCTGACCGTTGGCTAAGTCCAGCTCGACGATCGCACCCAGATCCGAATCCGACCACGTCGTAAACAGCAGCTTGCGCCCATCGGCACTGAAGCTGGGCTGGTATTCAAAGTGCGCGTCGTCCGCTCCCAGCCGCTGCGGGGCGCCGCCGGGCAAGCTTTTTTTCCAAAGGTGACCGACCGCATGGAAGACAAGGGTCTTGCCATCGGGGCTGGTCGCGACGTCGCGAATCATCTTGGGCGAGAAGCGGTCTGCGTCCAGCGATTGTGGGAAACGCAGGGCGGCACTCACCGTTTGTGAGACCTGGGCGGTGAAAGGTATTTCAGTGGGCTTACCGCTGGCGATATCGACATTCCAAAGCTTGCCTTGCGCCCAAATCACCACCGACTTGGAGTCAGGTGTCCAGTTGAAATTCGCGTACGGACCGAAGATCGCCCAGACCTCTTGCTGGTCATGCGACAGGCCGTCCCAGACCGGTCGCACCTCGCCTGAAGCGAGGTCGAGCACATGCAGCACGGATTTTTCACGAATGCGTTTGACGAAGGCCAGCGACTTGCCATCGGGTGAGGGCTGTGGGCGGATCGCGCCGCCGGGCGTCGCAACCATCGTGCGCGTCTCGCCGGTGTCGCGATCAAGCCGCTTGATCGCATAGATCACCCCGTGCACGTTTTTGTTGTACTCGAACGAATCGCCGTTGCTCACGTCCTCGGAGTAATACACGTAGCGGCCATCGGGGCTGACCTCGGGCTCGCCCAGATCCATTTGGTCGTTCTTGCGCTTGGTCAGCTGTAATCCGTCGCCGCCGTTGCGGTGAATCATCCACAACTCGCCGGCGCCAAGCGAACGCCCGGATGTGAAGTGCTTACGACCGATTAGGTATTGACCGTCGGGCGTCCAGACCGGGTTGTTGAACAGTCGGAAACTTTCGCTGGTAACTTGCGTGGCGCCGCTGCCGTCGCGCTTCATGCGCCACAGGTTGTTGCCACCGGCGCGGTCGGACGTAAAGGCGATTTCGCTGCCGTCGGGTGAGAAGCGTGGCTGCACGTCCCAGGCCCGGCCGCTGCTGATACGTGTTGCAGTACCACCGCCGATGGGCAGTGAATAAATATCGCCTAGCAGTGAAAACACGATGCTGCGCCCATCCGGGCTCACATCCAGATCCAGCCACGTGCCTTCAGTGGTGCTGAAGCTGACTGTCTTTGCCGCACCCTGGGTGGATTCAATGTTCCATTTGGCCGGGTCCTTTTTGTCACTGGCAAGCAGGGCGCCGGGAGCTAGCGCGGACAACAGGGCAAGGAAGAGCAGGGTAGGTTTCATTGGGCTGGAATCCGGCTTAGAGGTGGCGGCGGTGGTTAATGCTGGTATGCGCGCGGCAATTCCGCCGGCGCCTGCAGGTAGCGATCCCGCAGTTTGGTCTGTCGCGACACCATCGGTACCGGCTTGCCAGCCAGCCACACCTGCGTTGCGAGGCTGGTGACGTCGAGCGGATCGCCGGTCCACAAAACAAGGTCGGCGGCGAGCCCGGGTTCGATGCGCCCCAATTTGTCGGCCACGCCCAGCGCGGAAGCCGGAACACTGGTCAAGCCGGCGAGTCCGGCCTCCCAACTCAGTCCATTCGAAACCGCGTTGCCCGCCTCTTGGCGGACCTTGCGCGCATTGTGCGAGGCAAATTCAAATTGCGTGAAAGCGACCCGCACGCCGGCCTTCTGAAGCAGGGCGGCATTGTCGAGCCGCGAACCCAAGGCATCGAAACTTGAGGGCAGGTTTTGCAGCGAATCAATCACCACGACCACATTGGCAGCGGCCAATTCCTTGGCAACCTTCCACGCCTCGGCGCCGCCGACAATAATCGGCCGGATGCCATTGCGTTTCGAAAATAGCAGCGCTTGGTGAATATCTGCCGCACGATCGACATTGAAAATCACGTGGCCACCGACGAGGAACTTCGCCAACGCCTCGCGGCCGCTGGGTGTCAGCAGCGCATTAGGCGAGCCGTAGGGGCTCAGGCCGCGTGCCTCTCGCAGTGCTTGCTCAAGCAGCATGAACTGCGCTGCCCGCGAATTGCCGCCGAGCGAGTGCGCGCCGCTGCCAAGGTTGATGGTCAATTGCCGGCCGCCAATCGGATTGGCGTATTCGCCGTCGAGTCGCACCACGCCGCCTTGCCCCGCCAATAGGCTGCCGCCGCTCGTGCTGGTAGCCGAGAGCGCGGCGAAGGTCAGGCCATCGAGGCGAGCAATCGGGATCAGCATCGAGTCGGGGTTGTAGGCAACGGTGACGTCGAACTCCGGCCGCATTTGCGGCGGCAAACCATTCCCGCCAAATGACTGCGCACTGTCTACCGTGCTGTCTTCGCCCGAGACTTCGTCAAGGCCAATGTCGCCGAAACCGGCAAAGAGGCCAGGCGTCAGCGGTTTGCCGCCGGCCTCGACCACGCGCACGCCGGTTGGCGCGGGCAAGTTGGGTCCGACGGCGCGGATGATGCCGCCTTGCACGAGGACATCGGCATTGTTGAGTGTGCCGCGCGCGCCGGCGGTATGGACGGTGGCGTGCTTGATCAGCATGTCCTGCGCCATCGCCGGACCGGTCATGAGCGCGGCGAAAACCAGCAAAGACTTCATGGCGTCACCCCTTGTCCAAGCATGAAGTCCGACACCGGTTGCAGTGCGGGATTAGCGCGGTCGTAGAGCAAGGCGCCGTCAATGAATACTTTCTCGGCTTTCGCGTACACGGTGAATGGGGTGCCATTCCAGATCACGACGTCGGCCATCTTGCCGGCTTCCAGCGAGCCAGTGCGCGCCTCGATGCCGAGCGCTTTGGCGGGGTTGGACGTTAACCAGCGGATTGCACGCTCCGGCGGAACATCCAGTCCGATGCGCGCGCCGTGAGCCATCGCCTTGGCTGCTTCCTGATTCAAGCGCTGGATGCCTTCGGGGGAATCGGAATGCACGATCGCGCAGCTGTCCTTGGGGCGGTCGACGAGCGCGATATTTTCGACAATGCCATCCAGCGATTCCATCTTGAAGCCCCACCAATCAGCCCAAAGCGCGCCGCATACGCCTTCCGAGGCAAGGCGGTCGGCAAGTTTATAGGCCTCGACGCCGTGGTGAAACGCAGCGATCTTGAAGCCGAATTCCTTGGACAAATCGAGCATCGTTGCCATTTCATCGGCCCGATAGCAGTGGATATGAACGCGAATATCGCCACGCAGTACTCCTGCGAGCGTTTCATTGGCGAGGTCGCGATCAGGCGGGCTGTCTTCGTCTTTCTTGTCCTGCTCGACGGACTCGTCCTTCTGGCCCTTCTCGTATTTATCCCACGCGCGCATGTAGGCCTGGGCGCCGATGAAGGCCGCGCGGTAGCCCGCGACATTGCCCATGCGTGTCGACGGGCCGCCTTTTTCACCGTAAACGCGCTTCGGATTCTCACCGCAAGCCATTTTCATTCCCCAAGGGGCCCCGGGAAACTTCATGGCTTGGTAGGTATTGGCATAGACGTTCTTGACGGTCACGCCGCGGCCGCCGATCAGGTTCGCCGAGCCGGGCAGGATCTGCATCGCGGTGACGCCGCCGGCCAAGGCAGTGGCAAAGCCTGGGTCCTGCGGCCAGATTGAATGTTCGGCCCAGACGTTGGGCGTCACCGGGCTGGTCGCCTCGTTACCGTCCGAATGGGCGCTGACGCCGGGACTGGGATAGACGCCGAGGTGCGAGTGCACGTCGATGATGCCGGGCGTGATCCACTTGCCGGTCGCATCGATGACTTGGGCGCCGGCTGGCGCTTCCAGCGCGGTGCCGATGCTAACGATTTTTCCCTCGGCCATCAGCACGTCGGCCCCGTCCAAGCGCTCGCCGGTGCCGGTCAGCACCGTCGCGTTGCGCAATAGGATTGGCCCGGAGACGATCGCACGGTAAGTGCTCGGGTACGGGTCGGGCATCGTCGCGTACGCAGTTGAGCTGGCGCTGGCAAACGCCGTCATCGCCACGAGGGTGGCGGCAAACAAAGGTCGGAACATCGGTCTCTCCCCAGAGGACCGACCCACCCTAGCGGCTCCCCGCGACCTTGCCAACCGTGACTTACGGCATACCCGGCAACGCTAACGTGGCAAACTGATCGGCAAAAATACGAAAGCCGAGAACACGGGAGACGCAACGCGATGAAAGACAAGAACGAGATCGTCAGCAACTGGCTGCCGCGCTACACCGGATTACCGCTGGAAGCCTTCGGCGAACACATCCTGCTGACCAATTTCAGTGGCTACCTGCACACCTTCGCGCAGTTGACCGGCGCCGAAGTAGTGGGACTGGATCGACCCATGCCCAGCGCGACCCACGACGGCATCACGATGATTAATTTCGGCATGGGCAGCGCCAATGCCGCAACGATGATGGATCTGCTCAGCGCCTTGCCGCCCAAGGCGGTGCTGTTCTTAGGTAAGTGCGGCGGCCTCAAGCGTAAGAACGAACTCGGCGACTTGATCCTGCCCATCGCCGCCATCCGCGGCGAAGGCACCTCGAACGACTACATACTGCCGGAAGTGCCGGCGCTGCCGGCCTTTGCGATGCAGCGCGTGATCTCGACGATGATTCGCGACCTCGGCCACGACTATTGGACCGGCACCGTCTACACCACCAATCGTCGAGTCTGGGAGCACGACGAGGCGTTCAAGGACTACCTGCGCAAACTGCGCTGCATGGCGATTGATATGGAAACAGCGACCATTTTTGCTGCAGGGTTCGCCAATTCGATCCCGTGCGGGGCGCTGCTGTTGGTCTCGGACCAGCCGATGATCCCCGAAGGCGTAAAGACCGAAGCGTCGGACAAGATCATCACCTCAAGCTTCGTCGAGGCGCACATCACGGTAGGCATTGAGGCCTTGAAGCTGATTCGTCGCCACGGCAAGTCGGTCAAGCACCTGCGCTTCGACGAGTAACCCTCATCGCGCACGCCCACCAATGAAAAGCCCGGCGAAAGCCGGGCTTCTTTACCAGATGAACTGGAGTCGCGTGACGTCCGGTAGAGGTTTTCCATCGGTGAAACGTACCTGGCATTCGAGCGATTGCTTGCTCTCGGACGAGTGGCCGGGCTGGATGATGATGGGCGCAGTCAGCAGCATCAGGCCGGAGCTGTCGTCCTTCATGCTGGCTGCCAGCGCAGCGAGGTCAAGTTTGTAGGGTTTTCCATCGAGTTGGCCTTGGGCATAGGTCTCGCAGGCTTGGGCCGCGAGGCTGCCCTTGCTGCCGCCAGCGCCAGCATCGCTGCCGCCACAGGCGATCAAGCTGGCGCAGATCAACGCAATTGAGAGGTGCTTCATATGACTTCCCCCATTGAATGGCACCTCGAACCTGGCGACTGACCGGTCGCCAGCAGGTGCTTCTTGTAGCTTTACTCTAACTCTGGCAACGGCCGACGTCACGGGAATACGGTCAATTGCCGACAACCGGCAGGGGTCAGTTCAGTAACGCGGCACCGAGGGATCGACGGTTTCAGACCAAGCGTCGATTCCCCCTTCGATATTGAACACCTCGGTAAAGCCCAAACCACGGAAGTGCTCGGCGGCTTGGCGGCTTGAAACGCCGTGATGGCACAAGAATGCCAGCGCGGTGTCCTTGGGCAGGGCGGCGAGGCGGTCGTGGCTGTCTTCGTCCAAGACCTCGTGGGCATGTGGGAACGCGGCGAGCTGTCGAGCCGGGGCTGGGCGGGTGTCAATCACGCGTGGGGCGCTGCCTGCGCCTATGCGCTGCGCCAGGTCGGTGACCGACAAAGACTTCACGGCGGCCGGGGCATTGGGATTGTCGATGGCTAGGCCGGCGCCACGCGGACCCTCGACCCAGTCAATTCGGATGCCGTTGGCCCGCGGTGCGCTGGCTAGGTCGAAATGCATGCGGATGCCCGCCGCCTCGGCGACGATTTCCTGGCCGGTGACGGGTTTGAGTTGGAACTGGGTGTTGAAGCGCGAATCCACCGACAGGTGTAGGCCGACGCCGGCTTCGGCGCCATCGAGCGCGCGGGCAATGGCCTCGGCGGCTGCAGGGCTAATAAACACGGCCGGCGGCGTGCGATCAGGTGCGGGCACGCCCAGCGCCTGGTGCAGCTCGCCGGAGTTCAACATCTGTTCGATGATGTCGCTGCCCCCGACCAGCTCACCGTCGATGTACAGCTGCGGGATCGTCGGCCACTGGCCGTACTGCTTGATGCCTTCGCGAATCTCGGCGTCGGCCAAGACATCGACGCTGCCAAATCCTGGCACCAAGTCGTTGAGGATTCCGGCCGCTTTCGCCGAAAAACCGCACTGCGGTGACGACGGGTCGCCTTTCATGAAAAGGACGACGCGATCGGCCTGCAGCACGCGCTCGATGCGTGCCTTGAGTTCGGGGGACATGGCTTGGCTCCGTGAGTTAGACCGCTATTTTACCCCCTGTACTGGTGCCGGGCGTGCTGTTGGTATCCCTTTGCGCTGAAGCGGCGCCCGTATTGGCCAAGCCGAAGCGCCGTCAGCGACGAAACCCGCACTAGAATGGCCGTCGGGCGCTCGGGCAGACGGGGGGATGGCAACGATGACGTGGTGGCTTTGGTTGATCCTCGCCGTGCTGATGGCCGGCGGCTGCGGGTTCTTGCTGATGCTCAGCCTGTCCTCTGCCTCTGCCTACGGCGCGAATTTTCATTCGCTGACGCCGCGGCAGCGGTTCATGGGCAACACGATCTATATCGGCGCGCTGATGGCGGCCTTCATGTGCGCGGTTTTGGGCTGTTTTTCGCTGTATTTCGCCGTCAGCCCACTTTGGAGTTGAGGCTCAGCCGCCAAATACGCGCCGCAGCAGGGCGGTCGTGCGCCGGGCGGGATTCTTGCGAATGTCTTTTTCCTGCGCGGCGACGACCTCAAACAGGCCATCCATCGCCTCATCGGTGACGTAGCTGTCCAGATCCATCGCTTGGCCGCCGCCGAGCAAGCTGCTGAGGCCGGCGTTCTTGCCGGTCAGCGCTTTGTAGCGCTGGGTGACGCCGGTCTGGCTGGTGGCCTTGGCGACGATCGGCTGGAATTTCGCCCGCAGATTGCCTTCGGTCACGCGGCGGAAATACTGGGTTCCGGCATCGTCGGCGCCACGAACAATATTCACCGCATCGCTCACCGTCATCTGCCGTACGGCGTTCGCGAAAATGTCTGCGGCGACCGGCACGGCCTGTTCAGCGGCGCGGTTCATCGACAGCTCAAATTCATCGACTTTTTTACCGGCACCAAGGCGGCGGGCAGTGTCGGTGAGGCCGCGCAGCTTCTCCGGCACGAGGATGCGCACCAGCGGGTCGCCTTGGAAACCGTCGCGACGCCCTAGCTGGGTGATTGCGCGCTGCACGCCTTGGGCCAGCGCTTCCTTCAGGCCGCTGGTGGCCTCTTCCTGACCCAAGTTGCCCTGCAAGAGCGTGGGTTTTTTAAGCGCCTGCTTGAGCGTGTCGCGCAGGGAATCGGCAGACGCGTCCGTGATCGCACCGCTGGCGACGAGCAGGGCACAGGCGAGCAGGGTCGATGGCAGGCGCATGGTCACTCCCGATGGCGGACCGGTCCATCCTAGACCGGTCCGGGCAGGGTGGCGACCCTGCCAGCGGGCTTCACCTCGGGCTAAAGCACGAAATTGACCGGCACCCGGGCGTAGGCGCTGATAGCGACGCCGTTCTGTTGGGCGGGTACGAAATGCCAGCGGGCGCGAATAAATTTCTGCGCGGCGTCATCCAGCAGGCTCGAGCCGCTGCTTTGCTCGATATCCACTTGGATCGGTTGGCCGGTGGCGTCCACCAGCACCAGCAACATCACCTTGCCGCTGATGCGACGGTGCTGCGCCAAGGCCGGATAGGGCGGTGTCGGGGCGCGGTCGGTCATGAGCGCTTGGATCGTCGGTGCGGCGGTGCTGTCGCCGAAGTCGGTCGGGACCACCACGCCGGTATCGGGCACGAAGACCTCGGTACCGTCGTCGTAGGCGACCTCGCTGGCCTCGGGCGGTGTGCTGACCGGCACGTGGGTGGGGGTCGCATGTGTGACCTGTCGGATCGTCTCTTCTACCGGCGGCAGCGGCGGCGGATCAATCGGCGTCGGCCGGGTCCAATCGGGCACCACGACCAATTCGCGCGTATCGGCGATGGGATCGGGCGCGCTGATCGGTGCCAGCAGCAGCATCGCTGCCGCGACATGCAGGGCTATCACCACGCTGTTGGCGGCGATGCGCTTGCCGTCCAGGTTCAGGCGTGGGGTTGGGGCGTGCAGTGTGACCATGGGGCACCTCCGGGGTTGGGCAAACACATCAACGCCTGACCGACGCCGATGGGGTTGGCCGGCCGTGCGTTGATTGCAGTGCTGCCGGGGCAGGTACGAT
>JBBSAA010000022.1:0-22736 GCA_038252715.1 Lysobacterales bacterium | reverse complement strand
GGCCCGGTTCGGCGGCGTCAGCCAGTCCGTGATCGTGCCGGTGACGGCGGTGTTGGCGATCTACGCCCAAGAAACCGGGCAGGGCATGATGCTGCCCGAGGACGGCGCCGTCCTGCCCCCGGACGACGGTCCCGACGACAGTCCCGATCCGGTCGACGATGGCCCGAAACGCGGCGGGCATCTGCGCGTCGTCAAGTAGGCCCAGTCGGCCCCGGCTAGCTCAATGCACTGGCTCGGCCGGCTCTGCAGGCATGGGTCCGATCAGGCTGGCCAAGGCGCGGCCCTGCATGATCACGACCCCGGAATGCCGGTCTTCGCCGCCGCTGGAGTACTCGAAGCGGAAGTGCCGTTCCCAACCCAGCCAGCCGTCCTTGCGCCGATACAGGCGTAGCCGCACCTGATGCACGTTCTGGTCCAGCCACTGGACGCCAGCGTGGTAGCAGGCCCGCCGTCCATGGTCGATGGCGAGTTGGGCAACGTTGCGGCCAGCAGACCAGAATGCGATGGCCGGCACAGAAACGATCATCAGGACGAGGAGGGTAAGCATCCACGAAGTGTGGGGGCGGTCGCTTGGCCGGACAAGTTGCGCTGCGCCGTGACTTCCGGGAGGCGATCATGGCTAAGATACGGGCATGGCCGCCGGGATGGCGGCCGGCTTTTCGCAGGAGAGCGAAGATGAAACTTGTTTTTCCGAATGGCGAACACAGCCAAGTGCTGCTAAATCCGGGTGTGAACCGGATCGGCACCGACCCAGACAGCGCGGTTGTACTGTCCCAGCCGGGCATTCAGCCGGTGCACTGCGAGGTCCATATCACCTCCACCGGCGCCAACCTGCAGGTTCACGGCGACGGCGCGGTGACGGTGAACGGCAAGGCCGTTACCGACATCATGTCTTTACGTGCTGGCGACTCCATCGGCATCGGCCCGGTGGTCGCGAAGTTTGCCATCGTCGAAGCGGCGCGCAGCAATGCCGCCGGAAGCGGTCCAGACGAAGATTCGGGCGCGACCCGCGTGCGCATGGCAGTACCCAAGTACGTCCTGCGCGGCGTATCGGGCGCGGTGTTCAGTAAAGTATTTCCGGTCACCGGGCCGATCGTCATTGGTCGCGCTGCGGAATGCGATATCTCGGTGCCTGCCGATGAGATTTCCCGTCGCCATGCGCTGATCAAGCCCACGCCCGATGGCGTTTCGGTTGAAGACTTGGGCTCGTCTAACGGAACCTATATCAATGGCCGCCGCGTGCAGAATGGCTTCCTCAACGCCGGTGATGAACTGCGTCTGGACGCCGTGCGATTCATCCTAGTGGCGCCCGGTCAGGAGATGGCCGCGCAATCTCAGCACGCAAAGGCGCCGACCTCGGGCAAGGCGCCTGCGGCAGCCGCCGCTGGCAGCAACAAACTGGTGATGTGGTCGGGCATCGTGATCATGGCGGCCGCACTGGTGCTGATTGCCGTGATGGTGCTCAAGAACTAAACCCCTTGGGCGCGGCGTTGCCTTCAGGGTGCGTCGTGCCGCGGGGAGGCTGCGCGAAAAGATCGCGGCTTACGCCGCTCCTACGTCCGTCCTAGCGTAGGCGCTGGGCGGGAATCGCGGCTTGCGTTCGATTGTGGGGCGGTCGTTGGGAAAAGATCGCGGCTTACGCCGCTCCTACGCCATCCAGCGAAAATTAGTTGGGCGGGTCGCCTAGGCGCATTGAGAAATCGACCGCGCGCACATGTTTGGTCAGCGCGCCGACCGATACGAAATCGACACCGGCATCGGCGATCTCGCGCAGGCGCGGCAAATCGACGCTTCCCGAGACTTCCAGCGGTATCTTGCCGCCGGCAATTTTCACCGCCTCGCGCATATCGGCATTGCTGAAATCGTCAATCAGGATGCGCGTGCAGTCCGTGGCCAGCGCCTCGCGCAGCTCGGTGAGGTTTTCCACTTCGATGATTAGCGGCAGAGTGGGGAAGCGTTGGCGTGCCTGCGCCGCTGCGGCGGCAATCGAGCCGGCCGCGTGGATGTGGTTTTCCTTCAGCATCACCGCATCGTGCAGGCCCAGTCGGTGATTTTCACCACCGCCGGCGCGCACGGCATATTTCTGCGCAAGGCGCAGGCCGGGAAGGGTTTTACGCGTGTCCAGCACACGGGTGCGGGTGCCGTCCAGGCGCGCGACGAACTCCGCCGTCGCCGTCGCCGTGCCCGACAAGGTCTGCAAGAAATTGAGCGCGCAGCGTTCGGCACTGACCAAGGTTCGCGAGCGGCCAGCGAACGTGCAGACCACGGTGCCGGCGTTGACCCGATCGCCTTCGGCGACGCGCCAGTCGATTCGCACCGCCGGATCAAGTGCGCGAAAGCACGCGTCGAACCAAGGTCGGCCAGCGACTACGGCGGTTTCCTTGAGAAGGATGTAGCCATGCTCGGCTACGTCAGGCAACAAGCAGGCGGTGACGTCGCCACTGCCTAGGTCTTCGGCCAGCGCGCGTGCGACGTCGCCTTCAATCACGGCATCGGCGGGCGCCTGCACGCGCTGGGCGCTCACTGCGGGAAGTC
The DNA here is from genome assembly GCA_038252715.1 of Lysobacterales bacterium. GTDB lineage: Bacteria > Pseudomonadota > Gammaproteobacteria > Xanthomonadales > Xanthomonadaceae > Arenimonas. The sequence goes on along the minus strand of JBBSAA010000022.1, from coordinate 20,201 downwards.
GCTGATTTGTGCGGTCGCGATCGCCTCATCGGCCAGCAGCACCGGGATGCCATCGTCAACGCGGTAAACAGTCTTGTGGTCGCGGGTCACCAGCGCTTCGCCCAAAGCGTCGCTCTGCGGGCTGCCGTCGGCACGCATGACCGAGCCGGCCGCAATCGCCGTGTTCAGGCGCGCCAGTTCCGTTGCGCTCAATTGGGCCAAGGGCTGCTTGGTGCTGGGGCAGCAAAGGATGTCGAGGAGTTTGCGGTCCATGGGTCGTACCGGCCGGGAGTTACGTCTAGAATAACGGTTTACTCGCATGCGGCGCTCGCCCCACGGGCCGGGCTCCGCACAAGCCACCTGATCGTTTGTGCAAAGGCGATGCCATGAGCCCACTCGCTGCGTCCTTGCCCCTGGTGGGTGTCGTCATGGGGTCCCGGAACGACTGGGACACGATGCAACATGCCGTGGCTCGCCTAGAGCAGCTCGGCATCCCGCACGAAGTCCAGGTCGTGTCCGCGCATCGGACGCCCGACCTGCTTTTTGAGTACGCGCACAGCGCGCAAGCACGCGGCCTGCGCGCGATCATCGCTGGTGCCGGCGGTGCCGCCCATCTGCCGGGAATGCTGGCCGCCAAGACCGCGCTGCCGATTCTGGGTGTGCCCGTGCAGGGCAAGACCTTGAACGGCCTCGACTCTCTGCTTTCGATGGTGCAAATGCCCGCCGGCGTGCCAGTGGCGACGTTTGCGATTGGACCGGCCGGTGCCGCGAATGCGGGCCTGTTCGCGGCAGCTTTGCTCGCCCACGACCATCCCGAGATTCGGGACGCGTTGGCGGCCTTCCGCAACAAGCAAACGCAAGACGTGATGGATCAGCTGGACCCACGCCCGGCATGACCACGGTCGGGATCTTGGGCGGCGGGCAACTTGCCCGCATGTTGGCGCTTTCCGGCGCACCGCTGGGGCTGCGCTTCCTCGTGCTCGATGCCACGCCTGACGCCTGCGCCGCGCAGTTTGCGCCGCTGCTGCAGGCCGATTATCGCGACCAAGTAGCGCTGGCCGATTTTGCGCGACGCGTCGATGTGGCCACGTTTGATTTCGAAAACGTGCCGGCGGAATCGGCGCACTGGCTGGCCGAGCGCATCCCGGTATTTCCCAACCCGCGCGCGCTGTCGGTAGCGCAGGATCGGCTTGCGGAAAAATCGCTATTCCGTTCGCTGGATATTCCGGTACCTGCGTTCGCGGATATCACCTCGCGGGCCGATCTGGATGCGGCCGCCGTCCAGTTGGGATTGCCGGCCATCCTCAAGACACGCCGCCTCGGTTACGACGGCAAGGGCCAGTTCCGGATCAAGTCAGCGGCCGATGTTGACGCTGCCTGGCGTGCGCTCGGGCCGCAGGTCGAGAGCGTCGGCTTGATTCTTGAGGCGTTCGTGCCGTTTCAACGCGAAGTGTCAGTGATCGGCGTGCGCGGTCGCGACGGTGAATTCCGGACCTGGCCCATTACTGAGAATTGGCACGAAAGCGGCGTGTTGTCGGCCAGCCTTGCCCCGGCGACGCTCGATGACGTGCTAGCTACCAAAGCCGTTGCTAACGCCTGCAAGGTGGCCGAGGCGCTCGATTATGTCGGCGTGTTTGCGCTCGAACTGTTCTTGAAAGACGGCGAGTTGCTCGCCAACGAAATGGCGCCGCGGGTGCACAACTCCGGGCACTGGACGATCGAAGGCGCGGAAACCTCGCAATTCGAAAACCATCTGCGCGCGGTGCTCGGGTTGCCGCTCGGTAGCACACGTATGCTCGGCCACGCCTGCATGCTCAATTGGATCGGCGAAATGCCGCCGGCGTTGCCGGTGTTGGCCGACGCCTGCGGTCATTGGCACGACTATGGCAAGTCGCCGCGTGAGGGCCGCAAGGTCGGGCATGCGACGTTCCGTGCTGACTCGAGCAGCGACTTGTCGCAAGCGCTGAAGGTCACGGGCGCGGCCTTGGCCCGGGATGCGCAGGTGCAGCCCGTGCTGGCACGCCTTGCCGACACCGGCATCTGAAGCGCGTGCGCTGGGTGTGATGGAATGAGCGCACTGCTCGATCCAGCATGGGCCGATTTGCGCCGACGCTTGCGATGTCGTGACTGGCTTGCCATCGCTTTCCTGCCGGTCGGTGCGGTCGGGATTGTCCTGTCCGACTACTTATCGCTCGGCCAGATTCCCGTGGTCGCCGTGATGCTCGTCTTGATGATGACGATGGCGATCAGTGCCTGGCACCTACTCCAATTCCGTTGCCCAAGGTGTGGCGATTTCTGGCAGCGGGATGGGCTGGCCATTTATTTTTCTCCGGCCGTCTGCGTGCATTGCGGCCAGCCGCGCGACGCGCCAACTCAGGGCGCGCCGCACGCGAGTCGCCCTTAGCGACAGCGACCAAAACGATCCGGTGATGCGCCCGGACCGCCACGGCGCCCCGGCGGATTTTCCCAGTTGGTGCCGCGGCCACCGACCGGGCCGGGCGGGTTGTTGTCGAGGTCTATCCAGCAACGTCGAGCCTGATTCCAGAGGCCGTATTGCGGGTGCCAATAGCCGTAGTTCTGGCTGAAGTAGTAGCCGTTCGACGCGACAACGAAACGATAGCGCGACGTGCCGTGCCGATACGTGCGGAAGTTCGGTGAGGCGCCGGGCCCACCGCGCCAGCCCGGCGGGTTTTCCCAGTTCGTGCCGGGGCCGCCGCGTGGGCCGGGTGGGTTGTTGTCGCGGTCGCGAGGCTGCGCCATCGCGGTCGTCGTCATCAGCAGCGCCAGCGCTGGGGCCAATAGCCAAAAGCGTACTTTCATCAGCGTTCTCCGTTTCGTGGAATCACGAACATGAGAACGTCGCGCGCTAGCGGCTGTTGACTGCAGGCAGGTTGCCATTGTGTTGGCAGACAGGTTCATGAGCTTGGCGCCCAGCTGGCGCGACTGCAGTAATTGAGTTTATTCACGCGCAAAAGAAAACGGCCAGGTTGCCCCGGCCGATTTCCAAATCGTACATCAGGCGCTTTACGCCATCTGCGAAGCCACGAAATCCCAGTTGACCAAATTCCAGAACGCCTCGACGTATTTCGGACGGGCATTGCGGTAGTCAATGTAGTACGCGTGTTCCCAGACGTCGCAGGTCAGCAGTGGTTTGTCGGTGCCAGTCAGCGGGGTGGCGGCATTGGGCGTGCTGACCAAGGCGAGCGAGCCGTCGGCGCGCTGCACCAGCCAGCCCCAGCCGGAGCCGAAGGTGCCGACGGAAGTCTTGGTGAATTCTTCCTTGAACGCTGCGAACGAACCAAACGCGGCATTGATCGCGTCGGCCAGCTTGCCTGAGGGCTCGCCGCCGCCCTTGGGGCTCAGGCAGTTCCAGTAGAACGTGTGGTTCCAGATCTGCGCGGCGTTGTTGAACATGCCGCCTTGGGACTTGCGCACGATGGCTTCGAGGTCCGCGTCCTCGAACTCGGTGCCCTTGATGAGGTTGTTGAGGTTGGTGACGTAGGCTTGATGATGCTTGCCATAGTGGAAATCGATCGTTTCGCCAGAGATGTGTGGCTCAAGGGCGGTGCGGTCGTAGGGCAGGGGGGGTAATTCGATGGCCATGGCTGGCGTCTCCGGCGTTGGCGTTGCAAGGAAGCTATAATTCTAGCTTGAATGCACGGCAGGACTGTTTCCTCGCCGTGAACGGAGCATGTTATGGCAACCAATCCGGTCATGGACCGCATCAAGGCTGAAGTCGAGGCCCATCCCATCGTCTTGTTTATGAAGGGCACCGCGCAGTTCCCGATGTGCGGGTTCTCGAGCAAGGCCACGCAAGCGCTGAAAGCCGCGGGCGCGCAGCTGCATACGATCAACGTGCTCGAGGATCCGGAGATCCGCGCGAATTTGCCGCGCTACTCCGACTGGCCGACGTTCCCACAGCTGTTCATTAACGGTGAACTGATCGGCGGCAGTGACATCACCGTTGAACTGTATGAAAGCGGTGACTTGGCCCTGATGGTCGCTGAGGCGCAAAAGCCGGCATGACCGCGTTGCCCGTGCCCGCGCCGGACGCCCTGTCTGGCCGGGTGATCGTGATCACGGGTGCCCATGGTGGCCTCGGCGAGGCGGCAGCGAAGGCCTGCGCGCAGGCCGGTGCCACCGTTGTCATGATCGGACGCAAGGTGCCGAAGCTCAATCGCGTCTACGACGCGGTTAAGGCGTTGGGCGCTGAGCCCGCCCTGTATCCGATGGATCTTGCCGGCGCGGACCCGGCCGACTACGAAGCGATGGCTGACAAGGTCGGCGAGGAGCTGGGCGGCATCGATGGTCTGCTGCATTGCGCGGCCGATTTCAGCGGCCTGCGGGCGCTTGAAGCCACGCCGCCGGTCGACTTCGTGCGGCAGTTGCACGTCAACCTGACTGCCCCCTGGCTGCTCACCCAGGCCTGCCTGCCCTGGCTGCGACGCGCGCCCGACAGCGCGGTCGTGTTTGTCGGGGATGATCTGTCGCGGGTCAACACCGCCTACTGGGGCGCCTATGGCGTCGCCAAGGCCGGCCTTGCCGGGCTGGCCCGACTACTTCACGACGAAACCGAGATCGGCCCAGTCCGGGTCAGTCTGCTCGAGCCCGGACCCATGCGCACCAGCATTCGCAGCCGCGCCTATGTTGAAGAAGCGGCGACCACCTGCCCACCAGCCAGCATTTATGCGCCGGCTTGCGTTCATTTACTCTCTGTTGCCGGCCGAGACTGGCGCGGGCAGGTCTACGCGCCGCGCCCGTCCGCCTGAGCTGGCCGGTTAGCGCGCTCGGATCGCTGCGCGGCCGCTAACCGGGGCCATGCAGTGTCTTTTGTATCCACAATCAAAGACACTAGCGGCCCGTCGTTGCGGGAACGACAGCCCGGACGGATGATTCGCCGACATGATGACCACGCTCTCCGCCGCCCTGCTGCTGTTCCTGATCTTGGACCCGCTGGGCAACATCCCGGTGTTCCTCGGCCTGCTCAAGCCTTTGGCGCCCGAGCGCCGCCGGATCGTGCTCATGCGCGAGCTGCTGATTGCCCTGGGCGTGCTGTTTGCGTTCCTGTGGGGCGGGCGCTATGTGCTGGAGGCGATGCACCTGCGTCAGGAGTCGGTCTCGATCGCCGGCGGTATCGTGCTGTTCCTGATCGGCCTGAAAATGATCTTTCCCAGCCCCGAGGGGATGTTCGGCGAGAAGCTCGACGGCGAGCCCTTCATCGTCCCCATGGCTATTCCGCTGGTTGCCGGTCCCTCGGGCATGGCGTCGGTGATGCTGCTGGGCAGCCAGGAGCCGGCACGGATGGCCGACTGGAGCCTGGCGCTGGCGATTGCGTGGTTCGGCGCCGCAGTCATCTTGTTCTCGTCCATCTACCTCTACAAGCTGCTGGGTCCGCGGGTTCTGGTCGCCATCGAGCGCTTGATGGGTATGCTGCTGGTGGCCATTTCGGTGCAAATGCTGCTGGACGGTGTGGCGACCTACCTGCGCGCTTAGAACTGGCCGTTATCCCCAGGCAGCGCCCCTCAATATCACCGCACCAGCACCGTCATGTGGGTGTCATGTGTCGGTTCTAGCATGTTAAGCTCTTGTTATTGTTCGGGGTCCAGGGGGACGCACGGACATGCGGTGACGTATCTAGGGTCCAGGGGCCCACGTAACTTGCGGCAGGACGCCAAAACCACACAACTCGTTTATCTACTCGGGGTTTAACCATGTCCAACTTCAATCGGGTCCGGCTCTCGAAGCTCGCCCTCGGCCTGGCCATCGCGCTGGCAGCCGCTCCGGCGTTCGCGCAGAACACCACGTCCGCCGTCAGCGGTCGCGTTTCGGGCAGCACCGGTCAGCCGGTCGCAGGCGCCGACGTCACCATCGAATACACCGCGTCCGGTTCGGTCAGCAAGGCGACCACGGATGCCGAAGGTCGCTACTCTGCGCGTGGTTTGCGCGTCGGCGGCCCGTACACCATCACCATCACTAAAGATGGCGTGACCGAGCGTCGCGAGAACGTTTATCTGCAGCTGGCGCAGACCGGCACGGTCGACGCCACCCTGGGCAGCAAGGCCACCGACATCGCGGCCGTCCAAGTCACCGGCAATTCCGAGTCGATCTTCAGCTCAAGCAAGATGGGCGCGGGCACCGACATCAGCGCCGAGAAGCTGACCTCGTTCGCCTCTGTGCAGCGCAACTTGCAGGACTACGCTCGCCTCGATCCGCGTATTTCGCAGACCGATAAAGACCGCGGCGAAATTTCCGCCGGCGGCCAGAACTCGCGCTTCAACTCGATCACGATTGACTCGGTCTCGACCAACGACACCTTTGGCCTCGAGGCCAACAATCTGCCGACCCTGAAGCAGCCAGTGTCGATTGACGCGATTGAGTCGGTACAGATCAATATCGCCAACTTCGATGTCACCCAGAAGGGCTACACCGGCGCGAACATCAATGCCGTGACCAAGTCCGGTACCAATGAGTTCAAGGGTTCGCTGTATTACGTGTATCGCAATGACAGCCTGTCGGGCGATCGCTTCAACCGCACCAACAAAACCTATTCCGCCCCGGCGGACTTCAAGGAAGACACCAAGGGCTTCACCATTGGTGGGCCGATCTGGAAGGACAACATCTTCTTCTTCGCCGCCTATGAAGAGCTCAACAGCTCGCGCGGTTCGCCGGAATTTGGCCCGCTCGGCAGCAATCGCACGAATGTTGCCCTGACCCCGAGCTCAATCCTCGGCGCGCAGGCTGCTGCCACTGGCCTGGGGTTCTCCGCCGGTGATGTGGAAGCGCCCGCCTCAGAGTTGACGGTGAAGGACGCCTTGATCAAATTCGACGCCAATATCGGCGAGCGCCACAAGGCCAGCCTGCGTTGGAGCAAGACCGAGCAGTCGGATCCGACCTTCCCGAACTTCTTCAACAACCTGCTTTCGCTCAGCTCGCAGTGGTACAGCCAGAACAAGACGATCGAAACGTATGTCGGCCAGGTGTTCTCTGACTGGACCGACACGTTCTCGACCGAGTTCAAGGTGTCCTACCGCGACTACGCCAGCGCCCCGGCTAACAACTCGAACCTGCCGCAGATCCGCCTGAACTTCGCCGGCGCGCTGCCGGCCGGTTCGCCGGCCGTGTCTTCGACCTCGGCTGGCTTGACCTTCGGCACCGAGCGCAGCCGTCACTTCAACGACTTGGCGACCAAGACCTGGAACTACTACCTGGGCGCTAACTTGTTCTTGGGTGATCACCAGCTCAAAGCCGGTCTCGACTATGACGACAACACCGTTTACAACGCCTTCTTGCAGGACACCCGCGGCAACTACACCTTCGCCTGCATCAACGGCGGTGCCGGTTTCTATACCGACCCGGCGGTCGCCGCTGGCGTAACTTGCAATACCGCAACGCGTGCGCAAAACGAAGCGGCCGTGCTCGAGAATTTCCGTCGCGGCCGTCCGACCTCCTATTCGGTCCAAGTCGGTGCGCCGGGCTTCTCGCTCAACGACGGCGTTGCCAATTGGGACTACCAAAACCTGGGCGTGTTCTTGCAAGATACTTGGGTGGTCAACAACAACCTGACCCTCAACTACGGCTTCCGCGTCGACCAAAAGCAGATGAACACCGCGCCGCTGTACAACGCCGCGGCGGGTGCTCCGGTCGTCGCGGGTTCGCTGAGCGGCGGCGGTGTGGTTACGCGCGCCACCGGCGGCTTCGGTCGCCGCAACGACGTGACCCTCGATGGCAACGTGCTGTTCCAGCCGCGCATCGGCTTCAACTACACGTTTGATAGCGCGCGCCAGACCCAGTTGCGCGGCGGCGTCGGCCTGTTTGAAGGCGCGGCGGCCAGCGTTTGGCTATCCAATCCGTACTCCAACACCGGTATCGCCACGCGCGTGATCGGTTGCGGTATCTCGGGCTTCGCGGCTTGCTCGACGGCCGGCGGCCTGTTCAGCTCTGATCCGAATAACCAGCCGACCGCCTTCGCCGGTGCCGTGCCGGCAGCCAATGTGGACTTCCTCTCGGAAGATCTCGAGCAGCCGTCGGTCTGGAAATTCAACCTCGCGTTTGACCATGAACTTCCGTTCTGGGGTATGACGCTGTCGGCCGAGTACATCCATACCGAAGTGCAGGATGCGATTTTCTACAAGCACCTGAACCTGGGTAATTCGACCCGCACTGGCCCGGATGGCCGCGCCTTGTACTACACCCCGCAAGGCTATAACCAGGCCTGCTGGCAGAACTCCGGCGCGACCACCACCACTGGCGCCTGCACCGGCTTCCGCAACCGCGCGCTCAACAACGCCAGCTTCAATAACGTGTTGCTCGCCGAGCGCACCGGGAAGGGTGGCGGTGACAATTTCACCGTCAGCCTCGCCGGCAAGATCGGTGCCGAGTGGAACTGGCAGTTGGGTTACTCCTACACGGCGGCTGAAGAAGTCAGCAGCCTGTCCTCGTCGGTCGCCAATTCAAGCTGGCAGTCGGTGTCGGTGTTCAACGCCAACGAGGAAGTGGCCGCGAACTCGGCGTACCTCGTCAAGGATCGCTTCACTGGCCAGCTGAACTGGAAGCACAAGTTCTTCGGTGACAACAACACCCGCTTCGCGGTGTTCTATGAAGGCCGCCGCGGCAAGCCGTACAGCTGGGTTTACAACAACGACCTGAACGGTGACGGCTCCACGAACGACCTGCTGTATGTGCCGCGCGGCATTGGCTCGGGTGAAGTGTTGTTCCGCGACCTCAATGGTAACGGCAGCGCTGACGAAGAGGCTCGTTTCTGGGCGATCGCCAAGGCCAACGGCTTGGCTCAGTACGCCGGCGGCGTCGTCGACCGCAACTCCTCGTTTGCGCCGTGGACGAACTCGTTCGACATGCGCGTCAGCCAGGAATTCCCGGGCTTCTTCTCCGGCAATAGGGTGTCGCTGATCCTTGACGTGCTCAACGTCGGCAACATCATCAACAAGAAGTGGGGCCGCATTGATGAAGTGGCGTTCCAGTCCCAGGGTGGATTGGCACGCAGCTACGTCAACTATCTCGGCATTGACGCGCCGACCGGCAAGTACATCTACGGCGTCAACGGCGAAGTCGAAGACTATGTAACCCGCCAGGCTCGTGGCGAGTCGCAGTGGTCGGCACAGTTCACGCTGAAGTACGAGTTCTGATCCAACGCTCCAAGCAAGACCTGAACGGCCGGTGGAGACACCGGCCGTTTCTTTTTGTGCCGTGTAGCGGCGTGTGCCGAGCCTGTCGCCGGGTGCTAAAGTCGGCTGTTCAAACAACGACGATGACCAAGAGCCAACGCACCATGACCCAAATCCACACCAACCACCCGACCGTCAATGCGCGAATTTCCCCGCGCGGCGGACTCGACATCCTGTCCCGTGAAGAAATCGCCCGCCTACGTGACGCCTCCATCGGCGGCATGCATGAGCTGATGCGTCGCTGCGCCTTGGCGGTGCTGACCACCGGCAGCGATTCCGACGACCCGCGTGCGGCACAGCAGCGCTACCCCGATTTCGACATCCAGGTGCTGCAGCAAGATCGCGGCATCAAGATCGAACTCAAAAACGCCCCGGCGATGTCCTTTGTCGACGGCGAGATTATCCGCGGCGTCGCTGAGCTGCTGTTCGCGGTGGTGCGCGACATCGCCTACACCGCGACCGAAGTCCACGGCAGCGGCAAGTTCGACCTTACCGATAGCCGCGGCATCACCGGTGCCGTGTTCGAGATCCTGCGCAATGCACGCGTTCTGCGCCCGCACATGGATCCGAATTTGGTGGTGTGCTGGGGCGGCCATTCGATCGGTCGCGACGAGTACGACTACACGAAAAAAGTGGGTTACGAGCTGGGCCTGCGTCGACTCGATATCTGCACGGGCTGCGGCCCGGGTGCGATGAAGGGCCCGATGAAGGGCGCGACGATTGCGCACGCCAAGCAACGTCGTACCGGCAATCGCTATATCGGCATCACCGAGCCGGGCATCATCGCGGCCGAGTCGCCGAACCCGATCGTCAACCACCTGGTGATCATGCCGGACATCGAGAAACGCCTTGAAGCGTTCGTGCGCCTCGGCCACGGCATCATCGTGTTCCCGGGTGGCGTGGGCACCGCCGAAGAAATTCTGTATCTAATGGGTCTGTTGACGCACCCGGACAACGTCGGCATCCCGTTCCCGTTCGTGCTGACCGGCCCGGCGGAATCGGCGGCGTATTTCCAGCAGATCGACCAGTTCCTGCGCCTAACTCTCGGTGATGAGGCGGCTTCGCTTTATCAAATCATTGTTGATGACGCGCCGGCAGTTGCAGCGGCAATGGCCAAGGGCATCAAGAAGGTGCGCGAGTATCGCCTGCATGAGAAGGACGCGTTTTTCTTCAATTGGTCGCTCAATATCCCGTCCGAATTCCAGCAGCCGTTCCAGCCCACGCATGCGGCGATGGCTGGCTTGAACCTGCATCGCGACCAGCCGACCCATCTGTTGGCCGCGGATTTGCGTCGCGCGTTTTCCGGCATCGTCGGCGGCAACGTCAAGGAAGACGGGATGCGTGCAATTGAACAGTTCGGTCCGTTCGAGATTCATGGCGACCCGCAGATCATGCAGGCCTTGGACGGATTGCTGCGCGCTTTCGTTCAACAACGGCGTATGAAGATGGTAGGCGAATACAAGCCTTGCTACCGCGTCATCGGCGTTTAGCTGGCGGTTGCATAGGTTCTGTTCGCCAGCAAGCTGGCTCCTACATCGCGCATCGTAGGAGCCAGCTTGCTGGCGAAAAATTCCGCCGCCTCGTAGGAGCCAGCTTGCTGGCGAAAAATACAGCACTCTGCGCCGCTAGATCGGTAAGCTGACCGTCGCGAAATAGCGACCATTCTCAATGCGCGTATCGAGCCGGCCGCGGCCATCGCTCAGGGCGCTGATGCGCTCGCGCGAAGACGACTGGCCCACCTTGTGACCGGTCGTCGCGGGCCCGCCGGCCCGCGGTAGGTCATTGCTGATCGTGACCACTAGCATGGCTTTCTCGACGCGGACATCGATATCGATGGTTCCGCCATCAGGGCAAGGTTCGATCCCGTGCCGGATCGCGTTTTCCACCAGTGGCTGGATCGATAACGCTGGAACGACCACCTCCGGCATCCGTTCCTGGATCTGCCAATTCACCTGCAGGCGCTCACCAAAGCGCAGCGCCTCGATCTCGAGGTAGCGCCGCGCCAGCGACAGCTCATCGGCGATCGGAATATTTCGCGGGCCTGACAGCGCCGCCCGGAACAGGTCGGCCAAGTCCAGCAGCAGGTGCTCGGCGTCCGCGGGGCGGGCGTGTACCAAGGCGGCGCCGGTATTGAGGGTGTTGAACAGGAAATGTGGCCGGATTCGCGCCTGCAGGGCTTCCAACTCGGACTGCTTGGCCCGGATCGCCAGGCGCCGTGCCTGCCAGTGGTTCTGAAATGCCGCCAGGCCAAGCAGGCCTACGGCCAAAGCGATCGCGGTCAGGCGAAGTCCGAAGCTTAGCCAATCGCGTCGGTCCATCGGCCAGGTCTCATGGAGCAACAGCCAAGTGGCGCCTCCCACGAGCCAGGTGGTCGCAATCAGCAGGGCAAGCGCCGCCCACGCAAGCCGATTCGTCGGCCAACGAGAGAGCTGACGACGAACCGTCCACAGCCCGCCCAAGGTCAGCAGCACGATCCACTGGATCATTAACGAGGCCAGCCCGAAATACACCCAGCGGTCACCGTCGGCACCCGGGGCTAGCGCCAGCACCAAGGCTAGGCACTCCCCGACCAAGACGACCGACACGATGGCGGGTGCTTGCCAGAGGGCGTCGAGCGGATGGGCGGGCAGTGGGGCGGAAGCGGGCATCGGCAACGTGACTGCAGGAGGGTGGGCCCGCCGATAATGCCTTGCCGCGATGCTGACCGGGAAGCGGGATGCCGCTGGGAGCACCGATCGATCCGCCTGTCGGGGGTCGCTGGCAGTCTTGCGGCGACTGTTCTACGGTCCCATCCAAGCCAATAGGGGTGCGCCGTCTTGAAACCAGCCAACAATCCATCGAACGCTCGGTCGCCCTTCCTGAAGCCGGGAAGGTCGAGCGGTTTTACCTTGGTCGAGCTGATGGTGGTCGTGGCCATCATCGCGACCCTCATGCTGATCGCCGTGCCCAGTTTCCGTTGGATTTATAACGTCGGTCGCCTGACCACGCCCGCCAACGAGCTGGTAGCAACGCTTCAGACCGCTCGAATGGAATCTATTCGCCGAAATACCCGCACCGTGGTTTGCCGCAGCGATAACCCCGATGCCGGTGCCACTGCTGCCTGCACGGCCGGTGGCGGCGCCTGGGGCGGTTGGATCGCGTTTGTGGACAACGGTGACAACGGCGCCGGCGTACTCAACGCCGCCAACGCCCGCAACGGCGTGCGCGACGCCGGAGAAACCCTGCTGCGAGCGACAACGTCGGCAGCTCCCATTGAAGTTCGTGGCAGCGCGGCCGTCGGCGCCGAGGCCAATACCGTGGTGTTTCGCTCCGACGGTTTGGCGCGCGCCACCTCCACGGGCAATCCGATGTCGGCGATTTTCAGCGTTTGCATCCCGGACGCATCGATCGGCGAAAACTCACGCGAAGTGCGTCTGGTCGCCGGCAGCCGAATTTCGGTATCACGGTTCGCCACGGCCGGCGTTTGTGCTGTCCCGCCCAATACCCGCTGATGGCTGTGCCTGCACTGCCTCGTGAAATGAAAAATTCCGGAGACTGCAAATGATCAATCGTTCCCTTCATCGCCGGCGAGTCCCAGCCCGGGCAAGCCGTGGCGCCAGCCTGATTGAAGTACTGATTGCCGTACTGATCCTGGCCATCGGCATGCTTGGCGTCGCGGCGCTGCAATCAAGCGCGCTGCGTAACAGCCAAAGCTCGCTAGAGCGCAGCCAATCGGTGGTCTACAACTACACGATCCTTGACTCAATGCGCGCCAATGCCGCCGTCGCGCGCGCGCTGACGTACAACATGCCGCTGGTTCCCGGTGCTTGCAATATTCCTGCGCAGTCGGCCACCGACCTGAGCGTCAATGACCGTCGGGCTTGGCTACAGGCGATCCAGCGCGCGATGGGGCCCGATGCCTGCGGAGGCATCGTCTGTAATGCGGTAGTGCCGCCGGCGCTCACTAGCCGCTGCGTCGTGCGCGTCCGCTGGAATGATGCGCGCGGTACCCAGGGCAATGCGCTGCAAGAAGTCGGAGTGGTGACGCAGATATGAAAACCAAGAATCCTGTTTCCGCGCGCACGTTGCGCGTTCAAGGCATGAGCCTGGTCGAGTTGATGATCGCGCTGGTGCTGGGGCTGCTGATCTCCGGTGCGGCAATTGGCATGTTCATCAGCAACCGGCAGGCGTATGCCGCTACCGAGAGCGTCGGTCGCGTCCAAGAGAACTCGCGCCTCGCGTTTGAGTTGATGGCCCGAGATATCCGCGAGGCAGCGGGTAATCCATGCTCCTCCAACCTGCCAATTTCCAACGTGGTCACCTATCCAGGCGCACTCGCTACCTCTGCTTGGATGGGCACTTGGAATGCTGGCGGCATCGTCGGCTACGACAATGGTGTCTTCCCAGCGGGACTGGTTGGCGCCGCCAATACTGACGCGGTCGAGATCAAATCGGGCGGCAGCAGCGGAATTAGTGTTAACCACGTCCCGGCCACCAACTCGTTCTCGGCCACGACTGGCGGCACCGCCTTCCGCGCCGGCGATATCGCCTTGGCCTGCGACTATCGCCAGGCATCAATCTTCGTGGTTAACGCGGCGACGGCGACCAATATTTCATATAGCGTCACGCCGCGTGCCGACGGCGTCGTCAACTGTGCATTGGGCCTAGGCTATCCAAACCCCTGCGCCTTGCCGGTCAAGACCTATAGCTTCCAACCCAGCACGATGCTCACCAAACTGCGCGCGGTGCGCTGGTATGTGGCCGACAACGGTCGCGGTGCCGGGCGATCGCTCTACCAGACCGTCGACAATCTGCCGGCCCAGGAAATCGTTGAAGGCGTACGTGACATGCAGATCCAGTACTTGGTTCAAGGTACGGCTGACTACGTCGATGCACCAGTCGTAGCAAGTTGGCCCTTGGTCAGCGCTGTGCGAATCACACTCAATATGGAAGGCGGTGAAGGGCAGGAGCGTGTCGGCACCGACAGCACCGCCTTGCGCCGTGAACTTTTCCACGTCGTCACTCTTCGGAATCACAACTCATGAGCCCCGTCCTGCGCGGAAAGCCTATGGCGCAGCGCCAGCGTGGCGTGGCCCTGATCGTTGTCCTTATCTTGCTGTTGATCATGACCTTGCTTGGGCTGGCCAGCCTGCGCGGCACCATGATGGAAGAGCGCATGAGCAGCAATCTGTACGACCGCAGCATCAGCTTCCAAGCGGTTGAAGCGGCGCTCCGCCAGGGTGAGGCGTTGGCCGGAAACAGCGTGCCAACAGACTTCCCGGCGTCGGGCGCCTGCATCGCCGGCCGCTGCCCGATCCTGCCCAATGCGGCCGATACCATCTTGGCCGCAGGTGGTATTGCTGCGGTTTTCCCGGCCGAGTCTGGCATCGCCAACACCGCGACCGCGCCGAGTTACTTGGTCGAAAACATGGGCGAAGCACCGAACTGGCCCGGCTGCGATCGAGAGATTCCGCAATCACCCACGTGCATGTCCCCGCGTTACCGAATCACTGCTGCTAGCAATGACTTCGAGCGGTCCCAGGTCATTCTGCAAACCAATTTCGCCGCGCCATGAGCGGGAGCACTGTAATGAATACGTCCAGCCTGTTTTCACAGTTCCACGGTAAGGTCGCGCGCAGTCGTGTTCCCGCCCTCGTGGCCGGATTCTTCGCGACCGTAATCAGTCTGCCGGCCGCGGCAGCCAATCCGATCGACTACCCGAACGTGCCGCTGCAATCGGGCTCGACGGTGCCGCCGAATATCATGTTCATTCTTGATGACTCGGGCTCGATGGCAAGCGACTTCATGCCGCGCCCGGGCGCAGCTAGCGATTCCGCACCCGCCACATCCACGGCCGGCGGTAAGCCCAATATTGGTCGATACACGGCGGCCTTGAACGGCATTTACTACAACCCGGCGACGGACTATCAGCCCTGGCGTAAGGCCGACAAGAGCCTGTATGCCGATCCGGGCCCGACGGCAGCGTCCGACAACGACACCTCGCTCGCCGATCCGATCGACCTCACCGCGAACATTCAGACCTACTACGTCCCCACAGCGAACGGGCTGGATCTCAATGATGCCGAAAACTACTACCGTTACCAGATCCTGACCGATGGTCGCGTCATCCGTGCCGAGCTCAGTGCGGCAGGGACACCGACGCCGGTCGTGCTGCCGGTCGCTACCGGCGTTTCGGCTAACAATGGCAACTACTCCACTACCTACTTTGTAGTGGTGCCTGCCGGCACCACGAACCTGACGATTACTTCCTCGGGCGGTACGTTGACCGGCACCCGCGGCGCAGATCTGTTTGTGCGGCTGAACAACCAGCCGACTACTGGCACCTACACTTGCCGCTCGATCACGAACGGTAATAACGAAAGCTGCGTGCTGAACAATCCCGCCGCCGGCACCTACCAGATTCGTCTGTATGCCCAAGGTGGCAAGTTCAACAACGTCAGCATTTTCCAGTCTCAAACCAAATACTCGGTGGACAGCAATAACTGCGATTTGGGCTCGCCCACGGGTTGGGATTGGAGCAACTGCGCTGTCACGACGCCCAACAAGAATGCGCTGGTCGTACCCGCGATCCCCGCTTCCAGTCGCAGCCCAGGCGCAGAACTCGATAACTACGCCACCTGGTACACCTTCTACCGCACGCGCAACAAGACCGCGAAAGCCGGCGCCAGCCAGGCATTCTCGGACCTAGGCGAGAACCTGCGGGTAGGTTTCAGGACGATTTGGGGCAGAAATACCTTCAACATCCCAGTGGGTTCCGACGGCGGCTTGTTCCGCGACACCGTGTCGCCGGCGTCGTCAAACCGCACGACGTGGTTCAACCGCTTGTTTGGCGCCATCGCCAGCAGCAACACGCCCCTGCAGGGTGCGTTGCAGTCCGCCGGTGAATACTACAAGAACTCGGCCAGCACTGGTCCTTATGGTCCCGAATCGGGAAGCGCGCAGCTGGCCTGCCGCCAGAATTTCGCGATTTTGACGACCGATGGTTTCTGGAACAGCCAGAGCAACTTCAACTCCGGCACCGTCCTCAATTCCGATGACACCGACGGCGTCAGCATCCCCTTGGGCGCCGGTGCGCCGCCAGCTACGCCTTACCAGTACATCGCTGCCAGGCCGTTCCAAGACAGCTGGAGTGCCACCCTCGCCGACGTGGCAATGCAGTACTGGAAAGAGGATCTGCGTACTGACTTGGATAATAAGGTGCCGGTATCGGCCGATGATCCGGGCTACTGGCAGCACATGACGACGTTCGGCATCTCAATTGGCCTGCAGGGTACGCTTGACCCGAAAACGGACCTGCCTGCGTTGACCGCCGGCACCAAGGTCTGGCCGAGCCCCTTGGTGGCTGAGAACGCGACGCGTATTGACGACCTGTTCCACGCCTCGGTCAACGGTCATGGTGAGTTCGTCGCAGCGACCAATTCCAACGAATTCTCCGAGGGTCTAAAGGCAGCCTTGGCCGCGATCGGTCGTCGCTTGGCCTCTGGTTCTAGTGTCGCCACTACCGGCCCGCGTATTGCCAGCGGTTCGAAGGTGTTTGCCGCCAGCTATTTCTCCGGTTCCTGGAACGGCGATGTGGCGGCCTACTCGATCACGCCCAGCGGCATTAGCACCTCGCCAGTTTGGACGGCGTCCGCGCAGATGCCTCTGGTGGGTGCGCGCAAGATCTTTTCGTTCAACGGCTCCAACGGCATTCCGTTCACCTGGGCTAGCCTGACCGCTGCACAGAAAACCGCACTCGGTAGCCAAACCTTGTTTGACTACATCCGGGGTGATCGTTCGGGTGAAACCGGCCCAACCCCGCTGCGCGTGCGTGACAGCTTAATCGGCGACATCGTCAACTCCTCGCCGGAATACTTGCAAGAAGCCGCGACCACGTTGCCAACGACCTTGCCTGCGGTGGATACCGTATTTGTCGGAGCCAACGACGGCATGCTGCATGCGTTCAATGGCACGACGGGCGCCGAGCAATTTGCATATGTTCCCGGCGGAATCAGCTTCGGCGACCTCAAGGCGCTGTCGGTGCCTTCCTACGCCCACTACTTCTTCGTAGATGGTCCGTTGGTGGTGAGCCGGCGCTCACAGACCCCCGGCAAGAATGTGCTCGTCGGTGCACTCGGGCGCGGCGGGCACGGCGTGTTCGCGCTGGATGTTTCCAACCCGGCCGGCTTCAACCAGAGCAAGGTGTTGTGGGAGCGCAGCAATGATGCCGAGATGGGCAACGTGCTGGGCAAGCCAATTATTGCCAAGCTCAACAACGGCGTGGATGCCGTAATCGTTCCGAACGGGATCAACGGCAGCAGCAATTTGCCGGCTTTGTTCGTGTTCGATCTGGCCAATGGCAACTTGATCAAGAAACTCAACATCACCAATGCCACCTACGGTTCGGCCACCTCACCGAATGGACTGTCGGCGCCGCGTGGCTGGGATGCCAATAGCGATGGCACGATTGACCTGGTGTATGCCGGCGACTTGCTCGGCAACGTCTGGAAGTTCGACCTCAGCAACGCCGCCCCGGGTCTCTGGTCTGCACCGACGGCGCCTCTCTTCACTGCCAAGGACAGCGCCAACAAACCGCAGCCCATTACCGGCGGTCTGTCGATCGCGCTGGATCCGACCACGTTTGAAACCTGGCTCTTCTTCGGCACCGGCCGCTTCCTGACCGGCAATGACTTGAGCAACAACGACGTGCAAACGTGGTACGGCATCAAGGACGTTGGCACGCCGATTGCCAGCCGCGCCGCCTTGCGTCAGCGTCAGGTTATCTACTATCAGGCCGCAGTTCCCGCTGTCATCGGACCGCCAGCCGTCGCCGCCAAGCCGGCATTGCGGGTGTTTGGTCCTGCTGGCGTGGGCGACATGGTCGGCAAGAGTGGCTGGTACCTGGACTTGGTCAATCCGCCTTACGGCGCCGCGCAGAAAATCGGTGAGCGGATGGTATTCGACCCGATCCTGGTCGGCGGCACTGTGCTGGTCGAAGCAAGCCAGTCACCGTCCGATGATCCGTGCACGCCCGGTGGCGGCGGCTTCGTCAATGCCGTGGATGCTTTCTCCGGCGGCAGCGTCCTGGCTCCGTTCTTTGATTCGAACGGCGACGGCCTAATCACAGCCGCTGACAAAGTAGGCGTCGCGGGTACTGATTACCCCCCGGGCTCCATCGACCCGGGCGTGGGTATGCCCTCAACACCGGTGCAGGTCGGTAATGTGCTGCTGATTGGTGGTTCGTCCGTCAACAAGCCCAGCCGCCTTCCCATTGCTGATACCCGGGTGACCGGCCGAATCTCCTGGCGCGAAATCTTGAGGGACTGACCATGACACGATCCATTTCCGCCAACCGCAGGGCGCGCGCGATGACATTCGCGCGTCGCCAGGCCGGCTTCAATCTACTTGAGCTGATGATCGTAGTTGCGATCATCGGCATCCTGAGCAGTCTGGCGTACACCAGCTACGCCGACTCGGTGATCAAGTCTCGGCGCAAGGCGGCGACGTCTTGCTTGTTGGAGCAAGGGCAACTCTATGAACGTCGGTACACGACGAACTTGACCTATGTCGGCACGAACACGGCCTTGAATACCACGCCATTGCAGTGCCAGACCGACCTCGCGGCGTTCTACGCGTTCACTCGGGCAGAAAATGCCAGGACCTATACCGTCACCGCGACGCCGAATCTGTCCACGCAAAAAGACCTCAAGTGCGGGACGATTACTACCAATCAGGTGGGCACTAAGACCAAGTCAGGCACCTCGACGCTGATCGATTGTTTCCCTTGAGTACAGGCGACGGCCGGGCGCTAGGCGCCTAGCCACCGTCCATACGCTAGCTTTGCTAAGCATAAAAAAAAGGCCTGCAGCAATGCAGGCCTTTTCAATTTGCAGAATTTGGCGCCCGAAGTTGGACTCGAACCAACGACCCCCTGATTAACAGTCAAGTGCTCTAACCAGCTGAGCTATTCAGGCGTATTCCCTCATTTTACCTTGACTGGGCAAACGGTCAAGCCGAGATTTGCGTCGATTCGGGTCGGCGAGGGTCCTAGAGTGCACAAATGGACGGTTCCAGAGGGCGATAGACGCGGCTCCTCCCGGCCAGATTAACGATGATTTGCCGCCATTCCCGGCGATTGTGCGCGCAGATATGCAGGGTCAGGTTGGTGCCGGCGGTAAAGCCGGCGGGCGTGAACGCGAGGGATTTTCGACCATTTGATGTGCCAATCTGCAGTCCATGCAGTTCCTCCAGGTGCAGGCGCCTCAGGGCGGGCTCAAGGGCATCGCGCCTGCCGTTGCGGTTGTTATCGAGGAAGGTCAGGGTGCCCGATGACCAGTTCGCACTGCCGTTGCAGGTTTCGCCGTCGTCGGAACCGCAGATTGTGGCTCGGTTGTTGCTGTGCACCGCCAGCAGACGGGCGCTCTGGATTTCAACCAGGACGCGATTACTCGTGCCGATTAGTCGCTGTGAGGCCAGCAACGAGGAGAAAGAAGGGGCCGCCACGGCCAGGCTAATGGCGCAAACTGCCATCGCTACGACTAATTCGGACAGGGTGAAGCCGCGAGTTGGGGGCATGGCCGATGCACTGCGGGAGGATCGGTGCAGCTTGGTTCGCGGGCGCGTTCGAGGTTATCGGGAGATGACTACAACTTGCGTAGGCTCAGTCGGAAATAGTTCATCTAGCGAAGATATGCGCCGGACTATACTGAGCGATTACCCGGATGAGCCCCCCGATGTCCGAACGTTTTGAACTCGTCTCGCCCTTCCAGCCCGCGGGTGACCAGCCCGCGGCAATAGGCAAACTCATCCAAGGTTTCGAATCCGGCCTGGCACACCAAACGCTGCTGGGTGTCACCGGGTCCGGCAAGACGTTCACTATTGCCAACGTGGTGCAGGCCGTTCAGAAACCGACGCTGGTGCTGGCGCCGAACAAGACCCTGGCAGCCCAGCTGTACGGCGAATTCAAGAGTTTCTTCCCGAACAACGCGGTCGAGTATTTCGTCAGCTATTACGATTACTACCAGCCCGAAGCGTATGTGCCTGCCAGCGACACCTTCATTG
>JBBSAA010000021.1:0-23758 GCA_038252715.1 Lysobacterales bacterium | reverse complement strand
TGCCCCCCAACCCAGAAATATCTTTTTGTCGCGGGCCGTACCCCCGCCTCCTGTTCAACCTTTTACACGCCAAACACGGGGGGGGGGCCCCCCCCCGCTCCTACGTTTCTTGCAAGGCGTTTTCGGAACACCATGCTCGTTTCTGAAGCAGCGAAAGCTGCTTAATCGCGTATTCCATTTTCAACGCGCTGGAACGATCCTCGCATGCCATCACGGCCAGCAAGCGTAGCGGCGGCCGTGACCGCGTATACTTCGCGCCGGTGCCGGCGACGTGTTTGGCGTAGCGCTGGGCCACGTCGACCGCGATGCCCGTGTACAGGCTGCCGTCGCGACATTCGATGACGTAGACGAACCAGGCCATGCCGCTTCAGCGCAGGGTGACGGCGATGCGTCGCCAATCGGCGCGAACGTTTTGGCAGTCGTTGCCACCCATCGCGAATTCTCGACAGACCCAAGGACGACGTTCATAGATCGAGCAGCGCATCGTGTCGCGGTCCAAGGCCGCGCACCAGCCGTCGTCGGCCTTGCCCATGATTTCAACGCCGTTGTCATCAATGTCGATGAAATGGTCCGGCGGATGGTCGCCCGGCAATAGAATCACGGGCAGCTGGCAGCAGTACGCCTGGCAATGATCGCATTCGATTGCCGGGTCTATATCGTCACTGGCGCTGTGTTCAATCTCCACGGGGCATTGTCCCATGATCGGCGCGCTATCGCGGCGCCCCCAGCCCGTTGCCCTGCGATCAGGGAAAACGCATGAACCGGACCATTGAAACCAAAAAGGGCGGCACGTTTCCGTGCCGCCCTTGGTTCACGTTGACGGCCTAACTCAGAAGTCTTGCGAGAACCTCACGCCGAACGTGCGCGGCTGCGCAACATTGGTATAGGGCTGGAAACCGCAGGTGAGCGTCGCGCACTCAGCGAAACGGGACAGCTCGGCCCGCTTGTCGAACGCGTTCTTCAGGTAGAAGTCGAACGCCCAGTTGTTTTTCTTGAAGCCCGCCGACAGGTCGGCCGTAGTGTAGGCATCGAGATTACCGAGCAACGCGCTCTGCGCGGCACGCAGGTCGGTGGTGCGGTCGCCTACGTGGATGACCGTCGCCTGCCAGAACGCCTCATAGCTGCCGACGTCGAAGGTATAACGCGCGGTGAGGTTGAGCTTGGCTTTCGCCGTCAGCGGTAGGCGGGCACCCTTGCGGGCTTCGGGTGCGGCGCAGTTGGTCACAGTGTTGCCATTGGCATCCGGCGCTTCGTTGCAGTAGTTTTCGGTCAGCTTGGGATCGTAGAACGCGGCACCACCGGAGATCGAAAGGTTGTAGGTCGCCGCCCAGTTGATCTCGGTCTCCACGCCACGAATGCGCGCTTGCGCGGCATTGCGGATCTCGGTCAGGCCATTCTGGCCCAGGAACGAGAACTGGAAATCCTTCCAGTTTTCCTGAAACACGGCGCCGTTGAAGGTCACGCGATCGTTGAGCCACGATGTTTTCCAGCCGAACTCATAGTTGGTCAGGAAGTCGGAGGTGTAAGGTGGCAGCGTGCCGCGACGGTTGATGCCGCCCGGTCGGTAGCCTTCCGACCACGTGGCATAGATCATCTTCTTGTCGTCGATCTTATAGGTCAGATTGAACTTGCCGAGGTGATCGCTTTCGCTCACCGACTTGTCGAGGTTGACGCAGGGTGCGCCGTTGAATTTTTCCGTCGAGAAGCAGGCGGCTTCACCGGTGGAGCCGCTGTAGCCGGCGCCATAACCGAAGAAGCCCTTCAGGCTGTTATTGGACTTGAAGAAACGAGCGCCGGCAGTCGCGGTCAGCCTGTCGGTGAGATCGTAGCTGAATTCGCCGAAGATGGCCTTGTCCGTGTCGTCGCGCTGCTGGGCGGTCAGCCAGATCGTGTCGGCATAGCCTGGGACTTCTAGCGAGTCCGACAAGTTATCAACGCGATAGCGTTGGAAGATGTCATGGCCCTGCGACTGCCAGAACAGTCCGCCGACGAAGCGAAAGCGATTGTCGGACGGTGAGGAGAAGCGCAATTCGTGCGTGGTCTTCTTGTAGCCATCAACCGCGTGGATATACTGCGCCGGGTTGATGAGATTGCCGCCGTTGTCGTAAAAATATGCGCCGTAACCGGCCAGCGTGTCGTACCAAAAGCCGTAGTCGGTGTAGTCGGAGTCGGAATCCACGTCGCGCTTGAGGTGCGAGAACGCATACACCACGTCGAAGTTGCCGATCTTGCCCTGCACGGTCAACGCTGCCTGCGTCCATCGATCCTTGGCGTACTCGGGATAGAAGTGGCTCAGCTGCAGGTCGCCAACGGCCGGCTCGAAACCCGAGCTGCCGTGCGAGGTCTGGCGCTGGGTCATGACCGTCGGGGAAATCGTCCAGTTGTCATTGAGATCGACTTTCAGCGCGGCGCGCAGGCCATTGGTGTCGGAGGTGTTGTAGTTGTTTTCGACCCGGTTGGAATTGTTGATGGTGATGCCCGAGGTCGGAAAGGTGCGGGTGCCGTAGATATTGTCCACGTAGCCGGCATCATGGCGCGACCAAGCAACCAAGCGGACCGCCGCCGAGTCGCTGATTGGGAAATTTCCGAAGCCCTGAACCACATGGCCAATGCCGCCGCCTTCAATCTTGCTGCCTTCGATCGAGTAGCCGGCCGAGAAGCCGCTGGGATCGGGTTTGTTGGTGATGATGCGCAGCGTGCCAGCTTGCGAGCTGGCGCCGTACAGCGTGCCCTGTGGACCGGCGAGGGCCTCGATGCGCGCGATGTCATAGACGTTGACGTCCAAGGCACCTTGGATGGTGGTGATCGGCTGCTCGTCAAGGTAAACGCCGACACTGGGCTGCGAACCGGAATGGTTGCCGTCACCGCCGCTGGCAACGCCGCGCATGTAGACCTGGATGAAACCCGGGCCCGGGAATACGCCGCCGCCAAGGCTTTGGAACGACACGCTGGGCAGCAGCGCCGCATAGTCCTGGAAGCTGGCAACGTGCTGCTCTTTCAGTTTCTGCTCGCCGAGCACTTGGATGCTTACCGGCACTTTTTGCAGGTTTTCCTCGCGCTTCTGCGCGGTGACCGTCACCGACTCGAGGGTCTTGGTGCGCTCGCCGGACGCAGGCTTGGTGGGTGTGGTCGTGGTGGCGTCTTGTGCATAGGCGCCCGAGGCCATGCTCATCGCAATGGCGACCGCAAGCGGCAGCCGGTGCAGTTGCCAGGCGGAACGAGGCTCGGATCTGGTTCGTTTCGACGTCTTCATCGGTAGTGCTCCCGCGAGCGGTGTGAGGGAAAAAGCGTTGGTTTGTTTAACGTTTGTCGCACTAGGAAAAAATTTCGGGGACAGCCGGGTAGCAGTCAAGGACGGGACCGAGCGCGGCCTTCAAGGGGTCCAGCCAAGGTTCGAAATGGCGCCAGTGTTCAACGCCGTCCCGATAGATCGGTTGCCTGACCTGTTCGGAGCTCGCCGTGCGAACCGGACGCGAATTCTCGAAGAAGCGCAGGCATTGCTCTTCAAACGGCAGGCCGCAGTAGGCAAGCAAACGGCGAACTTCAGTTTCGGTGTCGTTGACCATGCTTTCGTAGGTCACGCGATGGATGCGACCGGGCAGGGCCTGGTCGTAGTGGGCCATGAGCTCGACGTAGTCGCGGTAGTACCTGCCGATATCGTTGAGGCTGTAGGTAAAGTTTTGGCCACGGGCGAAATGCTGTTTGAAGCCAGAAAAACAGCAGGCCAGCGGCTGTCGCCGCGCATCGATGATCTTAGCCTTCGGCAGCGCCAGTTGGATTAGGGCGATGTGGGCGAAGTTATTCGGCATCTTGTCGATGAAAAACGGCCGCCCGGATTTGCGGTGGATGCGCGTGCGTTCAATGAACTGGTTGCCCAGCTCGCGCATCGCCGCGGCATCAAGTTTCGACAAGGCGTCGTAGTAGGGCATCGTGTCCGCGGCATCACCTTGTTGGCGTAGCTCACGGGACATTGAGATGATCTCTGGCAACTCGGTCGTGCCTTCAACCGCCGAATGGCTCGACAGGATTTGCTCGATCAGCGTCGAGCCAGCGCGCGGCAGGCCCACGATGAAGATCGGATCCGCCGCCGCGCTGCCCATGCCCGCTCTACCGGCGAAGAATTCGCGAGTGAACAGCTGCTTGGTGCGCTGCACCCGCGCAGACATGTCATCGGCGTTGTAGGGTGCGGTCTCCAGCCGCAGGGCGTTGCCGCGCTGGTAGTGGGCAAAGGAAGTGGCGTAGTCGGCCGCGTCTTCCAAGGCCTTGCCAACCGCAAATTCAAAATGCAGGCGGGCATCGGCATTGAGATCGGTTCGGGCCAATTGCAGCCGCATCTGGGCCAGATCGTGCGCATCGAAGCGAAACGTCTTGAGGTTCGCCAAGCTCCAGTAGGCTTCGCCAAAATCTGGCTCCAGCGTTATGCAGCGGCGGTAGGCGGCGATCGCAGGCTCGGTTTGGCCAGCGGTCTTAAGCGTGTGGCCATAGCTCAGCCACACCTTAGGATTAATCGGGTACTGGTCGAGGATGCCGGCATACAGGGCAATGGCGGGCTCGTAATCGCCGATTCGGCTCAGCACGACCGCCTTGAGGTTGCGATAGCCGGGATTGCTCGGTTCAGCGGCGAGCAAGGCATCAATTTGTGTCAGCGCCTCGAGCGGCTTGTTGCCTCGATGAAGCACCAGTGCGTAATTCTGCCGGGCCGCGTGGAATCCCGGTGCCAGTTCCAAGCAGCGTGCGAGCAGGTTCTCGGCATCTTCTTGTCGGCCAATGCGTGCGGCGACCTCGGCCAGCATGCGAATCGCGGCCACATCGGTCGGCGACTTTTTCAGCTGCTCGCGCAGCAGCGCTTCCGCCTTCGGGATGTCGTCGCCATTCAAGGCCGCGGCAGCGGCCATCAGTGCCGGGTCGCGTGTGGAATAGCGTAGGTGCTGGGTGTAGGCCGCCTGCGCGGCGTCGGTGTCGCCGGCGGCGGCGAGATGATCGCCCAAGGCGTTCCACGCTTGCGACAAGTCCGGTTTCAGGGCGACCGCGCGCTGCAGCGCGGCAATCGCCGCCGATTGCCGACCAGATCGGCCGCGCGCGATACCTAGCTCAAGCTGCACCGCGCCAGCGCGGGGTTCGGCCAGCGCCAAGGGTTCGAGAATGGTCAGCGCCTCGGTCGTTTGACCACGGGCGTTATGCGACGCCGCCAATAGCAGCAGGGCGATCGGGTGTTGGCCGACTGCGCGGAGGATTTCGTTGGCTTGCTCACCTGCTAGCGCAGGGTCGGTGTCGAGCAGCCTGGCGGTATGGGCCAGGGCGACATCAAGGGAACCGGTCGGTTCGGTGGCGAGGCTCATGCGGCATCCACACTGGCAAACAGGAAAGTCAGGCCTGCTTGAAATCGGTCCCCGAAAACGGGGGTCTGGCTCGAGTGTGCTGCAAGGTGAAGGCAGATTCAACAAAACCTTCACATTTGCCGCCAGGGCCCAGGGCCCGGCCTGCCAGGCCCAGCTTGCGGCGGCTGGGCGCGCTACTTGGTCGGGATTGCCCGCACCGGGATCGGCACGTTGCAAAGCTCGATATAGCCGGCCGGCGCGATATACCAGTCGTCGTGACGGTTGCGCCGGGACTCGGCGACGGCGGCAAAGCTGGCGCTGTCGGTGCGCATAACTTCGAGATTGGTGCGCTCGGCCTCGGGCAGGTCGGCGGCAAGCCGTACCGCGGTGATCGGGGTGCGCTCGGCGGCGGTTTCATAGAAACCCAGCGCGCCGGTGCCGCGCGGCAGCACCGAAAGTTTTTCGATGCCTTTAACCACGCGGCCAACCACGGCGATGTTGCGGTCGAGATGACGCGGCGCGTGGCTGATGATGGCGTACAGGCTACTGCCGTTGCCGCTGGTCGGCTCATTGCCGCGGCCAACACCGACCGCGCCGTAACAGTGCGTCAGCCAAGCTTGCCCGGTCTTGGGATTGCGCGCGGCAGGAAAGCCGTTGCTGAAACCGACCTGCGGCGCGTAGCCGTCCTTGTCTGGTAGCACGGTGAACGGTGTGCCCTTGGCAAGCGCGATGGTGAACTCGGGTGGCAGGGTGAGTTTGGCGCTGCCCTGGGCCTTGGCCTTGGTTTCGTCTTCCTCGGCGTCGCCCCACTGCACGACGTAATTGTCCTGTGCCCGAATCACGTCCAGGCCGTCGAAATATTTCTCACGCACCAGGGTGCGGATGTTGACCGCGTGTTGGGGCGCGAACGCTGGCGCCAGCTCTATCACCACGCGGCCACTGGGCAGTTCCAGATACAGCGTGTTCTCCGGATCGAGTGGACGCCAATCGGCGGCGGTCGAGCTGTCGATGATGTCTTGGAGGCTGCGGGAGTTTTTTGACGCGGCGGCCTTGGTTGCGGTGTTGGCGGCAGTGTCGGCAGCCGAGGCGGTGCCGACCGTGGTGTAGGCAGACAGGGCAAGTGCGCAGGCGAGGTAACGATTCATCGGCGATCCTTGGTGGTGATCAAGTGATGGGAGTGAAATCGAGAAATCAAAATTGAACTTCAAGCGCCGCAGCCTGCTCGGCAAGATTCGGGCTCAGGTAGGAATGCGAGCCGCAGGAAACTAGCCCGGCATTGGCAAACTGTTTGCGATACCAAGCCGCACGCCGAGGTAGGAAACCGTTTTTATCGCCGAGGATTTCGTCTTCGGTCGTAAAAAGTTCGATGAAGGCAACGCCGTCGCACAGCTCATCGAAGGCTGACAGACCGCGCTTGAGCTCGGCCGTCGGCACGTAGTGCAGGACATCCGAACACACCAACAAGTCGACCGCGGGGCCGAGGCGCAACTGCTCCATTTGGCCAAACGTCGCCAGCGCGATGTTGCGGCGGGCGCCAAACTTGCGCACGGCGTAGTCGCTGGAATCCACGCCTTGGTAGTGCAGTCGCGGTCGCAGCTTGAGCAGGGGTGCGCGCCACGCGCCTTCGCCACAGCCCAAGTCCAGCACGTTGCGGATCGGGCGCTGCAGGTAATATTCGGCAACAGCAACCGCCATCGTGACTTTGCGCAGCAGGTCGGCGGGCGAGCGTTTCTCGCGGCGTCGGTACCAGCGTTCGAAATAGGCGGCGTCGTATTGTTTGTTCATCGTTGCATCCCTGCGTGGCGCGGCGGACGGGCCGACGTCGGCCAGCGTTGGCAGCCTACCACTGCCCAGCTGCGGCTAAGCCGGGGTTGGCGGTAGACTCAGGGCTGACACGGAGAAAATCCATGAACGCGATGGTTCGTCCTGAGCTGAAATCCCAGGTGTCCGAGGCCGAGTGGGCGCTACGCATCGACTTGGCCGCGTGCTATCGCTTGGTCGCGCTTTACGGTTGGGCCGATCTGGTATTTACCCATATCTCGGCCAAGATTCCCGGACCCGATAATCATTTCCTGATTAATCCGTACGGCGCTTTGTTCGACGAGATTACGGCCAGCAGTCTGGTGAAGGTCGATGCCAACGGCGGTATCGTCGGAGATTCGCCGTTTCCGGTGAATCCTGCCGGCTTCACTATTCACAGCGCCATTCACGACGCGCGACACGACGTCGGCTGTGTCCTGCATGCGCATACCGCCAACGGGATCGCCGTGTCGGCGCAGAAAGTGGGCGTGCTGCCGATTTCGCAGCAGTCAATCTTCGTGCTGTCGAGCCTGGGCTACCATGACTATGAAGGCGTGGCCCTGCGCGACGAGGAAAAGCCACGGCTGGTCAAGTCACTGGGCGAAAAGAATTTCCTGATGCTGCGCAACCACGGCTTGTTGACCGTCGGTGCAACGATCGCCGACGCGTTCTTGGCGATGTATCTGTTTGAGACCACCTGCGCCATACAGCTGCGCGCGCAAAGCACCGGCGCCGAGCTGGTGACGGTGCCGCCAATGATCATCGCCACGGCCCAGCAGCAGGCGGCGCAGGTGACTAAGAATCTTGGTGGACAGCTCGCTTGGCCTGGCCTGCTGCGCAAACTCGACCGGATGGATCCCGGGTTTCGTAGCTGATGGCGCGCGACGACGGCTTCGTCGACTACCTACATGAATTGCTAGGCCCACTTGGCGTATTGACCTCGCGGCGAATGTTCGGCGGCGTTGGCCTCTATCTCGATGGGCTGTTTATCGCGATCGTTGCCGAGGGGCGTCTGTATCTAAAAACCGACGCTGAAACGACGCCAGCGTTCTTGGCCGCGGAATGCGCGCCGTTTACTTTTGAAGCCAATGGCAAATTGACCGAGATGAGCTATTGGTCCGTTCCAGATTCGGCAATGGACAGCAGCGAAGACATGGCGCCTTGGGCAAGGCTTGCGGTCGCCGCGGCAGGTCGCAAACCGGTGGTGAAGAAGCCCGCAAAGTCGTCAAAGAAAAAGAAAACCTCGTAGGAGCCAGCTTGCTGGCGAATAGCCAGCGTCTACCCATTGCAGACTCAGTCGCCAGCAAGCTGGCTCCTACGGTTTGTGGGGCGTTCTGGCCAGCGAGCTGGCTCCTACGTGTTGGCGCCGATAACTACTGAGCGCATTGAGATCGAGCTTAGGAGGACTTCGTTAAAGAACGAGACCGCATCGTCTTCGCGCTGCAACGCGATCGCATAGAGCAGGGGCAGGTAGTGTTCCGGTGTCGGAATTGACATCAACGCATCGGCGCCGAGGGTTTCATAACCGAGCATGCCCTCGTGGTGGCGTTCGGCAATGCGATCGGCGATGTCTTCGTCAAAACGTTCGGCCCAATCCGGCGCCGGCTGGCTAGGGCGAAACAGCCGCAGGTTATGCACGATATTGCCGCTAGCAACGACCAGTACGCCTTCGTCGCGTAGCGGAGCGAGCTGCTTGGCCAAGTCGTAGTGCCACGCGCCAGGATGCAGTATCGACAAACTCAGCTGCACGACGGGAATGTCAGCGGCGGGATACATCGGTCCCAAGACCGACCAAACGCCATGATCGAGGCCGCGTCCAGCGTCAAGGTGGACGCGCGTTGTCGGCGCGAGCAAGTCCGCCACCCGATGCGCGAGTTCTGGGCTGCCGGGCGCGCGGTAGCGTACGTCGAACAGCGCTTTCGGGAAGCCATAGAAATCGTGGATGGTTTCCGGCGTGTCGGTCGCCGTGACATAGACGCCGCGGGTTTCCCAATGCGCCGAGATACACAGGATCGCTTTCGGTGTCGGCAACCGCGGCGCCAGCGCCTGCCAGCTGCGGCGGAAGTCATTGTCCTCGATGGCATTCATCGGCGAGCCGTGGCCGAGAAAGAGGACGGGCATCCGGGTGCTCATGCGCTTGATCCGTGGGGGTCGGGGACAGCTTACCGCTTGCCGGTGGCCCCGCCAGCCCCGGCGCCGTGACTTATGGCAGGTTCGCTATATCTAAGTTAATACTACTGTTGCTTACAGACTAGCTGAAGGGGTCGCCCGCATGGCCGACATTGACGTTCACCTGAAGAAATTCCAGAAGGAACTAAGCACCGGCACGGTGTCCTTGGTCCTGCTGGCCGTATTGGGCCGTGCGACTGAGCCGCTGTATGGCTACCAAATCGCCAAAAGCCTCGAGCGGGGTGGCGAAGGTTTGCTCAGCGGCAAACAAAGTGCCCTGTACCCCGTGCTGCGCAACCTCGATGCCTCCGGCCTGCTGGCCAGCGAGGTTGAGCCTTCGGTCGCTGGCCCGCCGCGGCGCTACTACCGAATCACCGAGCTAGGCCAGCAAGTCTTGCAAGCCTGGATCGAGCAATGGGACACCGCCCGCGAATTCGTCGATACCGTGTTGAAAGGACAGCCATCATGACCGCCCCGAGCCCAAGATCCATCCCCGAGTACCTGGACCAATTGCGCGCCGCGCTTGCCGGCGCCGATCCGGCTTTGGTGCAGGACGCGCTCTATGACGCCGAAGACTACCTACGCTCGGAGTTCGCGGCGAACCCTGGCGTCGACGAAACCGCACTTCTAGCCAGTATTGCCGGCAGCTACGGCGCGCCCGAGGAAGTTGCCGACATCTACCGTCAAACTGAAACCACGGTGATCCGCGCGCTGCGGCCGCCACCGGTGCGGCCGCGAACCTCGCTGCTTGGGAAATTCTTCGGCGTCCTTGCCGATCCGCGTGCCTACACCGCGCTGCTGTACATGCTGCTGTCGATGGCTACCGGTGTCTTCTACTTCACTTGGACGACGACCGGCCTCAGCCTTACCGTTGGCCTGTCGATCCTGATCATCGGTATCCCGTTGGCGATCTTGTTTTTCGCCAGCGTCCGCGGCATCTCGCTGATCGAGGGGCGGCTGGTTGAAGTGATGCTGGGCGAACGTATGCCACGTCGCCCCGCCTACGCCGACCGCGAGCAGCCGATGCTGGAGCGAATCAAGCAGATGTTCACTGACCCGCGCACTTGGGGATCGGTGCTTTACCTGCTGCTGATGATGCCGCTGGGCATCGCGTATTTCACTTTCGCCATCACCGCTTTGGCCACGACGTTTGGACTAGCATTCACGCCCATCACTGATTACTTCTTCGACTTCCAGGGGCTATCGTTTGGCGGCAGCCCGCTGTACATGCCGCTGTGGATGCTGCCGCTAACGCTGGCATTAGGCACCTTGATGTTCGCGATCACCCTGCATATCGCGCGCGGCGTGGGTTACCTGCACGCACAGCTGGCGAAACACTTACTGGTGAAGTGGGCGCAGGGCTGAATTCGGAGCGCCTGTCCAAACGATCGCGGCTTACCCCGCCTCTACATTGCGACGATGTAGGAGCGGCGTAAGCCGCGATCTTTTCCTGTTACCGAGACTAATCAATCAGTGAGCTAATCAGCCCGCAATCATCGCCGAGATAATTCCCCACAGGCTCATGCCGAGCAGGCCAATGAAGGCAAGGAAGCTGACCATGAAACCGAGGCCGCGCTTCTTGGCGTCCTGTAGGTAGCCGAACAGATACGCTACGCGCGCCAGCACCCAGACGTAGCCGAGCACGGCGGCCGTCAGTTCGTGGCTGTAGATTGAAGCCAGCCACAGCACCGGCAGGAAGGTCAGGGTTTGTTCCAAGGTGTTTTGGTGGGCGCGGAATGCGCGTTCGAACTCCGGCGGCCCAACCGTGGCCGGGGCATGAACTTGGTGCTTACCGCGGGCCTTGCCAACGAAAAACATCGCGGTGATCACGAGCAGGACGGTCAGGGCGGTAATGAGTGCGGCGTGCAGGTGCATGGCAAATCCGAGGTCAAGGGTGGCTGACACTCTAGCTTGACTGGCGGAACTGGCCAATGACGGAACCCGTCCAGGGCGCTATCGTGGCAGCGCGACCCTTTGGAAATCTGCCATGACCGATCCCCTCGCCGAGCCGCTGCGCCTGCCCTGTGGCGTGGTGCTGCCGAACCGCCTGTGCAAGGCGGCGATGACCGAAGGTCTGGGCGATTCGCAGCTGCGCGCTACTGAACGCCATGAGCGCCTCTACCGGGCGTGGAGCGAGGGCGGGGCAGGACTATTGGTGACCGGTAACGTGATGATTGATCGCCATGTCATCGAGCGCCCGGGCAATGTCGCCATTGATGTCACGCACCCAATCAGCATCGACACCGAGGCCCGGGCGGCGCTGGCGCGTTGGGCAAAGGCGGGCACCGTCGGCGGTAACCAACTGTGGATGCAGGTCTCGCATGCGGGGCGGCAGTCGCCGCGCTATGTGACGCGACGACCGCTGGCGCCTTCGGCGGTGCAGTTGAACTTGCTGGGGAACTACGCGCAACCGCGCGCGTTGGAAGAAAATGAAATCCTCGATTTCATCGCGCGTTTCGGACGCGTGGCGCAAATCGCCCGCGAGACCGGTTTTACCGGCGTGCAGGTGCACGGCGCGCACGGTTACCTGATCAGCTCTTTCCTTTCGCCAGTCACCAATCGCCGCGAAGACGCCTGGGGCGGTGCGCTGGAAAATCGGGCGCGCTTCCTACTGGAGGCGGTACGGTCGACGCGTCGGGCGGTAGGCGCGGATTTCCCGGTCTCGGTGAAGCTCAATTCAGACGATTTCCGCAAGGGCGGCTTCAGCGCCGAAGACTGCCTGGGCGTCGTGCGAATGCTCAATGCCGAAAATATCGACCTGCTGGAAATCTCTGGCGGCAATTACGAACAGCCGCGCCTGCTTGGCGCCGCTGGTCGCGATGATGATGCGGTGCCGGTGCGCGCAAGCACCCAGGTGCGCGAGGCCTACTTCCTCGACTACGCGCACGCAATTCGCAAGGTAGCTACGATGCCGCTGATGGTGACCGGTGGCTTTCGCTCGCGCGCCGGCATGGAAGCGGCTCTGGCCGGCGGCGATACTGATGTCATTGGTTTGGCGCGTCCGTTCTGCACCCATCCCGATGTCGCCACCCGATTACTTGCGCGAGAGATCGACCAGTTGCCTGCTTTTGAAAAAACTTTGGTGCTGGCCGAGCGCGGCTGGCGCTCACCGACGACGTCGATCCTGCTGCTCAAGATGATCAATGTCCTTGGCGCGCAGGGCTGGTATTACCAGCAGATGGATCGTCTGGCCCGTGGTCAAAACGTACAGCTCGATCGCGGCGTAATGCGATCATTCCTGCGCTATTGGTGGGACGATTTGACGCGGGCGATGGCGCTGCGGCGGTAGGTGGAGTTGCCGCGGTAGGTGGAGCTGGTCGCCAGCGAGCTGGCTCCTACGTGCGGAGCGTGGTGGCGATACACTGTCGGCTGTGACGCGCTTTGGGCGCCAGGATGATGCGATGGAAATGCACGACCAAATGATTGCCAGAACCCAGCGCTGGCTGGAAACAGCGGTGATCGGTTTGAATCTGTGCCCGTTTGCCAAGTCCGTACAGGTCAAGGGGCAGGTTCGGATCGTGGTGACCGATGCGAAGGATGCCGAGGCGTTGTTGGTGGATCTGCTGGAGGAACTGCAGGCGCTCTATGACGCCAATCCCGACGCTATTGAAACCACCTTGCTCGTACATCCTTACGTGCTGGAAGATTTCCTCGACTACAACGACTTCCTTGATGTAGCCGATGCCGCAGTCTCCGAGCTTGGACTCGACGGCGAAATCCAAGTGGCCAGTTTTCATCCCGACTACCAGTTTGCCGGCACCGACTTCGACGATGTAGGCAACTACAGCAACCGAGCGCCGTACCCGACCTTGCACCTACTGCGCGAGGCGAGCGTGGCCAAGGCGGTGGCGGTATTCCCGGAGGCGGGGCAGATTTACGAGCGCAATATCGAGACGCTGGAAGGCCTAGGCAAAGACGGCTGGCGCGCGCTGTGGCCGGACGGAAAGCCGTGACCACCGTCAAGGTGCGCTGCTATTTCGCCATTGCCGTGATGGTGTTCATTGCCGGCATAGGTGTTACCTGGTCTTGAAATCGAGCGCGGCGAACGTGGCCCTCTCCCCAGCCCTCTCCCGATGGGAGAGGGGGTTCATTCGTTACGCTGAATAGTTTCCTCAGCGTAGGACAATCTCGGGACCTCAGTTCGTGGCATTTGCTCCAACCTTGCTTCTTTGGGCGGCCGACTTTTTACTGGGTTACTTCTATCCCCGCCAAATTAACCCTCTCCCGACGGGAGAGGGCAGGGAGAGGGAAAGAAGATCATTCGCGAAGACCGCGACTTGCCTTCAGCCCTCTCGCTTCGCATTGCCTGCTGTCGCGATTGAATTGAGCGACCAGCTGATTAAAACCAGCCGGCATCCATTTCCATCAGCGGTTTGGCGCCCGCACGTGCAGCCTGCAGATGCATGGCGGTTTCGGGCAACAACTTGGCGTAATAGAACCGCGCCGTTGCGAGCTTGGCGGCGTAGAAATCATCGCCTGAATCAAGCTTGTCCAGCGCGATGCGCGCCATGCGTGCCCACAACCAGGCATACACCAAGTGGCCAATGACACGCAGATAAGGCACGGACGCGGCGCCGACTTCATCGGCATTACCCATCGCCTTCATCGCCAATTCGGTGGTGAGTTTATGCACCTCCTCGCCCAGCGCTGCCAGCGGGCCGATGAACTCGGCCATCTCTGGCTTGCCTGCCTGCGCGGTCGCAAACTCACGGACCAAGTCGCCAAACAGCCGCAGTTTGGCGCCTTGATCGTGCAGCACCTTACGGCCCAGCAAATCCAGCGCCTGAATACCGTTGGTGCCTTCGTAGATCATGTTGATACGCACATCGCGCACGTACTGCTCCATGCCCCATTCGCGAATGTATCCGTGGCCTCCAAAGACCTGCAGCGCAAGATTGTTGGTTTCGAAGGCGTTGTCGGTGATGAATGCCTTAACTACCGGAGTCAGGAACGCGATCAGGTCGTCGGCGTTCTTGCGCACCGCTTCGTCCGGATGGTTCTGCTCGCGATCAATGAGCTGGGCGCAGAAGGTGGTGATCGCGCGGCCGCCTTCGTTGTACGCGCGTGCGGTAAGCAGCATGCGGCGCACATCGGGATGCACGATGATGGCGTCGGCCGGTTTTTCTGGATTTTTGACGCCGGTCGCCGATCGGCCCTGCACGCGGTCGCGCGCATAGGCGACCGCGTTCTGGTACGCGGTTTCCGCGACGCCCAATGACTGCATGCCAACGCCCAGACGCGCCGAGTTCATCATCACGAACATCGCTGCCAGCCCCTTATTGGGCTCGCCTATCAACCAGCCGGTCGCGCCGTCGAGGTTGATCACGCAGGTCGCATTGCCGTGGATACCCATTTTGTGTTCGATCGAACCGGCTTTGACGCCGTTGCGCGCGCCGACATTGCCGTCGGCATCGGGCAGGAACTTCGGCACCAGGAACAAGGAGATGCCCTTGACGCCCGCAGGCGCGTCCGGGAGACGTCCCAACACCAGGTGCAGGATGTTTTCTGCTACGTCGTGTTCGCCAGCCGAAATGAAGATCTTGGTGCCGGTCAGTGCAAAGCTGCCATCGCCCTTGGGCTCAGCGCGGGTTTTCAGCAGACCCAGATCGGTGCCGCAATGCGATTCGGTCAGGCACATGGTGCCGGTCCACTGGCCCGATACCAGCTTGGGCAAATAGGTCGATTTCTGCTGGTCGGTGCCGAAGGCCATCAGGCATTCATAGGCACTGTGCGACAGGCCGGCGTACATCAGCCAAGCCTGGTTAGCCGAGTTCAACATTTCATAAACACGATTATTGAGGATGACCGGCAGGCCTTGGCCGCCAAAGTCCGGCGTGCAGCTCAGTGATGGCCAGCCGGCATCAACGAACTGCGCATACGCCTCCTTGAAGCCCGGCGCCGTGGTAACCACCCCGTCGCCTTGGAAAGTGCAGCCTTCCACATCGCCAATGCCATTGAGCGGGAACACCACCTGGCTGGCGAACTTGGCGGCTTCTTCAAGCACGGCGTCAATGGTGGATGCGTCGAGGTCAGCATGCGCGGGCAGCGACTTGAGCTCGGTCATCGCATCGAGCAGCTCGAACATCACGAAACGCATGTCGCGCAGGGGCGCGGTGTAGGTGGGCATGGAAACTCCGGGCGGTGCAGGAAATATAAGCCCGTACTCTACCGTATGTTTGTGAAGATGGCGAGATTTTGCCCTCAGACCCAGCAAATACGGCGCGTTCCTGGGCTGCCAAACTGGCATGTTGCGTCGAACTTGCGAAACAGGTGCTGCTCGGCGACGCTTACGGCCTGTGACCCAGGGGCAGAATGGTGACCTGCGGAAAAGTGCTGCTGGCGCTGGCGCTGCTCGACGCGGCACAGATGGCAGGGATACCAGCAGTCGCAAAACTCACGGGGTCCACCCGGACCGCGCGGGTCAGC
The DNA here is from genome assembly GCA_038252715.1 of Lysobacterales bacterium. GTDB lineage: Bacteria > Pseudomonadota > Gammaproteobacteria > Xanthomonadales > Xanthomonadaceae > Arenimonas. The sequence goes on along the minus strand of JBBSAA010000021.1, from coordinate 8,045 downwards.
AGCGATGCAACGCGGGATCGCGTCACTATCCTTGTCGCGGAACGAGTGCGGCGGCAGGTCGCCGAGACGATAATTCACGCGGCTAGCAGTCGGGCGACTCAACGCCGACCAAGTAAGGCTGGCGACGCACTCGTGTCGGGCTACGATGCTAGGGTCGATTGCCTAGAAGGCAGCTCGAGCGGGTTCTAGTCACGCTGTCCGCCATTCCCGCCAGCTTGCGTACAAGCCAATAGCCATTCCAAGGAGCGTCACGTGAAAAAGGGTCTGATCGGTTGTCTCGTTGTCGGGTTGCTGCTGCTGATTGTCGGTGGCGGTCTGGCTTTTTGGTTCGTCGCGCGGCCGGTGATGTCGTCGGCCTCGGCGGGCATGGACTCCATGAAGGAATTGGCCAAGATCGGCCAAGCCGATGTCGAGCCCAAGAACACCAGCGAGTTCACGCCACCGGCAGACGGCTCGCTGACGGCGGCACAGGTGGCGATGTTCATCGGCGTGCAAGAAGCGGTGCAGGCGCAGCTGGAAGGCAAGTTCGAGGCGCTCAAAGCCAAGGGCGAGGCCATGGAAGCCAAGGCAAAGGGTGACGGAAAGGAAGTTGGTATGACCGACGGTATGGCGCTTATTAGCGAAATGACGGCCTTGGTCGCGCAGGGGAAGAAGGTGCAAGTGGAAACGCTGAACCGTTACAACACCTCGATGGCGGAATACGATTGGGTGCGCGGGCAGGTCTACTCCGCGTTGCCCTTTGCCAGCAGCGAGTCGGTTCCGGAGCAGCTTAAGAACCAGGTCAACGAGAACAACGTAAACCTCGTGCGTCCGCACGCGGAAATGCTGACCAAGGGCATGGGCAGCACGATGCTGGGCTTGTAATTGACCTCGGGTCAGGCCGCCAGACCGGCGGCCTGACCCGAGGCCCAGGCCCATTGGAAGTTGTAGCCACCCAAGTGGCCGGTGACATCGACGACTTCGCCGATGAAGTACAGGCCAGGCGACAGTTTCGATTCCATCGTTGACGAAGACACTTCGTCGGTGTCGACGCCGCCCAGCGTGACTTCGGCGGTTCGATAGCCTTCGGTGCCGCTGGCGATGATCGGCCAATTGGCCAGCAGTTTTGCCATCGCGCGAATTTCCGCGTGGACGAACTGCTTCATCGGCTTGTTGGTGACCCATACCTCGCATAGTCGCTGCGCGAACCGCTTCGGTAGAACGTCGCCAAGAACCGTCTTCAACTCCGCCCCCGGCTGGGCTTGTTGGCGTTCGAACAGCCAAGCTTCAATATCGTGCTGCGGCAGCAGGTCGAGCAGCAGTTCCTTGCCCGGTTCCCAATACGACGAGATCTGCAGGATGCTAGGCCCGCTGAGGCCCCGGTGCGTGATCAGCAGCGCGTTGTCGAAGCGTGCCTTGCCGCAGCGCGCCGCGACTGGCAACGCCACGCCGGCAAGATCGGCATAGTGTTCCTGATGCGTGCCGCTTAGCGTCAGCGGCACCAGTCCGGCCCGCGTCGGCAACACGGTATGGCCAAATTGGCGCGCCAGCTCATAGCCAAAACCGCTGGCACCCATGCTCGGAATCGACAAGCCACCGGTGGCGACTACCAGCGCAGGTGCCGAGAACGCGCCGAGCGTGCTTGCAACGCGGTATCCGCCGTCGACCAGCGCTTCAACGCGCTCGACCGAGCAAGAGGTTTCGATCCTGACGCCGGCATCAGCGCATTCGTCCAGCAGCATCTTGACGATTTGTTTCGATGACTCGTCGCAAAACAGTTGGCCCAGTTCTTTCTCGTGGTACGCGATGCCGTGGCGCTCGACCATCGCGATGAAATGCGCCGGCGTATAGCGCGCTAGCGCCGATTTGCAGAAATGCGGATTTGCCGATAGGAAATTGCCGGGCGAGGTGCCGGTGTTGGTGAAGTTGCAGCGCCCGCCACCTGACATCAGGATCTTCTTGCCGCAACGGTTGGCATGTTCAATCACCAGCACGCGCTTGCCGCGCTGCCCGGCGGCAAGCGCGCACATCAGGCCAGCGGCGCCGCCGCCAAGGATGATGAGCTCGTGGTCGTTCAATTCATTCCTCTCACAATCGTCGCGTCCCCTCTCCCAACGGGAGAGGGTAGGGAGTGGCAATGCCGGTCGTGCCCGTTCCCACGCGCTTGGTCAAATCTGCACCAACTGCTTGCCAACGTTCTCGCCGGTATACAGCCGACGCAGGGCGGTCGCAAAATTCGGCAGGCCCTCGACGACATCGAGCTTGCTGCTCAACTTGCCAGCCTGCACCCAGGGCGTCATCGCGGTGACTGCTTCCTCGGCGCGGTGCAGGTAGTCGATGACGACGAAGCCCTCCATGCGCGCGCGGGCAGCGATCAAGGACAGGTAGTTGGAGGGGCCGCGCGTCTCGCCAGTGGCGTTGTATTGCGAGATGCCGCCGCAAATCACCACGCGCGCGTGCATCTTCAGGCGCTTGAGCACCGAATCAAGAATCTCGCCGCCCACGTTATCGAAGTAGACATCGATGCCGTCCTTGCAGGTGCGCCTGAGTTCGTCACTGACGTTCTGGTTCTTATAGTCGATGACTTCATCAGCGCCGAGCACGTCCTTCACGAACGCACATTTTTCTGGACCGCCGGCAATGCCGATCACACGCAGGCCCAAGGCCTTGCCGATTTGTACGACGTTCGAGCCAACGGCACCCGCGGCGGCCGAAACGACGAGCGTTTCGCCGGACTTCGGCAGACCGATTTCAATCAGGCCAAAGTAGGCGGTCAGGCCCGTGGCGCCGAACACGCTCAAGGCCCAACCCGGATGCGGCAGCTTGCTGGCGTCGAAGCGCTGCATGCCTTTGCCGTCGGAGACCAGTTCGGTTTGTGCGCTGGTCATGCCGCTGAGCCAAGTTCCAACTGCGAATTTCTCATTTTTAGACTCGACGACTTCACCGATTCCCGCGGCGCGCATCACTGCGCCCAGTTCCACCGGCGGCCAGTACGATTTTTGCTCGGTCATCCACACGCGCATGGCGGGATCGATCGACAGGAAGCGCACCGCGACGCGGATCTGGCCGTCAGCAAGCGCCAAGGTCGGCGCGTCGCGCAATTCAAAGTCGCTGTCCTTGGGCAGGCCAGAAGGACGGGCGACGAGGTGAAGCGCGCGGTTCGAGTGAGTCATCAGAAGGATTTCCTGCGTGGGACGGCTGGGGCTGGGCAATCATCATAGGCGGGCGCGACGGCGGACGGAACCGTCGCCGATCCGGTCATGTCCGCGCTAAGCTCAGGCCTCGTCTAGGAGAGCCTCATGTCATCTGCTCGTCGCTTGCTGTTGCCGGTACTGCTGGTCCTGTGCGTTGCCGCGGGAGTGGGGGCCTGTTCAAAAGCCGCCGATAGTGCAGCCGAGGCAGCGGCAGCGCCAGCGGTCGCCGGTCAGGACAATCGCGGCGGCAGCCAGCTCGCCTATGAGCACGACGTCACCATCTGGTCGGATGGCAAATCGATCGCCACACGGCTGGGCAAAGTGCGCCAGGCCTGTATGAGCGAGCGGTTCGGCGCCTGCAGCGTACTTGGCGAGGAGCAATCGGCCGGCGAGTCGCCGTCCGGCAGCGTGAAGTTGCGCGCTCTGCCGACGGCCATTGAGCCGCTGGTGGCGCTGGCGGCGGAAGGAGCAGAAATTGGCGAACGCCGTACCACCGCCGAGGACTTGGCTGATACCGTGCGCGACAACGGCTTGCGAAAAATTCGACTGGAATCGCAACACGAAAAACTCGGCGAAATCATGGCGCGAAGAGACATCAAGGTTGAAGACCTGATTGCCTTGAGCCAGCAGCAGGCAGCGATTGAAGCCGAGCTGCAGGGCGTGGAGCAAGATGGCGCGCAGCAACAGCGTCGAATCCGCACCAACCTGTTGACGCTGCATTTCGACGCGCCCGGCGTCACGGCGGAAAGCCGTTCCGCAACCCGCGAGGCCTTGGGCGGCCTCGGTGGCATTTGGGACAGCAGCCTGGGCGTGCTGATCACTGTGCTGGGGGCCTTGATGCCATTCTTGCTATTCGCCGGTTTGGTGTTCGTGGCCATTCGTTGGCTGCTGCGACGCCGCCGGAAAGTAGATTGACGCGATGCGGTAGTGAGGTGTGTTGAAGCGACTCCAGCACGCGCTCATTTCTCCACTGCAAACAAAAACCCCCGCCAATCGGCAGGGGTTTTTTCTTGCAGCACTCGCTCGGAAAACTTATTCCGAGGCCGGGCCCTTGCGGTGCGGCTTCGGCTTGGGCTTGCCCATGCCGGGCGGGCTGTCCTTGAAATCGCGCTTGGGTTTGAACGTGGACGGACGATCACCAAACGATTTCTTGCCTGCGAACGGCGGCTTGCCGCCGCCGGTTTTCTTGCCGGCGGTATCCGGGGCTTCGCCATCGCGGGTGATGCGCAGCTGCTGGCCGGCACACCAGACGGTCTTCAGATGCACCATCACGTCAGTCGGCATGCCCGAGGGCAGGTCGATCAAGCTGTGGTCTTCGAAGATCTCGATGCGGCCGATGTGTTTGCTTTCCAGACCCGCTTCATTAGCCACCGCGCCGACGATGTTGCCCGGCTTCACGCCATGGTCGTAACCGACTTCGATGCGGAAGGTTTCCAGGCCGTCCTGCGGCTTGTGCGCGGAACGCTCTTTCTTCGGGAACGCCGGGCGGTCGCCGCGTTCGCTGCGCTCGGGACGGTCGCCTTTCATGCCGCGCTCGGCGCGCGAGGGGCGGTCGAAATCGCGCTCGTTCTTTTCAAAGGCTGGGCGCGGCACGTGCTTGGGTGCCTCAAGCAGCAAGGGCACGTCGCCACGGGCCATCTTCGCCAGCGCGGCTGCTATCTCAATGGCCGGCACGTTTTGCGCCAGCTCGTAGTCTTCGATCAGGCGCTGGAACACGCCGAGTTCGCCGCTGGCAAGGGTCTCGGTGATCTGGTTCTTGAACTTGGCGATACGCACGTCGTTGATGGTCTCAACAGTCGGCAGCTCCATCGCCTCGATCGGCTGGCGCGTGGCGCGCTCGATTGAGCGCAGCATGTTGCGCTCGCGCGGGGCGATGAACAGGATCGCCTCGCCACTGCGACCGGCACGGCCGGTGCGGCCAATGCGGTGCACATAGCTTTCGGTGTCGTAAGGCACGTCGTAGTTCAGCACGTGGCTGATGCGGTCGACGTCCAAGCCGCGCGCGGCGACGTCGGTTGCAACCAGGATGTCGATCTTGCCGTCTTTCAGTTGCTGGATCGTGCGCTCGCGCTGCGCCTGCTGCACGTCGCCATTGATCGCGGCGGCGGAGAAGCCGCGCGCCTGCAACTTCTGCGCGAGTTCGTCAGTGGCCAATTTGGTGCGCGCGAACACGATCATCGCGTCAAAGGGTTCGGCTTCCAAGATACGCGTCAGCGCGTCGAGCTTGTGCAGGCCGCTGACCTGCCAGAAGCGCTGGCGGATGTTGTCGGCAGTGCGGGTCTTGGCCTCGATGGTGACTTCGGCCGGCTCTTTGAGGTAGGTCTGCGCGATGCGGCGGATCGCCGACGGCATCGTCGCTGAGAACAGCGCGACCTGGCGGTTTTCCGGGGTCTTCTTGAGGATGCTTTCGACATCGTCAATAAAGCCCATGCGCAGCATTTCGTCGGCTTCGTCGAGCACCAGCGTGTGCAATTGGGAGATGTCGAGCGTGCCCTTGTCGAGATGGTCGATCACGCGGCCGGGGGTGCCGACCACGACGTGCACGCCGCGGCGCAGTGCCATCAGCTGCGGGCCATAGCTTTGGCCGCCGTAGATCGGCAGCACTTGGAAGCCCGGCATATGCGCGGCATAGCTTTGGAAGGCTTCGGCGACTTGGATCGCGAGTTCGCGCGTCGGCGCCAGCACCAAGACTTGCGGCTTGGTCTTGGACAGATCCAAGCGAGTCAACAGGGGCAGGGCGAACGCGCCGGTCTTGCCGGTGCCGGTCTGGGCTTGGCCCAGCACGTCGCGGTTGGCCAGCAGGAGCGGGATAGTCGCCGCCTGGATGGGCGTCGGCGCCTCATAGCCAAGTTCGGTCAAGGTCTTGAGCAGCGGCTCGGCCAAGGCCAATTCGCGGAAGGTAATGGTGGGCGCCGGGGCGGCCGTCTCGGAAGTCATTGGGTGTCTCGCGGTGCGCCGGGCACAGGTGAGGCCGGGCGGCGGGGAATGGGCGGTTATTCTACCCTTTCACCCGCTTTGACGCCGGGAATGGGGCGGTCATGGCATTCTGCGCTCACTTTCTGGAGCAAGCACCCCATGACCTATCTTTGGATCAAGACCTTCCACTTGCTGTTCGTGATGGCGTGGGTCGCCGCGCTGTTCTACCTGCCGCGCATCCTCGTCAACCTCGCCGAAGTCGGCAATGAACCCGCCGTCCGAGCGCGACTGACGCTGATGGGCCGCCGTCTGTACCTGTTCGGCCACACCATGTTTGGGCTGGCCGTCATCCTAGGCTTGGTGCTGATGATCGGTTACAAATTCGCGCCTGATCTGCTGCCAAACGTCGTGGCGGGAACGAAATGGATCCACGCGAAACTGGGCCTAGTAGCCCTGATGTTCGCGTTTTACATCGTTTGCGGACGTTGGCTCAAGCGCACGGCCGCTGGCGGCAGCTTGCCCTCGTCAACGGCCATGCGAGTGATCAACGAGATCCCGGTGTTCTTGTTGGTGGGCGTGATTTACCTGGTGCTGGCAAAGCCGTTCTAAGCGCTGTGGGGCCATGTCGCCAGCAAGCTGGCTCCTACGACTTGCGGCGCTTCGGGATTTGTCGCCAGCAAGCTGGCTCCTACAACGCGCCTTGTAGGAGCCAGCTTGCTGGCGAACCGTACCTCCCACTGTAGGAGCCAGCTTGCTGGCGAACCGAACCGCCCACTGTAGGAGCCAGCTTGCTGGCGAGCAGCTGCCAATCCCGCGGCAATCAATCCTCGAACAACTCGACTTCCACCTCGGGCTTGATCGCTAGGCGCCAGGCGATCCAGGCCATCAGCAGCGGGCCAAACACACCGCAAAGGGTCATCCAATCTGGGCTCGGGATGCTGATTGCCATCTGCACGGTGGCCGCGGCCACCAGCAAGCCAATCGCCATTGTTAGCCACAATTGATGCGATTGGGCGATGCGCGCGGCCAAGCCGGCGCCAGCGAAGGCGCCGAGGCACCAGCCAGCGACGATGGTGATTTTCGGTGTCAGCGGCATGCCGGCGGTGAACGCCTCCAACTGCGCGAGGTCTTGGGGATTAAATCCCGGCGGCGGCGGATACATTTTCACCGCGGCGATCGCGACGACCGTGCTGATGATCTGCATGCCGAAGATACCCGCGATCAGGGCGAACAGGTTGCGCCACATAGTCGACCCCCTCGAAGCCGCGGAAACCCCGAGCATCCGTGGGACGGGCGGCAAATTCAAGTCCAGCACAGTGCCGGAGGCTCTATCGGGACTGCGCCGTCAATTTGCATATCCGGACGCTTCGGGAGAACACGCGAGCGCGAGCGCGCCATTGCGGGTGCGATGAATTGGGCCGGCCTCGTCCGAAGAGGCACGGAAAGACGCAAGAAAAAGGCCGCTTTCGCGGCCTTTCTCATTCACGGTGCTACGCGGACATTACAGGCCGCGCGGAAGCCGCGGTGCACTGATGGTGCGACGCTCACGACGATCCGGTGCCGCCGAACCCGGCTTCGGTCCGGCATGCGCGTGACGCGGCGCTTGGTCGGCGTGCGGACGACGCTGGCGGCTCGGCGGACGCAGGCCGGTCGGGCGACCGCTCGACGGACCGTCATTGCCCATGCGGATGCCGCGGGTGGGCTTGTAGCCGTCGACTTCGACCATTTCGATATCGGCCTTGAGCACGCGGTGAATCGCGCGCAGCAGCTGGCCTTCTTCCGGCGACACGAGCGACAGCGCTTCACCGCTGGCACCGGCGCGGCCAGTACGACCAATGCGATGCACATAGTCTTCAGCGACCATCGGCAGATCAAAATTGATCACCAGCGGCAGCAGCGGAATATCCAGGCCGCGCGCGGCCACGTCGGTGGCGACGAGGACGCGGGCGGTGCCGG
>JBBSAA010000020.1:0-23906 GCA_038252715.1 Lysobacterales bacterium | reverse complement strand
TCTAGGCACAGGCGGGCCACTTAGACTAGGGCCAGACTACCTGCCCGATGACTCGGGCAGGTGGCCGGTTTGGCCTTAGTTTGCGTTCCAGCGCACGGTCAGCACCCCGCTGCGGCCGGGCGTGTTGTAGCCGTTGAGCAGCTGATAGTCGCGATCCGCGAGATTTTCAATGCGGGTTTCGAGGGTCCAGCCAGCGCCCAAGAGCAGCGTAAACCGCAGGTCGACACGGCCGTAACCGGGCAGGTCGACGCTGCCCACATCGGGACGGGTGGAGGTGGCGCTGCCGTCCAAACCCACCGTCATGCCGTTGCCAAACAAGTAGTTGCCAGAGAGCACCAGCTTGCGGTCCGGGCGGCGCAACAGTGGCCGATCTGTCACGGCGTTGCGGGCGTCCTGCCATGTGGCGTTGGCGTCCAGCGAAAAGCCGCCTATGCCCCAGTGGTACTCCAGCTCGGCACCACGAATGCTGGCGCGGTCGATGTTTTCCGCGCTTGAATTCAGACCGGTGAAGGAGATCAGCTCCCGGATGCGGGTGCGGTAGAGCGAGAGCCCGAGGCGCTGCGTCTCGCTGGCCTGCCAGTCCAGGCCGAGTTCGGCGCTGGTCGAGCGCTCGGGCTGCAGGGTCGGGTTGCCGGCATAAAAGCCAAAATAGCCCGGGTAATACAGCTCGTTGAAATTCGGCGCGCGGAAGCCCTGGCCCCAACTGGCTCGAACTCGCAGCGCGTCGCTGATCTGCCAGCCCCACGCAGCATTGCCGGTTGTGGCGCCTGCGAACTGGCTGTTGTCGTCGCGGCGTGCCGACAGTTCCAGCGTGTGCGCAGCGAACTTGCCACGCCAAGCGGCGAACAGGGCGCGGTTGCGTCGGTCTTGGTCGAACTCGGGGAAGGCCGGGTCGGCGTAGGAATAGCCACTCTCCTCGCTCCAATTGAAGCCAAGGTTGAGCGTATTGGAGGCGTTGACCGCGATGGTGTTAACCCAGTCCACCGAGGTGCGGCTGGAGCCAAAATGGGAGGCAAACAACGGCGTGTCGAGCACCTCGGCGCTGCGACCGAGGGTGACGCTGTGGCTCCAACGCTCGGTCAACTTGCCAGCAGCGACAAGGGCCAGTTCGCGGTTGAAGGCGGCGGTCCGCGCCGGAACCGACCCGGGGTAGGGCAGGCCAGCGTCAAAATCGACATCAGCGTCGGAGAGCAAGCCGCTGAAGGCGATTTCGTGGCTGCCGATGGCTCCGCGCAGGCGCAGGCTGGCATGGCGGTTCTTGTAGCCGTCCTCGTCGGGGTCATAGGAGAAAGGGCCGGCGTCGATGTTGCTGGCTGAAAAACCGCCCACGGTTTCAACGCCGGCGCCAACAGCGAAATGCGCGCTGCCGAAACCGGCGTCGATACCGCCCAACCCGTAACTGCCGGCACGGGCCTGCAGGTAAGAGGAGGCTTGCTTGCGCGTGAAAATCTGGATGACGCCGCCGATCGCGTCCGAGCCCCAGAGCGCCGCACGGGGGCCTCGCACAATTTCAATGCGTTCGATCTGTGCCAGCGGTACGTGCGCAAAATCGAAAATGCCCTGCGTGCTGGCATTGGCGCGAATGCCGTCGATCAGCACGAGGGTGTGGCTGGAATTAGTACCGCGGACGAAGAGCGTATTGGCCTGGCCAGCGCCACCGGTGCGGACGATGTCCACGCCGGCTTGGCGGGCCAACAGGCTCATCAAGTCAGGCGCTTGGCTGGCGTCGATGTCGGCCCGCTCAATTACCGTGGTTGCGGCAAGCACTTCGTCGGCCGGCACGTCGATCCGGTTGGCGGTGACCACGATGCGGTCGATGGTGCTGGCCTCGTCAGCGCGCGCAGCGCTGGCGAAGGACAGGGCAATGGCCGCCGAGAGGGCGGTGTGGTGCAAGAACTGGTTCATGTGGTCTCCTGGAACGCTCACCCGCGAGGTGGCCGAAACAGGGACGAACAGGACAAACGCCGGGCGCGCTAGCGACAGGGTTGCCCCGTCGCCCACCGCAACGTGCCGTTTGACCGCGCCGCCCAAAGGCGACGCGGATGGCTCCCTGGCCGGTCTCCGGACTGACCAGGGACGCAATCATCGATTGCATCGGCCTTTCGCCTTCCCAGGGAAATCCCCAGTGGCATGTTGAAAGGTTGCCTGGCTTACCGTTGCGGGGGCAGTGCCGGATTCTCACCGGCTTCCCGAGCACCTGGGAGCGGCGTGAAGTGTAGATGAAGCCGCTCGTAGGAGCCAGCTTGCTGGCGACAAGGCCCAGCCGCCCCTGAACTGCGGAATGGACTCCTAAGCCGCAAATGCGTTTTCGATATTTTCCGGTTCGCCAGCAAGCTGGCTCCTACGGACGGATTCAATCGTCGCGATCGGCGTCCAGGCCGTCGAAACCGCCATCGGCGCCGGTGCGCAGGTGCAGGCTGATCGGGCGGCAGCAGACCGGGCAGTCTTCGACGTATTCGGACTCGCCACCGGACGCGTCGACCAGGGCTTCGAAACGTTCGCCGCAAAACGGGCAGGTAATGTTGACGGAATCAAGCATCAAAGCAGGATGCACGTACGGATGTAGGAGCGGCGTGAGCCGCGATCTCTTCGACCCCGCCGCGGCTACACCTTAACTAGGCAGAAACAGCGAAATAACATCATTGGTAAAGCGCTTGCCCAATTCAGTAGGGACGACGCGGTCGCCATCGAAAGCCAGCCAGCCCATCAGCCGCGCGTGGTCGAGCGGCTTGGCGATTGCCGAACGATCAAGGCCTGTTCGTGACTCGAAGTCGGCCAAGCGAAAGCCTTCGACTAATCGCAGTGCGTTTAGCATGTAGTCAAACGCCAAGCCGTCGATGGCGATCGCGTCGTCGCCCCCCAGGCGGGCGTCGCTGCTGGCCTTGGCCAGGTAGTCGCGCGGGTTCTTGAGCTTCCAACGCCGTCGCACCTCACCGGTCGCGCCGGAAGAAATTTTCCCATGCGCTCCGGCGCCAATGCCGAGGTAGTCACCAAAGCGCCAGTAGTTGAGGTTGTGCGCGCATTGGCGACCATCACGGGCATACGCCGATACCTCGTACTGGCCAAAGCCGGCATCGGCCATGGCTTCGATGCAGCGCTCTTGCATATCCCAAGCGTCGTCTTCCAGCGGAATTCCAGCCGGCGGCCGCGCGGCGAACACCGTATTGGGTTCGAGGGTGAGCTGGTAATGCGACAAATGCGTTGGCGACAGCGCGATGGCACGCTCGACGTCATGCAGGGCCATGGCCAAGGTCTGTTCGGGCAGGGCGTACATCAAGTCGAGGTTGATGTTCTCGAAGCCACCGTCCTGCGCCAGCTTCACGGCGCGCTCGGCTTCGCCAGAATCATGAATCCGGCCCAAGCGCTGCAGGCAGCCGTCGTCAAAACTTTGAATGCCGAAACTCAAGCGATTCACGCCGCCGGCAAGATAGTGGCTGAAGCGGCCGTGTTCGGCGGTGCCGGGATTGCATTCCATGGTGATTTCAGCGCCCGGCGCGAATCGCAGTCGCGAACGTGCCGCATCGAGGATGCGTTCAATAGCGTCGGGTTTGAACAAACTGGGCGTGCCGCCGCCGAAGAACACGCTGTGAACGGTGCGGCCCCAGACCTGCGGCAGGTCTTGGTCGAGGTCGGCCTTGAGCGCGGCGATGTACGCGTCCACCGGCAACTCGGCCGGCTGCTGGTGAGAATTGAAATCGCAGTACGGGCATTTGCGCACGCACCACGGGATGTGGATGTACAGCGACAGCGGCGGCGGAATCAGCATGGGCCATTGTCCCACGCTCCGGCGGCCCGGACCGAGCGGCACCGCCTGATCAAGAAGCTTCTGATGTCCCGGGCGCTGCGATGCCGCGCGCCTGTTAGTGGAGCGCGCTCAGTTGCGCGCGCAACTGCGCCAAGGCCTGGGCGCGATGACTGATGCGATTGACAACCTCTCGCGGCAGCTCAGCGGCGGTTTGGCCCAGCTCGGGGTCAAGGAAAATAGGGTTGTAACCAAAGCCGCCGGTGCCGCGCGGCGTATCAATGACGCGCCCCTCCCACAACCCTTGCGCGATCAGTGGCTGCGGATCCGACGGGTGTCGCAGCAGCACGATTACCGAAATGAAGCGTGCGCTGCGCTGGGCTTCCGGGACGCCGGCCAGTTCGCTCAGTACCTTGGCGATGTTGCCCGCGGTATCGCCGTGCACGCCCGCGTAGTGGGCTGAAATCAGCCCCGGCGCGCCGCCCAAGGCATCGATGATCAGGCCCGAATCGTCCGCAATCGCGGGTAGGCCCGTCATCCGAGCGGCGTGACGGGCCTTGATCAGCGCGTTCTCGATAAAAGTATGGCCGTCCTCGATGGCGTCGCGCACCCCAAGTTCGCCCTGCGTCACCAACGCGTAGCCAACCCCGGCAAGCAGCGGCTGCATCTCGGCGAGTTTGCCGAGGTTGGAAGTGGCTAGGACGATTTTTTTCATGGTGGGTGTGCTTGTACTTCGCGGTCGTGGCGACGTTTGCGCGAGCGACGAATCAACTAGGCTGGGTGGATCATGGGGTCGCTCGTGGTTTGTCGCCAGCAAGCTGGCTCCTACGCTGCGGGTGCTAGAGACCCAGGGCCGCGCGCTGCATTGCCACCAGTTCGCCGATGCCTTTTTCGGCCAGCGCCAGCAGCGCGTCCATTTCCTCGCGCCGGAACGCATGGCCTTCGGCCGTGCCTTGGACTTCGATGAAACCGCCGCCGTCGTTCATCACCACGTTCATATCGGTATCGCAGTTCGAATCTTCGGCATAGTCGAGGTCGAGCACCGGCACGCCTTGGAAAATTCCAACCGAAATAGCGGCAATGCCGCCGACCACCGGCTCGCGGCTAATGTCGCCGCGCTTGCGCAGCACCGAGATCGCGTCGCACAGCGCGACATAGGCGCCGGTGATCGCTGCAGTACGGGTGCCGCCGTCGGCCTGCAAGACGTCGCAGTCCAGGGTGATGGTGCGCTCGCCTAGCGCCTTGCGATCCACGCAGGCGCGCAAGGAACGGCCAATGAGGCGCTGAATCTCCAGCGTACGGCCGCCTTGTTTGCCGCTGGCCGCTTCACGGTTCATGCGCTCGTGCGTCGACCGGGGCAGCATGCCGTATTCGGCCGTAATCCAGCCTTCGCCTTTTCCGCGCAGAAAACCGGGCACTCGGTTTTCAATGCTGGCCGTGCACAACACGCGCGTGTCGCCAAAGCTGATCAGGACCGATCCTTCGGCGTGTTTAGTGAACTGGCGTTCAATCGTGACCGCGCGGAGCTGGTCGGGACTGCGGCCACTGGGGCGAGCAAAGGATGTCATGGATGAATCCGGCAAATTCTGGTCGGCTAGATTACCATTCACTGCCATTCCGACCTCGGGCAAATCCCATGATTCGCAGCATGACCGCCTTCGCCGCCGGCGAGCGCGCCGCCACCGGGGGGCTGCTGACCTGCGAATTGCGCGCGGTCAACCACCGTTTCCTCGAATTGGCCGTGCGCGCCCCCGAAGAGTTGCGCTCGGTGGAAGGCCCCATGCGCGAGCGCGTTGCGCAGAAGGTATCGCGCGGCAAAGTCGACCTCAATTTTCGCTATCGCGCCGGCAGCGGCGATTCCGGCACCATCCAGGTCAACGAGCGGCTGGTGACCCAGCTGGCGGCGATTCATGCCCGCCTGCATGGCGAGTTCCCGGACCTGCGCGTGCAGTTCACCGAGCTGCTCCGCTACCCCGGCGTGGTCGAGGAAGAAACGTTCGACAGCGCCAGCCTGCAAGCCGAAGCGATGGCCTTGCTCAGCGACACCTTGGAGCAGTTCGTCGCCTCGCGTGAGCGTGAGGGCGCCAACTTAGCCACGGTGATGAGCGAGCGGATCGATGGCATTGAACGCATCGTCGCCCAGGTCAAGCAGTGGCTACCCGACATCCGCGTCGCGCTTCGCGCGAAGATGGAAGCCAAGTTGGCCGACCTCAAGTTGCCGCTCGATCCAGGGCGCTTGGAACAAGAGGTCGTCCTGAACTTGCAAAAGATCGATGTCGATGAAGAGCTTGATCGCCTAGGCAGCCATATTGCCGAGGCGCGGCGCATTTTCGGGCTGCCGGAAGCCGTGGGCCGCCGGCTTGATTTCCTCATGCAGGAATTCAACCGTGAGGCCAACACCTTGGGATCGAAATCCGTGGATGCGCGCACGACGCAGGCCGCCGTGGAGCTGAAGGTGTTGATCGAACAATTGCGCGAACAGGTCCAGAACCTCGAATGAGCACGATGCGCGGCACCCTGTATATCGTTGCCGCGCCGTCCGGGGCCGGTAAATCGAGCTTGGTCAATACCGTGCTGGCCAAGGAGTCAGGCATCGCGCTGTCGATCTCGTTCACGTCGCGGGCGCCGCGGCCGGGCGAGCGTCATGCGCAGCACTATCACTTCGTGGATAAAGCCGAATTCGAACGCATGATTGCCGCCGGTGATTTCTTCGAGCACGCACTGGTGCATGGCGACTACAAAGGCACGGCCAGGCAGTCGGTCGAGCCGCAACTGGCCGCCGGCAAGGACGTGCTGCTGGAAATCGACTGGCAGGGTGCACGGCAGGTGCGGGAGAAGATGCCCGACTGCGTCAGCGTCTTCATCCTGCCGCCGTCGATCGACGCGCTGCAGCAGCGCATGCGCAATCGCGGCCAGGACACCGAGGCGGTGATTGCCAAGCGCCTGTCGGCGGCGCGAGAGGAGATGTCGCACGTCGGCGAATTTGATTATGTGATCGTCAATGAACACTTTGACGCCGCCGCCGCCGAGCTCAGAGCCATCTTCGTGGCCCAGCGCCTGCGCCAGCCGGCCCAGGCCCAGCGCCATGCCGGCCTGATTCGGGTGTTGCTGGGGCCAGATCCTGCCTAAATTTGAACCCGTGGCCTTGGCTGGCGTATAATCGGGGGTTCGTTGTAACTCATTGATTCTGTGGGTGTGCGCCATGGCGCCGCCCCGCCCAGGAGATCGTATGGCCCGCATCACCGTGGAAGACTGCCTGTCCGTCGTCGACAACCGCTTCGAGCTGGTGCTGATGGCATCCAAGCGCGCGCGCCAGCTGGCCAAGGGCGTTGAGCCGACCATCGACAACGTCGAGGCGCAGGACAAGCCAACCGTCTTGGCGCTGCGCGAAATCGCCGCTCGCAAGATCGACTTGGGCCTGATCGAGGAAGTCGAGAAGTCCGAGCGCGAGCGCGCCGAGCGCGAGGCGCTGGAATGGGCCGCGGCGGAAGTGGTTGATGACGACCTGTCCAAGGGCGGCGACGACTGAGCTCGCTCGTCCCACCTTGCGTGAAGAAAACGGCCCCGCGGGGCCGTTTTTGTCTTGGAGCCGGTGGCCTGTTTTTGCGTCATGCCCGATTGAAGGCCACGGCTTGCCCGCGTAGTCTCGAGTCATGACACGCCTGCAAACCACCGTTGACCCAACGTTCACGCCATGCCCGGATCCGTGTCCGGATGAAATGCAGGCGCTGGAGCTGCGGCTATCGGACTACCTGTCTGAAGCGCAGGTGCTGAAAGTGCGTCGCGCCTACCAGGTAGGTGCAGCGGCCCATGATGGCCAGAAGCGCAAATCCGGCGAGGCCTACATCACCCATCCCATTGCCGTGGCCGGCATCCTCGGCGACATGCGCATGGATGCCGAGACGCTGTGCGCGGCGATCCTGCACGACACGCTCGAGGACACGCCGCTGCCTCGCAACGCGATCGTCGACGAGTTTGGCGAGTCGGTGGCCGAGTTGGTGGATGGCGTGACCAAGCTCGACAAGATCCAGTTCCGTGACCAGCAAGAGGCCATGGCGGAAAGCTTCCGGAAGATGATGCTGGCGATGTCGCGCGATCTGCGCGTCATCCTGATCAAGCTGGCCGACCGCTTGCACAACATGCGGACATTGGATTCAATGAGCGCCGCCTCGCGCCGTCGTATAGCCCGCGAAACGCTGGAGATCTATGCGCCTATCGCCCAGCGCCTAGGTATGAACGGGATCAAGGCCGAACTGCAGGACCATGGCTTCCGCGCCTTATATCCAACCCGCCACCGAGTTATCGCCAAACGCATCGCGGCGCAACCGGTGATGCGACGCGAGGCGATGGCAACGGTTGAAGCGCAGATCGCACATCGGCTAACTCAGGAAGGCGTGCCGTTTCGGTTAGTCAGTCG
This sequence comes from Lysobacterales bacterium, assembly GCA_038252715.1. Taxonomy (GTDB): domain Bacteria; phylum Pseudomonadota; class Gammaproteobacteria; order Xanthomonadales; family Xanthomonadaceae; genus Arenimonas. The sequence goes on along the minus strand of JBBSAA010000020.1, from coordinate 15,747 downwards.
AATCAAGGCACCGTGGAGCATCTATCAGAAGATGCGGCAAGACCACAAAAGCTTCGACCAGGTGATGGACGTGTTTGGGTTCCGCCTCGTCGTGCAAAAGGCGATGCAGTGTTATCACGCGCTCGGCGCGGTGCATGCTTTGTTCAAGCCCTTGGATGCGCGCTTCCGCGATTTCATCGCCATCCCGAAAGCGAATGGCTATCAGAGTCTACATACCGTTTTGTTCGGACCGTATGGCTCGCCGGTTGAAGTGCAGATTCGTACCGAGGAAATGGACTTGATTGCCGAACGCGGTATCGCCGCGCATTGGCTGTACAAGAATGTTGGCCAAGGCATGAATAACGCCCAGCTCCGCGCCCAGGACTGGGTGCGCGGGTTGATGGACAGCCAAGAGTCGGCGGCGTCCTCGATCGAGTTCCTCGAGAACGTCAAGGTGGACCTGTTTCCTGACGAGGTTTACCTGTTCACACCCAAGGGCGATATTTTCGCCTTGCCGCGCAATGCCACCACGCTCGACTACGCGTACGCCGTGCATACCGACGTCGGCAACAACGCTGTGGCGGCGCGCGTTGACAAGAAGCTGGTGCCGCTGCGCACCAAGCTCGTCAGCGGCCAGACCGTCGAGATCATCACGGCACCGTCGGCAACGCCGAGCCCGCAGTGGCTCGAGTTCGTCGTATCGAGCAAGGCTCGCACCGCCATTCGTCATCATCTCAAGCGCCTCGAGCACGAGGATGCCGTTGACTTGGGCCACCGCATGCTGGATCGCGCGCTGGAAATTCGCGACAGCTCGCTGGACCGGGTGCCATCTGAGAAGCTCGATAGTTTCCTGACCGAGTTCCGCTATAAGCGCCTCGAAGAGTTGCTGGCCGACATTGCGCTGGGTAACCGGATGCCGGCGCAAGTGGCGCAAATGTTGGTGCTTGGTGATGAGCAGGAAGAAGGTGTGGCTGCCCGCAGTGCGGCCCTGGGCGGCGGCGAACAAATCCTGATTACCGGCGCTGAACGCGGCGTCCTCAGCTTCGCTGGCTGTTGTTATCCCATTCCAGGTGACGAGATCATGGGCTACCTCACCGCCGGCAAGGGCGTGGTGGTGCATCGCGCCGATTGTCCCAACGTCGTTGAATACCGAAAGCATCCCGAGCGCTGCGTTCCGATGGCGTGGGACCGCCATGTCGAGGGCGATTACCGGGCGGCCCTGCACATCGAGGTTGACAACAAACCAGGCGTACTGGCGCAGGTGGCGGCGTCGGTTGCCGAGAGTGATTCAAATATCGATTCCGTGGAATATCGAGAGCGCGATCTGCGCATCTCGGTGATGGTGTTTGGCATTGAGGTGCGCAGCCGCAAGCACTTGGCCGACGTGATCCGCCGTGTACGTCGTTTGGGGGTCGTGCACGGCGTGGAGCGGATGTAGGCGCTTATTGGTGCTTGGCCGCGCTAGACTTTCCGCCTCGCACACGTACCGGACTTCGCCATGACCCGACTCGCCTACAGCACCGATCAAGCCCCTGCCGCGATCGGACCCTACTCGCAGGCGGTACGCCGCGGTGACACGGTCTATCTGTCCGGGCAGATCCCGCTGGATCCAGCGACCGGGCAGTTGGTGGCCGGCGCGATCGCGCTGCAGACCCGCCGCGTGTTCGACAACCTACGCGCTGTTTGCGAAGCCGCCGGCGGCTCGCTCGACGACGTCGTACGGATCGGCATCTACCTGACCGACCTGGGCGATTTTGCCGAGGTCAATCAAGTGATGGCGGACTATTTCACCGCGCCGTACCCAGCGCGCTCAACCATCCAGGTATCCGGTCTGCCGCGCGGTGCGCAGGTCGAGGTGGATGCCGTCCTCGTTTTCGACTGAATGTCCAAACGCGGTTCCGCAGCTAGCCATGAACCGGCGCTATCGCCCGCGGGTGACGTCTCCGTGCGTTCGCTATCTGGCGTGGGGCCGGCGGTTGCCGAGAAATTGGCGGCACGCGGCTTGCTGACGCTGCAGGACCTGTGGCTGAACTTGCCGCTGCGCTATGAAGACCGTACCCAGCTCACGCCGATTCGTGCGCTGCTCCCGGGGCAGCCGGCGCAGGTCGAGGGCCGAGTCGAAGCGGTTGAACGCGGATTTCGCTATCGCCCGATGCTGCGCGTGGCCGTTGGGGACGAGTCGCGTGCAACGATCGTGCTGCGGTTTTTCCATTTCAGCGGCGCCCAAGCCGGGCAGTTCCAGGTCGGGCGTCGCATTCGTTGCTATGGCGAGGCGCGGCCGGGTACGCATGGCTTGGAGATGGTGCATCCGAGCTACCGTTTTCTCGGCGAACATGAAGAAGGCGAGCTGCGGACGTCACTTGATCCGGTTTATCCGACGATCGAGGGGCTGGGTTCACAGACCATGGCCAAGCTTATCGGTGAAGCGCTGCGCCGCTTGCCCGAGGGTGACGCACTGGAGCTGCTTCCGGCGTCCCTGCGCGCTGAACTGAACCTGCCTTCGCTGCGCGAGGCACTGCTGGTGGCGCACCGGCCACCGCCGGATGTGGATGTGGCCTTGTTCGCTGCCGGCAGCCACCCCTCGCTGCAGCGTTTGGCGCTGGAAGAATTGCTTGCCCATCACCTCAGCCTGCAGCGTCAACGCATCGCGCTGCGGGCACACGGTGCGCCAGCGATCAAAGTGCGTGGCGTGCACAGCAAACAATTGCTGGCCGCGCTGCCGTACGCGCTGACGCGCGCGCAGCAGCGCGTGTTCAAGGAGGTGGCCGCCGACATGCAGCAGCCGCAGCCGATGCTGCGCTTAGTGCAGGGCGATGTCGGCAGCGGCAAAACCGTGGTCGCTGCGCTCGCCGCATTGCGTGCGGTCGAGGCCGGCAAACAAGTTGCCTTGATGGCGCCGACCGAGCTGCTGGCCGAACAGCATCTGGCGAATTTTCGCGCGTGGTTCGAACCCTTGGGCGTCCGCGTCGCTTGGCTGGCCGGCAAGGTCTCGGGCAAGGCGCGGGCGGCCGTGCTGGCGGAGATCGCGTCCGGCGAAGCGGCCGTGGTGGTGGGAACCAACGCACTGATGCAGGACGGCGTGGTTTTCCATTCGTTGGCGCTGGCGATCGTGGACGAGCAGCACCGGTTCGGCGTGCATCAGCGGTTGGCGCTGCGCGACAAGGGTTTGTCCGGTAGCCATGTCCCGCACCAGTTGGTCATGACAGCCACGCCCATTCCACGGACGCTGGCGATGTCGGCCTATGCCGATCTTGATGTCTCGGTGATCGACGAAATGCCGCCCGGTCGGACGCCCGTTACAACGGTGGCGATCAGCGGTGACCGTCGCGGCGAAGTGGTTGCGCGCATCCACGGCGCCTGCGCCGAGGGCCGACAGGTGTACTGGGTTTGCACGCTGATCGACGAAAGCGAAGAGGTGCAGGCGCAGTCGGCGCTTAGTACGTATGAGGCGCTGGTAGCGGCGCTGCCCGATCTGCGCATCGCCCTGCTGCATGGGCGCATGAAGCCAGTGGAGAAGCAGTCGGTGATGGCGCGGTTCAAGGCCGGTGAGGTGCAACTTTTGGTGGCGACCACGGTGATCGAGGTGGGCGTCGACGTACCCAATGCCAGCTTGATGGTCATTGAAAATGCCGAACGTCTGGGCTTGGCGCAGCTGCACCAGCTGCGCGGGCGCGTTGGCCGCGGTGCACAGGCCTCTAGCTGCGTGCTGCTGTACAAGCCGCCGCTGTCGCAGATGGCGCGCGAACGGCTGGACGTGATGCGGCGCACCACCGACGGCTTCGTTATTGCCGAAAAAGACCTAGAGCTGCGCGGCCCAGGCGAGTTGCTTGGCACGCGCCAGACCGGCTTGGCCGGTTTTCGGATTGCCGATCTAGTCCGGGACGCGCACCTGCTGCCGGCCGTGCATCGTGCCGCCGAATCGCTGCTGGCCGACGCGCCTGAGCTGGCCGACCGTATCGTCGAACGCTGGGTTGGCAGCGCAGCGCGATTTGCAGGAGCATGAAGGTCATGCCGAGATTCTGGGGGTCACGATGATTCGAGTGCTCACGTTGAGCCTGATCCTGGCGATCGCGGCGGTGGCATGGTTTGGGTTGAGCCAACATCGCAAAGAAGTCGCGCGCCAAGCCGATGCCGCTGCCAGCGCGGCGGCGGCGAATCAGGCGCTGGATACGGCCCGCGCCCGACTCAAGTTGGCGCCTGCGCCCCGGGTCGCGCCGGTGACGGATTCGACGTGGAGTCAGCGGCCGGCGCGGCCGCCTGCTTCCGGTGCGTCGTCGCCACTTGCTCCGGCGTCAGCAGATTTTCGCTGCGACGGCCGCACCCATTGCTCGCAAATGCACTCCTGTCCCGAAGCGCAGTATTTCCTGGCGCACTGCCCAGGCGTGAAGATGGACGGTAACCATGACGGTGAGCCGTGCGAACAACAATTTGCGGAGTGCGGAAGCTGATGACCGACAAAATACCCCTGCTGATAGACACCGATCCCGGCGTCGACGACGCGCTGGCCCTGCTGATGGCCTTCGACGATCCGGCCCATGAGCTGCTCGGGCTGACGATTGCCGCTGGCAATGTCGGGCTGGCGCATACGGTCGCCAATGCCTTGAAGTTATGCGAAATCGCCGGAATCACGGTGCCGGTCTACGCCGGCTGTCCGGTACCGCTGGTGCACGCGGCGGAAGATGCGTCCTACGTGCACGGGCAGGACGGTTTCGGCGACACCGGCTACACGCCGTCGACGCGCACCGTGCAGGCCGAACACGCGGCGCTGGCGATCATCCGGTTCTCGAAACAGCATCCGGGCAGGCTATTGCTGGTGACGCTGGGTCCGCTGACCAACCTCGCTTTGGCCCTTCGGCTCGATCCGGAGCTGCCTTCGCGGATTGGACGGCTGGTCGTGATGGGTGGCGCCGTGACCGGGCAGGGCAATACCTCGATTCCAGCCGAGTTCAATATCGCGTTCGACCCCGAGGCCGCTGATATCGTGTTTCGCGCCTTCCCGCTGGTCGAGCTCGTCGACTGGGAAACGGTGCTTCGGCACGGATTCGCCCACGCTGATTTCGAGGACTGGCTGGCCCGTGGCGACACCCGCGCGACCTTCTATGACCAGATTTCTAAAAAGACCCGGGCTTGGTCCGAAGGCAAACGCGGGTCACATTGGCATTCGGCCGATGCCGTGGCGATGCTGGCTGCGCTGGCGCCTGGCACCGTCCGCCAGTCCGAGACCCGATACCTGCAGGTGGAAACCGAGGGCCGGCACAGCCGCGGCGCGACCCTCGTGGACTGGGCGCGCCGGACTGGCCAGCCTGAAAATGCCCGAATAGTGATGGCGGTGGATCAGGCCGCGTTTGAGGCCCGGATCCGGCGGTGTCTAGGGGTTTGAGGACCGCGGGCCCTGAGTTGGGCGAGCTGGAGGCCCTATCAGAGGCGCCCTGAGCTAGCGCGCTTGCGCGCCGCCCAGGATGCCGGGAGTCTGACCTGGCTTGTGTGGGGCGACGGAGTTGAGCTAAAATGGTGGTCTTTTCCACGAATCAGCGCGGGCGCCCTAATGAAAGCCGACATCCATCCCAGCTACAACGAAGTCGTCTTCCAGGACGTCACCTCCGATTTCTCGTTCCTGACCCGTTCCACGCTTTCGAGCAAGGATAAGATCAAGTGGAGCGACGGCAACGAATATCCGTTGATCAAGATCGAAATCTCCTCGGCTTCGCATCCGTTCTACACGGGCAAGCAGAAGATCATCGACACCAGCGGTCGTATCGACAAGTTCAACAAGCGCTACACGAAGCAGGCGGCCGAGCCCACCGCGTAAGCGGCTGCGCTGCTGGTCCTAGAAGGCCGCCTCAGGGCGGCCTTCTGCATTGGCGGCGGCGGATGTGGTCGTCATGTGACGGCCGGCACGCTGCGTTGCCGCCCTGCGCTGACTTGCGCAAACCCGCTATGCGATAATTGGCGCTTGGCCTGCGCCGCCCGGCGCCAGCCTTCCACTGATGTAGCGGGGTCGGCCTGACTGCGGCGCCCGCACAAGTCTTCAAGGAGTGTGCCTGTGTCCGACCACCCATCCGTGATCCTCAACGCCGGTGACAAAAGCGTCGAGCTGCCGGTTCATAGCGGCACACTGGGGCCCGATTGCATCGATATCGGCAAGCTCTACAAAGAAACCGGCAAGTTCACCTACGACCCGGGCTTCATGTCCACCGCCAGCTGCCGCAGCGCCATCACCTACATCGACGGTGATGCCGGCGTGCTGCTGTACCGCGGTTACCCGATCGAGCAATTGGCAAAGAACTCCAATTTCCTTGAAGTCAGCTATTTGCTGATGAACGGCGAGCTGCCGACGGCGGCCGAGTTCGGTAAGTTCGAACACGAGGTCACGCATCACACGATGATGCACGAGGCATTCCGCACCTTCCTGTACGGGTTCCGCCACGACGCGCATCCGATGGCGATGATGACCGGCATGCTCGGCTCCCTGGCTGCGTTCTATCACGGCGATCTCAATCTCGAAGACCCCGAGCAGCGCCGCCTCGCGGCGATTCGTTTGCTGGCCAAGGTGCCGACGATTGCCGCTGCTTGCCACCGCTATTCCATTGGCTGGCCGATCCGCTACCCCCGCAACAACCTCGAGTACGTCGATCGCTTCCTGCACATGATGTTCGAAGTGCCGAGCGAGCCGCTGGTGATGCGTCCGGTGGCGGCACGCGCCCTCGACCTGCTGTTCATCCTGCATGCCGACCACGAGCAGAACGCGTCGACCTCGACCGTCCGCCTGGTTGGCTCCACCGGCGCCAACCCGTATGCCTGCGTGGCCGCCGGCATTGCGGCACTGTGGGGCCCGGCGCACGGCGGCGCCAATGAAGCGGTGCTGGAGATGCTCAAGGAAATCGGCCGCCCCGAGAACGTGGGTAGCGCGATTGAAAAGGCCAAGGACAAGAACTCAGGCTTCCGCCTGATGGGCTTCGGCCATCGCGTCTACAAGAACTTCGACCCGCGCGCCAAGATCATCCGCGAGATGTGCCACCAGGTGCTGGGCGAACTGGGCGTCAACGACCCGCTGCTGGAAGTGGCGATGAAGCTCGAGGAAGCGGCGCTCAAGGACGAGTACTTCATCTCGCGCAAGCTGTACCCGAACGTCGATTTCTACTCGGGCATCATTTACAAGGCGCTGGGCATCCCGACCGAGATGTTCACGGTCATGTTCGCGATTGCGCGCACTGCTGGCTGGGTCTCGCATTGGCTCGAGCAGCAGGTGGACCCGGAAAACAAGATCGGCCGACCGCGCCAGATCTATACCGGCGCGGTGACCCGCGATTACGTGCCGGTGGCCAATCGCTAAGCGGTAATTTCCGGCATCGGTGAGACGAAAAACCCCGTATTGCGGGGTTTTTTTTGCGTTCCGCTATCCAACTCGGGGATTTGTGCTGTTGACGAGCCATCGCTCGTGGCCCAAGCGCGTCGCCTCGGTCCGCGATGGCCCGCGATAGCCGGCCGCGCCGCGCACCCGATCGGTATGACGGACTTGGGATCGTTTCGTTTAGGGTTTCGCAGGCGCTAGCGAAGCCATCCAATTCCTACCCCTATTCCTTGGAGGGAGCAGCTTGCTCGCTAAGCAACTCTTGCAGCGCGGCCAACGACGCCCGACGCATGGGCTTGCCATCCACCGGCCCCAGCGGCGCTTGGCGCAGCAGCAGCGTCGGTAGAACGACTAGCTCAAAGGCGAGTCCGTCGGCGGAGAAATGCCAGCTCGGGACGTCCTGTTCGCGCTCGCGGTCCAGACGCAGGTGTTGGCTGCCGGGGTCGGCGGGGATGCCCGACTCGATCAGGAAAAATGCGACGTCCTCAGCCGAATCGGTGAAAAGCTGCAGGCTGATTGGCGAGTTGGGGTCTGCCGTCCCTTCAAGCACCGGACCCACCAGGCGCGGCTGGAAGCGCGATAGGAAGCGCATCGCCTCCGCTGCAGCGTCACGGCGTTCGCGCAGCGCGAATGGCTGCACGTCGGCCTGGAACAGTCGTTGGTACTCGCGCAACTGCTGTTCGACCTCGGCATTGCCGGGCAGGAATTGTTCGTCGCACCATCCGAACCGTTCGGCTGCCTTGCGCTTGGCCTGATGGAAATCGGCAGCGGCGCCCTGGGCCATCAACCGGGCGGCCTCCACCGCAACGCGGTGGCGGCGCTCACGGCGCAGGTGATCAGGTGCTGACTTGCCTTTGGGCACCAAGAACTCCTTGCAATCAACCCGCCGCGGATCGGCACGATCAGAAGATGTCGAACGACTCCTCGGCGTTCTGGCCGTCGTAGTCCTGCGAGTAGCCTGCCGTCAGTAGCCGGTCGTAGTCTTCTTGCTTCATGAAGTCCTTCATTGCGCCGGGCGTACCCTCAGGCAGGAGATTGCCACTGCTCGGACTGATCGCCACGGTGACTACGCCCGCGGGCGGTGACTGATCGGCAATCGGCACGTCCTTGAGCGCAGCGCGCATGAAATTAATCCAGATCGGCAGCGCGGCCTTGCCGCCGTACTCGCCGTAGCCCAGGGATTCGAAGCGGTCGCGACCAACCCAAACCGTGGTCACCAAGTCGCCACCAAAGCCTGAAAACCAAGCGTCGCGGTGGTCATTGGTCGATCCAGTCTTGCCGCCGATATCGACGCGATCGAGCACCTTTGCCGCGGTGGCCGTGCCTCGAAGCACCACGTCGCGCATTAGTGAACTGGTCAGGAAGGCGGTGCGCTCGTCGATTGCGCGCGGAGCCAGCGACAGCCTGCTTGGACCGACGAAGGACGGGTCGAAGCGCACGGCGGCGGGTGTTTCGGCCTTTGCTTTCGGCCCGCCGGCGCTCAGGTCAAAGCCGTCGACGATGACCGCCGTGCGCTCCTCGCTTGCCAGGCGCTCAGCGCAGGCGCGACAGGCGGTGCGCGGGTGCGTCAGCGCGATGTTTTTGCCGTTACGGTCAACGATGCGCGCGATGAAGTAGGGCTCGACCAGGAAGCCGCCATTGGCAAACACCGTGTAGCCGCGGGCGACCGACATCGGGGTCAGCGAGGCGGAACCTAGCGACATCGACAGGTTGGGCGGCAGCTCTTCCTTGGAGAACCCGAACTGCGTGATGTACTGGCGTGCGAAGTCGACCCCGATCGCATCGAGCAGGCGCACTGATACCAAGTTGCGCGACTGCACCATCGCCTCGCGCAAGCGAATCGGGCCGGCGAAGTTGCCGTTGTCGTTCTGCGGACGCCAGACATGGCCGACGCGATCTTTGAATACCACTGGCGCGTCCAGCACGATGCTGGCGGGGGTGTAGCCGCGCTCGAAGGCGGCCGAATATACGAATGGCTTGAAGCTTGATCCGGGCTGACGCCGCGCTTGCGTGGCGCGATTAAACTTGCTTCGCGAAAAACTCAGGCCGCCGATAATTGCACGCAAAGCGCCATCTTCCGGGGCCAGCGAAACCAAGGCCGCTTCCGCGCGCGGCAACTGCGCTAGCTGGAGTTTCCCGGGCGTGTCGGTCGCCAGCAGACGCACTACATCGCCGCGTTTGAGCAAGCTGCCCGGCGTGCGATTGGTCCAACGCGAACTGGCCGCATCAAGCACGATCGGATCGACCGCAGAGCCGATCACCGTTGCCTGTGCACCCGTGACGTTGACGACGATTGCGGCGGCCATGCCACCAACATACGGATAGGCTTTAAGGCGGCCACGCATCTTCGTGGCGTCTTCATCAGCGGGCACCTCGACATGGGCCTCGGGGCCGCGCCAGCCGTGTCGGTGGTCGTACTCCATCAGGCCATCGCGCACAGCTTTAGCAGCAGCGTCCTGGTCCACGCTGCTTACGGTGGTAAAGACGCGAAAACCGCTGGTTTCCGAGGCTTCTCCGTACCTATCCAGCATCGCTTGGCGAACCATTTCGGCGAGGTAAGGTGCGTCCATCTGCACCTTTGGCTCGTGGGGACTGGCATGGTTGGGCTCTGCCTGTGCCGCACTCATCTGAGCAGCTGAAATCGATCCCACTTCCTGCATGCGCTGCAGGACGTAATTGCGCCGCTCCATCGAGCGCTTGGGATTGATCAGCGGGTTGCCCGTGGTCGGGAATTTCGGCGTGCCTGCCAACGCCGCAGCCTCGGCGAGGCTGAGCTGATCGAGCGTTTTACCGTAATAAAATTCTGCTGCTGCGGCGACACCGTAAGCGCGATTTCCGAAGAAGATTTTATTGAGATAAAGCTCGAGGATTTCGTCCTTGCTCAGCTCGCGTTCCATCTTCAACGCCAGCGCCATTTCCTTGAGTTTACGGGTGTAGCTGTACTCGGAGCTCAGGAAGAATCCGCGCGCGACCTGCTGGGTAATCGTGCTGCCGCCGGGTACGCGTTTGGCGTCTGTCGTCGCGAGCAGCCACACCGCGCGACCAATGCCGTTGAAGTCGAGTCCTTCGTGTTGGTAAAAGCGCGCGTCTTCGATGGCGATGAAGGCTTGCTTGACCTGCAGCGGAATCTTGTCGACCTTGACCGGATAGCGGCGGGTCTCGCCGAATTGCGCGATCAGTTTTTCGTCGCGGCTGTAGACGCTCAGCGGCACCTGCAGCTCGACATGGCGCAGCTGCTCGACGTCCGGGAGGCCGGGCACGATGCTGTAGTAGAGCCCGGCCGCCGCGATGGCGCCAAGGACGATCAGCACCAGTCCCAGCAGGGCAAGGCGGCGCAGCCAACGGGTAAATCGGGCCATCCAGGGCCTCTCCAGCGTTTACATCGGGCGGGACGCGGAGTATAGAACGGAGCGGGGGGGCTCCGCTGAAGGGGGTCACGGGCCGGAAACCGCGTCAAACCGGGCCGGCAGCACCCTTCCAAGGTCGAAAAGCGGGGGTCCCCGACTTAATTTGTCAGGGGGGCATTGCCATTTCGGAAAAATTCGTTATTAATGTAACGGCGCACGAATAGCGTGTAAGCGCCCGTGGCAAGGGGAGAAACCGTGGGTCTTTTCGGAAATACCAAGACACCGCTCGTCGGCGTGGACATCAGCTCCACCGCCGTCAAGCTGCTCCAACTCACCGAAAGCGGGGGGCGCTACCGCGTGGAACACTACGCAGTCGAGCCCTTGCCGCCGAACGCGGTCGTCGAGAAGAACATCGTCGAGGTTGAGGCGGTGGGCGAGGCGATCAAGCGGGCCATGGCGCGCTCCGGCAGCCGGGTCAAGCACGCGGCGGCCGCTGTATCGGGCTCTTCGGTCATTACCAAGATCATCCCGATGCAGGGCGATCTCGAAGATGACGCGATGGAGGACCAGGTCCAGCTCGAGGCCTCGAACTACATCCCGTACCCGATTGACGAAGTCAGCCTCGATTTCGAGGTCCTTGGCCCCGTCCCGGGCAATGCCGACATGGTCCAGGTCCTCCTGGCGGCGTCGCGCATGGAGAACGTCGAGCTGCGGCAAACGGCGCTTGAGCTGGGCGGGATCACCGCCAAGGTCATCGACGTCGAAGCCTTCGCGATGGAAAACGCCTTCAAGCTCGTCGCCGACCAGCTGTCGGTGCCCAGGGACGCGATTGTGGCCTTGGTGGACATCGGCGCGACCATGACCACGCTCAACGTATTGCGCAGTCAGCGCAGTATTTACACCCGTGAGCAGGTTTTCGGCGGCAAGCAGCTTACCGACGAAGTGATGCGCCGCTACGGCCTGAGCTACGACGAAGCCGGCGCCGCGAAGCGTCAGGGCGGCCTGCCCGAGAGCTATGAAGTTGAAGTGCTCGAGCCGTTCAAGGAGGCGCTGGTGCAACAGGTCAGCCGCCTGCTGCAATTCTTTTACGCCGGCAGCGACTACAACCGCGTCGACCAGGTGGTACTGGCCGGTGGTTGCGCGTCCATCGCTGGCATCGCCACGCTGGTCGAAGAGCAGATCGGCGTGCCGACCGTCATCGCCAACCCGCTGGCCAATATGGCATTGGGTCCCAAGGTCCAGGCCCATGCCTTGGCCCAGGATGCGCCCGCGCTGATGATTGCGTGTGGCCTTGCCCTGAGGAGCTTTGACTGATGGCTCGAATCAATCTATTGCCCTGGCGCGCAGAGCGCCGGAAAGCGCGGTTGCAGGAGTTTTACGCCCTGCTCGGTGTCGCCGCGCTCGCCGCGGTGCTGCTCAGCGGCTTGATCGTTCTGTATTACAACGGTCAAGTGGACGGTCAGAATGCCCGCAACGCCTACCTGCAACAGCAGATCACCGACGTTGACGCTCAGATCCTGCTGATTGCCGACCTCGACAAGAAGAAGGCCCGCCTGCTCAAGCGCAAGGAAGTCATCGAACAGCTGCAGTCCAGCCGCTCGCAGATGGTCCACTTGTTCGACGAGCTGGTGCGCACCATTCCCGACGGCCTGCGCTTGGACAACATCCAGCAAAACGGCGACCAGTTGACCTTGATGGGTTACGCCCAGTCCAATGCGCGGGTCAGCATGTACATGCGCAACTTGCAGGCGTCCGGTTGGATGACCAAGCCCGACCTCAAGGTTATCGAGGCTAAGGGTGCGGACAAGGGGCTTCCCTATTCGTTCTCGCTCAACGTCACCCTGACTTCGCCTGCGGCTGCGCAGGACGCCAACGGTGCGCCGATTCCGACCGATCCGGCCAATCCGGCGGCGCCGGCTGCCGCTGGCACGGCGCCCATCGCCGCACCGATGACGCCGACTGCCACGGCTCCTGCACCCGCCGCTGCAACTGCCCCGGGAGGTACGCCGTGAGCAAGAAAGTCGATCTACGCAATCTCGACACGAGCAATCCCGCGTCGTGGCCGTTCGCGATCAAGATGGCCGCCTGCGCCTTTGTCGGCGTCTTGATCCTTGGCGTCGCCTACTGGTTCTTCATTGCCGATAGCCGCACCGAGCTTGAAGGACTTGAGCGCCGTGAGCAGGCCTTGAAGGACGAGTTCCAAGACAAGCAGGGTCGCGCTGCGAATCTCGAGCCGCTGCAGCAGCAGCTGTCGCAGATGGAGTTGATGCTGCAGCAAATGCTGCGCCAGCTGCCGAGCAAGAACGAGATGCCCGACTTGATTGTCGATGTCTCGCAGACAGCCCTGGCCAGCGGCATCAACAACGAACTGTTCGAGCCCGGTGCCGAGACCAATAAAGAGTTCTACGCCGAGAAGCCGATCAAGCTGCGCATGGTGGGTACTTACCACCAGTTCGGCGCCTTCGTTAGCGGCGTCGCCTCCCTGCCGCGCGTGGTGATCATGACCATGCACGACATCTCCCTCAAGCCCAAAGGCGACAAGGGTGATGCGCTCGAGCTGTCCGGCACGGTGAAAACTTATCGCTACCTCGATGACGAAGAAGTCGCCGAGTCCGAGCGCCTCGCTGCGGAAGCCGCGAAAGGAGCAGCCAAGTGATGATTATTTCAACTCGGCTCACGTCGTTGGTGCGGACTGGGCTAGTGATCGGTTTCGTCGCCTTGGTGGCGACCGGTTGCACCCGCGGTCAGCGCGATCTCGAGGCCTGGGTGGCCGAGGTCAAGGCGCGACCGGCGCCGCCGCTCGACCCGCTGCCGGTCATGAAACAGTTTGAAACCTTTGAGTACGCGGCGCAGACCCTTCGCGACCCGTTTTCAGCGCCGGTTCCCGATCGCAATGCCGGCAACGGCCTGCGTCCGGATCCAGAGCGTCGCAAGGAAGCGCTCGAGGCATTCCCGCTCGACAGCCTGAACATGGTGGGCACCATCGGTTCTGGCGGAAAACTGGTGGGTCTGGTCATGGCACCGGACAAGGTGACTTACCGGATGCAACCGGGGACTTACTTGGGGCAGAACGACGGCCGAATCACGGCGATCTACGAAGATCGTATCGAGATGGTCGAACTGATACCGGACGGGGCGGGCGGCTGGCTTGAGCGCCAGGCCAAGATTGCCCTAGAAGACAATTGATTGGGGGATAGCACGATGACCACGATGAAAGAGATCGGCGAACGCAAGGGCTTCTTGCACGCCCTAGGCTTGGGGGTGCTGGCAATCGGCTTCCTGCTGTCGAGTAACGCGGCCTTGGCGGACAATGTCCTGCAGGACGTGCGGTATGCGGCGGCACCTGGGGGCAAAGTCGACATCACCCTCCAGTTCGCCAATCCGGTTGGGGAGGTCCAGGCCTTCACTACCGACAGCCCACCTCGAATCGCAATTGACCTGCCAGGGACCAGCAATGGCCTCACGGCGCGTCGAGTTGCAATCGGCAGCGGTGCGACTTCGGCGGTTTCCGCCGCGGAAGCCGGCGGCCGTACCCGAGTGGTCGTGGACTTGTTCCGACCGGCTGGTTACACCACGCGCAGCTCGGGCAACTTGCTCGTTCTGACCGTGGATGCCGGTAGCGCCCCAGGCACCACCGCCTCGGCGATGGCCAACAAGGCCGATCCGACCAAACGCGCAGCGACCAGCATCGCGGTCTCGAACATTGACTTCCGGCGCGGCGACAACGGCGCGGGTCGAATCGTGATGCGCTTCAATAGCGATGGCGCCGCCGCTGACATGCGCAGCGAAGGCAACCAGGTCGTGGTTGATGTCGCCAACGCCGCGCTCCCGGAAAATCTTCGCAAAAGCATCGACGTCAAAGATTTCGCGACGCCGGTACTGAGCATCGATCCGAAGTCCAATGCCGGCAGCGCTCGCCTGGTGATCAACACCAACGGCGCCTACGACACGATGGCCTACCAGACCGGCAATGAGTACGTGATCGAAGTGACGCCTAAGCGCGGCGCGGTGATTGCCTCGGCGGGTGGTTCGTCCTCGCGGGCAGCCGGTGCGGTTACCACCACCGGTGGCGCCCAGCGTTACGCCGGCAAGCCGGTCACCTTCAACTTTCAGGACGTGCCGGTACGCACGGTGCTGCAGCTGATTGCCGAAGAGTCCAACCTCAACATCGTCGCGTCCGACACCGTGCAGGGCAATGTGACCCTGCGCCTGATCAATGTGCCGTGGGACCAAGCGCTGGAAATCGTCCTACGCGCCAAGTCGCTCGACAAGCGCCGCGACGGCAATGTGGTTTGGATCGCACCGCAGAAAGAGCTCTCTGACTTCGAGCAGGCGCGGGAAGATGCGCGTATTGCGCTCGAGACGCGCTCTGAATTGGTCACCGAGTACATTCCGATCAACTATGGCAACGCGGAAGAAATCGCCAAGCTGTTGACCGAAAACAGCAAGAACAGCGGCGGTACCAGCGGTGGTGCCGGGGGTGCCGGAACCAACAAAGGCTTCCTGTCGCCGCGCGGCAGCGTCAGCTTCGACACCCGCACCAACACGCTGTTGGTGATCGATATCCCGAAGAAAATCGCTGAGATCAAAGAGCTGCTCAACACCCTTGATCGCCCGGTTGACCAAGTGTTGATCGAAGCCCGCATCGTGGTCGCATCGGAAACCTTCGCACGAGACCTCGGCGCCGAGTTTGGTGTCAGCAACTCCGATACCAGCAAGAGCGGCGACTCGGTGAAAACCGGTGGCTTTGAAGTGAACTTCCCGGTGTCCGATATCGCTGCAGGTGCGCTGAACTTGAGCATCCTGCGTCCGAGCTCGAACCTTGACCTGCGCCTGACGGCGCTGGAGTCCGAGGGCCGCGGTGAAGTTATCTCCAACCCGCGCGTCATCACCAGCAACCAGCGCGAGGCGATCATTCGCCAGGGCGACGAAATCGGCTACATCACGGTCCAGCCGGCGCAGGCAGGTGCCATTCCGCAGGCTACCGTGCAGTTCAAGGAAGTGCTGCTTGAGCTCAGAGTGACCCCGACCATCACCCAAGACGGTCGCGTTTACTTGACCTTGGCTGTG
>JBBSAA010000019.1:0-24551 GCA_038252715.1 Lysobacterales bacterium | reverse complement strand
GCAATTCGAATGCCGCGGTCGGGGGTGACCATCTCGTTCATCGGCGGCGCGTCCGTGGCCAGCACCACCGCGCCCACGCCCATCGCTTCAACCAAATAGTGGCCATAACCTTCGGTTTCTGACGAACAAATATGAAACCGGTGCGCGTTCTGCAGGCGCTGCAGTTCTTCGTCGGTGATGTAGTCGACGCGGTGCACGATATTGGCGGCGGCCGCGCCGGGCTGGGCGGTCTTGCGGCTTTGCACCACGGTCAGGGTGGGCCACTGCGGATGGTTGCGCCACACCGACAGCAGCAGCTCGGTGCCTTTGTTCTTGCTGCCGCCGGCCAGATGGAAAAAGGCGCGCTCGCGCGGCACGCTCAGGTCCTGGTGATCTTCACTGGTGAAGCCGATATAGCGCGTGGCCGCGCCGCGGGCGTCGAACACCGGCTCGGCGTGGTGAGTCATGCACAGCACTTGATCGGCCTGGCCCAGCATTGCCACGTCCATCGGCAGGCACCATTCCGGATGCGGCGCAAACAGATTTACCCGCGCCATGGCCAAGGCACAGGGGCGGATGTGCTCGATCATGATATTGGCGTCGTAGCGGCCGCGGCGGTCGCCCCCCGACAGGCGGATTGCCCAGCGTCGCAGGAACCAGCGGAACGACTCGCCACGCCGACCGGACTTGCCGTATTGGATGGCCGTGACGCTGACCCGGTGCCCGGCCGCCTCCAGCGCGCGCCGCAGCAGCCGGATATGGCGGGTCAGGCCTAGGCCGTTGTCCCAGGCAACGATATTGATGCGCTTCATGGTTTCCACGGGGGGCTGGACGTCGGAGGGCGCGCTAGCCTAAGCGAGGGCAGCTGAACGCGGGATTTCAAACTCACGTCGCTGATGTCCCTGTGCGTTGGAAATTGTGTTCGCTGTCGCCACAATATGCCATGACCTGCAGCCTGATCATCACTACCTATAACTGGAAGGACGCGCTGGACTTGGTCCTGCTCAGTGTGCGCTTGCAGCATCGGCTGCCCGACGAGGTGATCGTGGCCGATGACGGCTCGCGGCCGGATACGCGGGAATTAGTGCTCCAACACGCGCGCGACTTCCCGGTGCCGCTGCGCCACAGCTGGCAGGAAGACAGCGGGTTTCGCGCCGCCCGCAGCCGCAATCGCGCCATCGCCGCGGCGACCGGCGAGTACATCGTGCTGATCGACGGCGACATGGTGCTGCACCCGGACTTCATTGCCGACCACCTTTGGGCGGCTGAGCGCGGCAGCTTCGTGCAGGGCATGCGCGTGCTGACCTGGCCCGAAGCGAGCACGAAGTTGCTGCAGCAGCGGCGCGTGCAGCTGCGCGTCTTGGAGCCCGGCATCCGCCGCCGCCGCCACACCGTGCGCAGCCGTCTGCTGGCGCGGCTGGCCTTGGCGACGACGCGCGGACGCAGCCGCCGCGGCATCAAGACCTGCAATCAGGGCTGGTGGCGCAGCGACTTGATCGCAGTGAACGGTTTCGACGAGCGCTTTGAAGGCTGGGGCCGCGAAGACGACGACCTGGCGGCGCGTGCGTTCGAGGCCGGCATTGATCGTCGCTCGCTGCGCTTCGCCGGCTTGGCCACGCATTTGCACCACAACGAACGCCACCAAGACGGCGAGAGCGGCAACGATGCCTTCCTAGCCGACAACTTGGCCCGGCACGTTAGCCGCGCCGAAGCCGGATTAGACCGTCACTTGGCTGAATTCGCCGCCCAGCCCCTGCCCGACCTGCGACACTCCCCCGACTTGGCCTGACCGACCCCGCATGCGCACTTCCCTCGTCATCACCACCTACAACTGGAAGGACGCCTTGGCGTTCTGCCTCGACAGCGTCGCGCGCCAGCGCAGCCTGCCCGAGGAAGTGGTGGTGGCCGACGACGGCTCGCGCAGCGACACCGGCGAGCTGGTGCGCGAGCGCGCGAAAAATTTCCCGGTGCCGCTGATCCACGCCTGGCAGGACGACAGCGGTTTCCGCGCCGCCCGCGTGCGCAATCTCGGCACCGCCGCCAGCAGCGGCGATTACGTTATTTTCATTGATGGCGACATGATCCTGCACCCGGACTTCGTTGCCGATCACGTGCGCTTGATCAAGCCGGGTATTTTTTTGCAGGGCGGTCGCTTGAATGCGTCGCCGGAAGAAAGCGCGCGTCTTTTCGCCGGCGGCGCGCCGCGGTTTTCGCCGTTCATGCCCGGCCAGTTCAAGGGTCGTCACGCACTGCGGCTGCCGTGGCTGGCGCAGCGCAAGGTCGATAAAGGCGCACTGCCGGGCATGGTGATGAGCTGCAACATGGGCGTGTGGCGCAAGGACCTCGACACCGTCAACGGTTTTGACGAGGCCTACGAAGGCTGGGGTCGCGAAGACGACGATTTAGCCGCGCGCCTGCGCCATGCCGGCGTCGTGCAGCGGCCACTGAAGTTTGCCGGCTTGGCCATTCATTTGTGGCACAAGACGCGCTGGCCCGACGGCATTCCGCCGACCGAAGAAATTCCAAACGATTCGCTTTATCAACAAACGTTGGCGACGAAAAAAGTGCGCGCCGAACGCGGCCTCGCCGAGCATTCGCGCGCGGCCTAGGCGCGCGGTTTCAACGGCAAATCAGGGGCAGCCAGCCACCGCGGCCGGTCCGAGCAGCCACCATTCACTGCGGTTGGCGACGCCAACTTTATGCGCATCGGTGGCGGCGAAATCCACGCACTGCAGCCAGCCGCTGCGCGGCGCAAACAAACGCCGCGACGACGGATCCGCCGCTAGCCAGGCCTTGCCGCGCTGCAATTGCAGCGGCTCTTTGGCCAGGAAGCCAAATTCAGTGACCGGTCCGTCCGCCTGCAGCAGGTTTTGTTCCTTCCAATCGACCAAGCCGAGCGTGACGTTCGCACCGGCCTGCGCGCGCGCGGCCAGCATCAAATCGCGCGAGGACGAGCTGCCGTCCAGCGCGATATGCGCGACTAGGCCATAGCCGGTCCACATCGCCACCAGCAGCAGCGCGCACGCGATCAAGGCGCCGCGAACGCGACACAGCGCCGCTGCCAGCAAGCCCACGCCGCCCACCACCGCCAGCATCTGCCACAGCCAGCGCGCTTCTGCGCCGAGGCCGCGATCAGAAACGAGGGCTTGCGCGAATTTCGGATTGCCTAGCCACGCCGACAAACCGACGCCGAGCAGCAGGCAGGACAGCACAACGGTGAAGCCCAAGACCGTGCGCCGGAAACTCAAACGCTGCGCCAGATCATTCAAAAACGGCGCCGCCGCCAACGCGAACGCGGGCAAGGCCGGCAAGATATACATGTCGCGTTTTCCCGCGCTAATGCTGAAAAACACCAGCACCAGCAGCGCCCAGGCCAGCAGCAGCCAAACGCGAGCGTCGCGGGCGCGCCAGGCGCCGAGCCAGTCGCGCCAAAGCCACAGCAAGGCCAGCGAGAACGGCAGCCAGAACATCGCGATAACTTCGAGGAAATACCACGGCGGCTGGACGTGGTGCCAAGCCTCGGCGTAACGCTCAGCGGTTTGTTTGAACAAGATGTTGTGCAGGTACGCGGCGTGCTCGGGATCACCGTCGCGTGTGGCCAGGAACACCATCGGCCCGAACCACAGCAAGATCGCCGCAAAAAAAGCCACCGCGCCCAACAGCCAGCGTCCGGCATTGCCGCGACCGAGCGGCGCAAGCCCATGCCAGTCGCGCCAGCGCATCAGTGCAAACGGAATCAGCGCCAGCAGCGGCAGGAAGCCGACGCCTTTGGCCACCACGCCCAGCCCAGCGGAAAAACAGCCCAGCCAAAACCAGCGCCAAGCCGGTCCAAGCAAGAAATGCCGACACAGGCCGTAAAGCGCGAGCGTGGTGAAAAAAACCAAGGTCGGATCAATTTGCGCACGCTTGAACTGGTAAACAAACTGGAATGCGCTGAGCACGGCAATCGCGGCCCAAAGCCCAGCACGCGGTGTCCACAGGCGGCGGCCCAGATCGAGCGTCAGCCAAAGGCTGCCCATTCCCGCGAGCAAGGACGGCAGCAAAAAACTCCAGCGCCAGCTGCCAATCAGCTGATGGCTGGCCGCGAGCAGCCAAAAATACAGCGGCGGTTTGTCTGGATACAGCTCACTGCCGCGATGCGGAAACCACCAGTCGCCACCCTCGACCATTTGTTTGGCGACCAATACAAAGCGCGGCTCGTCGGCCGGCCAAGGCGCGCGCAGGCCAAAACCCACGGCCAGCACCCAGAAGGCGATCAGGAAGAAAAACAAGATCTGGCGGCGTTCGCTCATGCCGCGCAGCATCGGCACTCAGCCCGCTTTGCGCAACAGGGCATAGAAAAATCCGTCCATGCCGTCTTCGCCGGGCAAACGCTGGCGACCGGCGCCGCTGCTTCGACCGAAGCGTTCATCCAGCGGCAGCACCGCGGCGTCGGGCGTCCGCGCGAGGAAGGCGTCCACCTGGACTGCGTTCTCACGCTGGAGCACCGAACACGTGGCGTACAGCAGGCGCCCGCCGGGCGCGAGCGTGGTCCACAAGGCATCCAGCAAACGCGCCTGCAGCGCGATCATCGCCGGCAGATCCTCGGCTTGCCGATGCCATTTGATATCGGGTTGGCGACGGATAATGCCGGTCGCCGAGCAGGGCGCGTCCAGCACGATCGCGTCGAAGCCTTGCCCGTCCCACCACGTGGAAGGCTCGGTGCCGTCGGCGACCTGCAGCGTCACCGCCGGCGATTCCAGTCCGAGTCGGCGCAGGTTATTGCGCACCTTGCGCAGGCGCCGCTCGTCGATGTCCAGCGCGAGCAGCGAGCCGCCGTCGAGCATGGTGGCGAGTTGCGCGGTTTTGCCGCCGGGTGCGCTGCAGGCGTCCAGCACGCGTTCGCGCGCTGTGACGGCTAGCGCATCGGCGGCCAACTGCGCGGCGCCGTCCTGCACGGCCACCGAGCCGTCGCGCCAGCCGGGCAACAACTCTGGCGACAGGTGTGCGTCAACGCGCAAGGCCTGTTCCGGAAATGCCGGCACGCTGACGCAGCCCTCGGGATCAGACAGCAATTTCAGGTACGCAGCGCGCGTGATTCGGCGCGGATTGACCCGCAACCACAGCGGTGCCGCTTGGTTGTTGGCGGCGAGGATGGCCTCCACTTCCTGCGGCCAATCCAAGGTCAGCGCTTCGACCAACCAGTCGGGATGCGAATAGCGTTCGCCCACCGTGGTGCCCGCAGGCAGCGGCTCGCGTGTCGCACGGCGCAGCATCGCGTTGACCAAACCGACCAGGGCCGTCTTGCCTAATTCACGCGCGGCTTCCGCCGTCGCTGCCACCGCCGCGTGTCGCGACAGCTTGAGTTCGTCCAGTTGCGCAAGGCCACACAGCAGCAGGCAATGCACGACGAATTCGCGTTTGGGCAGCGGCCGCTCCAGCCACGTCGACAGCGCCAACTCATAGCGACGGCGATGGCGCAGCGCGGCGAACAAGATCGCCTCGAACAAAGCGCGATCGCGCACGTCGCTGATTTGCGGCAGCATTTCCGCGAGCTCGGCTTTCAGCGAGCGGCCGTCACCGAGGATCGCCGCCAAACTGCGCGCCGCCTGCGCGCGCAGCGCAGCGCCGGGCGCGCTCACGAGCGTTTCGCCTGCGAACGGGCGTTGAGGTAATCGGGCGCGGAAATGGCGCGGCCGCCCTCGCGCTGCACGACCAGCAAACGCAAGGCGCCGTCGCCGCAGGCAATGTCGAGGCCAGACTTCGTCGCCGCCAACACCGTGCCCGGTGTGAACTTATGCACCAGCGGCAACGCCAGCGCGGAATGAATGCGCAAACGCTCGCCGCCCACGTCGGCGTCACAGACCTGCCAGGGGCTGAACGCGCGCACCTTGTTGGCCAGGCGCGTGGCGCTTTGTTGCCAATCCAGCCGCGCTTCGGCTTTATCAATCTTGTGCGCGTATTCCACGCCTTCGGTCGCTTGCGCCTGCGGCATCGGACGAATGCCAGCGCGCAGCAATTTCAGCCCGTCTTCCACGACTTCCGCACCGAGCGCCGACAAGCGATCATGCAGGCTGCCGCCGGTATCTTCGGGCGTGATCGGCGTTTCCAGCTGCAGCATTACCGGTCCGGTATCGAGACCTTTTTCCATCTGCATCAGGCCCACGCCGCTGCGCGTGTCGCCGGCTTCAATCGCGCGCTGGATCGGCGCCGCGCCGCGCCAGCGCGGCAGCAGGGACGCATGCACGTTCCAGCAGCCGTATTTGGGGATGTCGAGCACCGACTGCGGCAGGATCAAGCCATACGCGACGACGATCATCAGATCGGGGGCCAGTTCGCGCAGTGCGTCCTTGGCATAGGACGATTTGAAATTTTCCGGCTGCATCACCGTCAGCCCTTGCCGCACCGCTTCCAGCTTGACCGGCGACGCGGTCAACTGGCGACCGCGACCCGAAGGACGGTCGGGCTGCGTGTAGACAGCCACGACCTCGGCGGCGCGCGCGGCCGCGCGCAGGCACGGCACGGAAAACTCCGGCGTGCCGGCAAAAACCACCCGCAGGGCCATCAGGCCGCGTCTTCGTCGGCGCCGAGGCGGCGCTGCTTGGCCAGCTTCTTGCGGACCATTTCCTTCTTCATCGGCGACAAGTAGTCCACGAACACTTTGCCGGCCAAATGGTCCATCTCGTGTTGGATGCAGACCGCGAGCAAGCCGTCGGCGCTCAGCTCAAACGACTTGCCATCGCGATCCAAGGCCGACACCGTGATGTTGTTGAAGCGGGTGACGTCGGCAAAGATGCCGGGCACCGACAAGCAGCCTTCTTGATACACCTGGCTGCCCGAGGACGCCATGATCTTCGGGTTGATGAAGACCAGCGGATGGTCCTTTTCCTCGCTGACGTCGAGCACCAGCAACTGCTTATGCACGTCGACCTGGGTCGCGGCCAAGCCGATGCCGGGGGCGTCGTACATGGTCTCGAACATATCGTCGATCAGGGTCCGCAGGGCGTCGTCGACGCGGTCCACGGGGGTCGCCACGGTGCGCAACCGGGCGTCGGGAAACTCAATGATGGGTAGCTTGGCCATGGCTCACTGGGGGGCCACCGGAGGGGGCGGCAGGGTTCGGAACCCCATTGTAGCGCCCCCGCTTGCAATCTGGGCCCGCAATTGGGCTATAGTTCAGCTCGCATGCCTTGGGGAATCAGGTGGATAGCAGCCATGTTTAAACGACTTCCTGCAGTACTGACTGCGATGTTGCTCACTGTTGCCGTGTCGGCCTATGCGGCCGAGATGCGCAATGATCATCCTTCCACCTACACGGTGCGTAAGGGCGATACCTTGTGGGACATCTCAGCACGCTTTCTGAATAAGCCGTGGCTCTGGCCGGAAATTTGGCAGGCCAATCCGCAGGTGAAGAACCCGCACCTGATCTACCCGGGCGACGTTCTGAGCTTGGCGTACATCGACGGCCGCAATCAGGTCACCAATGAGCCGATGGCCCGTACCGGTGACCCGATCGACACGATCGACCTGTCCGAGATCCAGGCCTTCCTCAAGCAGCTGACCGTGGTCGACGACATCAAGTCGCTGCCCTATGTCGTGGGCTTGGAAGAAGAGCACCTGATCACAGCCTCGGGCCAAGTGGCCTACGTGCGCGGCCTGACCAATGCCCAGCCCGGGCAGGAAGTGCAGATCGCGCGGGCGACCAATGTCTACGGCGAAAAGGGCGTTTCTCCGCTCGATTTCCGCGGCGACCAGTTCCATAGGCACTGGGTTTACACCGACGACGTGACCCGCGGCGAAGCGCACGGCCCGAAGAAAGGCATCGAATTGATGCAGCAGGCCACCGGTGAGGTGACCCAGGTCCAGGGCGAGATCGCCACGGTCTTGCTGCGCCAGGAAGGCCGTGAGGTCCGCGTTGGCGATCGCATCCTGCCGATGCCGCCGCCGTATGACTCGCACTTCTATCCGCACGCGCCGGCCAGCATTCCGGAAGGCGCCCGCGTGATGGCGGTGGCCGATGGCACGATCAAGACCGGTCCTCGGTCGGTTGTGGCGCTGTCGGTCGGTTCGGCCCAGGGCATCCAGAATGGCGTGACGTTCTCGATGTGGCACGACGGCGGGCGCCAGCCCGACACCGTGGCGCACCGCGGTCGCATGGGCCAGCGTTTTGACAAGGTCGAGATGCCCGATGAGTTCAGCGGCCACGTGCTCGTGTTCCGGACCTTCGATCAAATCAGCTATGGCTTGGTGATGGACGGCATCCGTCCGGTGCAGGTCGGGGACATACTCAAGAATCCCGACGCCACCCAGTAAGCTTTTCCTACATCGCGGCGCCTTCGGGCGCCGCGATGCTATTGGGCCGATGAAAAACGCCCGCGCCCTGTTGATCTTCCTCCGCGCGTCCAGCGCGTCCGCCCCGCTGCGGCGCTTACTGGACGGCTTCGCCGACGCCCACGCCGCGCTCGCCGCCGGCCCCGACGCCTGGCGCGTCGCCGGCATTCCTGCACCCGACTGGCCCCTGCTGCTGCGCCCGGACCCGAAACTGCTGGCATCGGACTTGGCCTGGCTGGCGGAGCCCGACCACCATTTGCTCGGTTGGCACAGCGCCGATTACCCCGCCCTGCTGCGCCGCACCAGCAATCCGCCGGTGGCCCTATTTGTCGCCGGCGATCCGACCTTGCTTTGGCACCCTCAGATCGCCGTGGTCGGCAGCCGGCGCCCCAGTCCGGGCGGCCGTAGCCACGCCCGGCAGTTCGCCAACGCGCTAGCCGGCCACGGTTTGGCGATCACCAGCGGCTTAGCCGAGGGCATTGATACCGAAGCCCACCTCGGCGCGCTGACGGTCGGCCGCACGATCGCGGTGATCGCCACCGGCACCGATGTGGCCTACCCGGCCAGCAACCGCAGCCTGCTCGAGCGCATCCGCGCCGAGGGCGCGGTGGTCAGCGAACATCCGCCCGGCACGCCGCCGCGTCAGACCCAGTTTCCTTCGCGCAACCGCATCATCGCCGGCCTGGCCTTGGGCACCTTGGTGGTCGAAGCGGCGCTGCGCTCGGGCGCCTTGATCACGGCTCGCCTGGCCGCCGAGGCGGGGCGGGAAGTGTTCGCCCTGCCCGGCTCCATCGACAACCCGATGGCGCGCGGCTGCCATCGGTTGATCCGCCAGGGCGCGGCGCTGATCGAGGGTCCGGACGAAATCCTAGACAGCCTGGCCCCGGTCGCCGCCGACCTCGCCGAAGCCTTGCGCGGACGGCTCGAGCTGGCGGTTGCCGCGCCCGGTCTGCCGTTTCCCGCCGAGGGCGCGACCCCAAGCGCTGGGGGTAGCGATGCGGTGGTATGGCTAGCGCTGGGGCATGATCCCTGTACCGCCGACCAATTGCTGCAGCGCACGGGATTGACGGTCGGCACCCTGTCGGCCATGCTCACGGCCATGGAACTCGACGGACGCGTGACCTCCGAACACGGTCGTTATGCCCGCCGCCCATAGACCACTCACGGCGCGCCGACGATCGGCGCAGGCGACAGGGTGATGAAAGAAACCATACTCGACGTCCTTCTCTACCTCTTTGAACACTATTTCTACGACGACCCCGATGCCGTCCGTGATCGCGACTCGCTCCAGAAAGGCCTGATCCAAGCCGGATTTAGCCCCACCGAAATCAACAAAGCCTTCGATTGGCTCGACGAACTGGCGAGCCAGCGGCCGGCGACGCCCGATCCGCGCGTGGGCGGTCCGGTGCGCATCTTTGTCGAGGCCGAGCTGGACCGGCTGGACATCGAATGCCGCGGCTTCTTGATGTTCCTCGAGCAGCACGGCGTACTCGATGCCGACCAACGCGAATTGGTGCTTGACCGCGTCATGGCGCTCGATCAGGACGAGATCGACGTGGACGACCTGAAATGGGTGGTCTTGATGGTGCTGTTCAACCAGCCCGGCGCCGAAGCGGCGTTTGCGTGGATGGAAAACCAGATCTTCGGCGACGAGCCCGAGCCGGTACACTGATCGCCAACAGTGGCAAGACAAGACCCGCCGATAGGCGGGTTTCTTACGCGTGGGGACGCGAACACACATGAGCACGAACGTCTGGTACTACGTTGACCGCCACCAAGAGCGCCAAGGGCCGGTGGATGCGGAAATTATCCGCGAGGCCTACCGCGGCGGCCAGATCGACGGCGAGTCGCTGGTCTGGCGCGAGGGCATGAGCCAATGGGCGCCGCTGAAACAGTTTGAGCTGGAATTCGACCTCGAGGACGAGCCGACCCTGCTGACGAGGGCGCCGGCGATGGCGCCCACCGGTTTCGACGCGGACGCTCCGACGTTAGCGTATGCGTCCCCCTATGCGCCGCCCATGGCGACGGTGGCGAGCCACGTCGACTTCGACGGCGACGCCTCGGATGTTGTCTATGCCGGTTTCTGGCGCCGGTTTTGCGCGCTGTTCGTCGATGGCCTGCTTGTCGCTACGGTGAATTACGCCATTTTCTTCGTGCTGATCCTGATCTTCGGCGTCGGCGGCGGCCTGCTGTCTGGCTTGGAAAAAGCGGCGTCCGGCATGAATGGCGCCATGGTGGGGCTGCAGCTGTCGATGTACGTCATCGGCCTAGGCGTCAGCGCGGCCTACTTCGTCTTGCAAGAATCCTCGGACGCCCAAGCCACCCTGGGCAAGCGCCTGGTCGGCATCAAAGTCACTGACCTGCAGGGCCAGCGCCTGACCCGGCTGCATGCGCTGGGCCGCTGGGTCAGCCATTTGCTGTGCTATTTCACGCTCTACATCGGCTACGTCATGGCCGCCTTCACGGACCGTAAACAGGGTTTGCACGATATGGTGGCGAGCACTTTGGTCGTCGACCAATGGGCCTACACCAGCCACCCGGAGCTGCAGAAGCGCGAGCTGGGCGGCTGCTTGATTACCTTCATCGTGGTGTTCTTCAGCCTGATCGTGCTGTTTATTGGCGGCATGATGTTTGCCATTGCCGCCATCGGACAGGGCGGATGGCGCTGACCGGGGCCGCCGGTTGGGGTCTCGCTTGACAGCTCCAGCGGTTCGGGGCACTTAATAAATAAGGAGGGCCCGCAGACATGCGGGCTTTGCCTTCTGTGCCGGCCGATTTGGCAGGCCCTTCACCGCCGTTGCGGAGCATGCGTCACATGGCCAAGAACCTCCTCATCGTCGAATCGCCTGCCAAGGCGAAGACGATCAACAAGTACCTCGGCAAGGACTTCATGGTCCTGGCCTCGTACGGCCATGTCCGCGACCTGGTGCCGAAGGAAGGCGCGGTCGACCCCGACAACAACTTCAAGATGCGCTACGAGCTGATCGAGAAAAACGAAAAGCACGTCGAGGCGCTGTCGAAGGCGGCGAAAGCCGCCGACACCATCTACCTGGCCACTGACCCGGACCGCGAGGGTGAGGCGATCAGCTGGCACATCGCGGAAATCCTGAAAGAGCGCAACCTGCTCAAGGACAAGACGCTGCACCGCGTCGTGTTTACCGAGATCACGCCCAAGGCGATCCGCGAGGCGGTCGACAATCCGCGCAAGATTGCCGGCCCCTTGGTCGATGCCCAGCAGGCGCGGCGCGCGCTGGACTACTTGGTCGGCTTCAACCTGTCGCCGGTGCTGTGGAAAAAAGTGCAGCGCGGCCTGTCTGCTGGCCGCGTGCAATCGCCGGCGCTGCGGATGATCTGCGAGCGCGAAGAAGAAATCGAGGCCTTTAAGGCGCTCGAGTATTGGTCGATGGAAGCGGAGATGGCGCATCCGCAGCAGGCCTTCACCGCCCGCTTGGTCAAGCTCGACGGCCAGAAGTTCGAACAGTTCACCGTCACCGATGGCAAAACCGCCGAGGCGGCGCGCCAGCGCGTGATCCAAGCCGCGGGCGATGCCCTCCACGTGACCGACGTGACCAGCAAGGAGCGCAAGCGCCGCCCGGCTGCGCCCTTCATCACCTCGACCCTGCAGCAGGAAGCTGCGCGCAAGCTCGGCTTCACCACCAGCCGCACCATGCGCATCGCGCAGAAATTGTATGAAGGTTTTGCCGTCGGCGACGAAGGCACGGTCGGCCTGATCAGCTACATGCGTACCGACTCCACGCATATGTCCGACGATGCGCTGGCCGAGATTCGCGACGTGATAGCGCGCGATTTCGGCACCCAGGCGGTGCCCGACAAGCCCAACGTTTACAAGACCAAATCCAAGAACGCGCAGGAAGCCCACGAGGCGATCCGCCCGACGTCTGCACTGCGCACGCCCGCTAGCGTGGCCAAATACCTGGGCGATGACGAACGCCGTTTGTACGAGTTGGTTTGGAAACGCGCGATCGCCTCGCAGATGGTGCCGGCCACGATGAACACGGTGTCAGTCGAGTTGGCCGCCGGCAACCAGCATTCGTTCCGTGCCAGCGGCACCACCGTCATTGATCCGGGCTTCTTGGCCGTATACGAAGAAGGCAAGGACGCTAAGACCAAGGAAGACGACGACGAGGGCCGCAAGCTGCCGCCAATGAAACTCGGCCAGAACATCCCGCTGTCGTCGATCCACACCGACCAGCATTTCACCGAGCCGCCGCCGCGCTTCTCGGAAGCGTCCTTGGTGAAAACGCTCGAGGAATACGGTATCGGCCGGCCGTCCACGTACGCCAGCATCATCCAGGTACTGCTGTACCGCGAATACGTGATGCTGGACGCCAAGCGTTTCCGCCCCACCGACGTCG
Organism: Lysobacterales bacterium; assembly: GCA_038252715.1. Taxonomy (GTDB): domain Bacteria; phylum Pseudomonadota; class Gammaproteobacteria; order Xanthomonadales; family Xanthomonadaceae; genus Arenimonas. Next base: position 11,886 of record JBBSAA010000019.1, on the reverse strand, counting down.
GCCGCGCGGTCAGCAAGTTCCTGACCGGGCATTTCATGCAATACGTCGATTACGACTTCACCGCCAAGCTTGAAGACGAGCTCGATGAAGTGTCGCGCGGCGAGAAAGACTGGATCCCGCTGCTCGATCGTTTCTGGAAACCGTTCAAGAAACAGATCGACGAAAAAACTGAATCGGTTGATCGCGGCGAAGCCACCGGCGCGCGCCTGCTGGGCGATGATCCGAAAACCGGCAAGCCGGTCAATGTGCGTCTCGGCCGTTACGGGCCGTTCGCGCAAATCGGCACCGCCGAGGACGAGGAGAAGCCGACCTTCGCGTCGCTGCGTCCCGGCCAGAGCATGCACACGATTTCGCTGGAAGAAGCGCTCAAGCTGTTCGGCCTACCGCGCAAGCTGGGCCTCGACGATGGCAAGGAAGTCAGCGCCGCGGTTGGTCGTTTCGGCCCGTTCGCCAAGCGCGGCGACACCTATGCCTCGCTGCCGAAAGAAGACGATCCGTACACGATCACCTTCGAGCGCGCGGTTGAGCTGATTCGCGCCAAGGAAGAAATGATCGCCAACCGCCTGATCAAGGCGTTCCCGGGCACCGACATCCAAATCCTGAACGGACGGTTCGGTCCGTACATCAGCGACGGCGTGAAAAACGGCAAGATCCCCAAGGACCGCGAGCCGGCGTCCTTGACCCAGGCCGAATGCGAAGCCCTGCTGGTGGAAGGCAAGCCGGTCCGCAAGGGCTTTGGCAAGAAGAAGGTGGCCGCCAAGAAGGCTCCGGCTAAGAAAGCAGCCGCAAAAAAGGCGACGGACGGCGCTGAGCCGGCGAAAAAGACCCCGGTCAAGAAGGCGGCGAAGAAAGCCGCAAAGAAGACCACCAAGAAAGCGACCAAGAAAAAAGCAGCAAAAAAGGCCGTGGCCAAAGCGCCAGCGAAAAAGGCGGTTCCGGCCGCCTGATCCTCACGCGGATGAACGGGCGAGCGCCCAACTGACCGATAGTCGGCGGCGCGGGGGTGTAACCAATGGCATTTGCCATTAGGATTGGGGTCCCCCTGAGGAGAGCACCGCCGTGATGACCCGACTTTTCCTGCCTTTGGCAAGCCTGGCCTTAGCGCTGGGGTTTGCCTCCAACGCCTCCGCCGCACAAGCCAAGGTCACCAGCGCGGTGGGTGAACCCGTCCGCAAGTCGGCCATCGTCGCGGCGCCGGTGTGGCGCGATGCCACCGTGACCGACGCCTCGACCAGCCAGCTGCGCTTGCGCGCGCTCGCGGTTGAGCGCATCAACGAAGTCGCCAACAGCAATGCCCACAGCACCACCAAGCCCACGCAGATCGGCATCAATCGATCGACCGCGGCTGACGGTCTGACCAAAGCCTTGTCCGTACTCAACTGGCAGCCGGCGAAAATCGGTGGCCAGGTCACGCGCCTGAAAGTGCTATCGCCCGATGCCGCCGGTATGCGCTTAGGCCTATCGATTGACGGCCTCGATCCGCGCGCAGAACTGCGTTTCGCCGGTTCGGACGCGCCCAACAAGGTCGTCGCTTCGATCAGCAGTGCCGAGGCCAAGCGCCTGACCAATGTCGGTCGCGTCTATTGGACTCCGGTCACCGACGGCGACGCACAGATCGTCGAGATTTACGTCCCCGCTGGCGCCAGCGCTGCGGGCGCCAAAGTAACGGTCAGTCAGGTTTCGCACTTGCTCGCCAACAGCAAGTCGAACTTCTCGATCCTCAAGGGCATCGGTGATTCCGACACCTGTAACGTGGATACGATTTGCCGCAATGGCGCCTTGGGCGCGAACTACACCAATTCGGTGAAAGCCGTTGCACGCATGGTGTTCACCGATCCGGGCGGCACCTTCACCTGCACCGGTACGCTGCTGGCCGACACGGTCACCACGTCGCAAATCCCGTATTTCTTCACCGCTAACCACTGCATCAGCGACCAGGCGACCGCCAGCACCCTCAACACCTTCTGGGGTTTTGAAGCGACAGCCTGCAGCAGCGGCGTCGCCGCGGCCAACACGCAGATTTCGACCGGCGCCACCTACCTGTATTCGAACGCCACGACCGATGCCTCGCTGCTGCGCATGAACAGCGCGCCGCCGGCCACCGCGTTCTTCTCGGGCTGGCGTTCGACCGCCCTTACCGTCGGCAACGCGGTACTGGACATTCATCACCCTTCCGGCGACCTGAAGAAAAGCTCGCTCGGCACAATCAGCTCGATCGGCGCCAGCCAGCATTTCGCGACGTGGAGCAGCGGCACCACCGAGGGCGGCAGCAGCGGTTCCGGCCTGTTGACGGCGACCGGTCCCGGCGGCGCTTACGAGCTGCGCGGTGGCCTGTACGGCGGTACTGCTTCGTGCGCCAATAGCGGCGGCACCGTGGCCTCGGGCAATGTCGACCAGTTCTCACGCTTCGACCTCGCCTACCCGAGCATCTCGCAGTACCTCGCTCCGACCGGCGGCGTCTTTGCCGGCCCGACCCGCGACAACTCTGGCGTCTGGTACGTGCCGGCGGAAAGCGGCTGGGGCGTCACTGCTTACCAGTACAACAACACCGATCAGGTTTTGTTCGTCACTTGGTACGTGTTTGATAGCACCGGCAAGGCGAATTGGTACCAGATCGTCGGCACCTGGACCGGCACCGACGTCAACTCCGGCCCGGTGCGCAAGTACACCGGTCCTAACTGGGGCCCGACCTTCAACCCGGCCAGCGTCGCGTTCACGAATGTCGGTACTGCCACGCTGACCTTCACCAGCGCCAGCGCCGCCACCCTGACCTACACGGTGGATGGCCAGACCCGCACGATCACGCTGACCAAGTTCGGCACCTGAGTCGTTTGCCCCTGCTGAACGGAAACGCCCGCTTCGGCGGGCGTTTTTTTGTCCTCGAGTTTGCGATTAGCGCTGCGCTGGCGAGACTGCCGCACTGGCTGCACAATGCTCGCATGCTTGTTCGATTCGCCCGATCGTCGCTGTTCATTTTGCTATGCGCTGGCACGGCCTACGCGGCTGAACCCGTCACTGTCTATCGCTGCACCAATGCCAAGGGCGCGGTCAGCCTGCAGGACGATCCCTGCCCCCAAGGTTCGGTGCAGACCACGCGGCAGATGCAGCGCCCGGTGGATGCGCCGGCGAAGCCAACGGTCGCGCGGCCGACGGCGGCTGCCGCGCCAACGCTGCCCCCCGAACCACCCGCGCGCCCCGATTTCGCGCCGGTGCCGCCACCGCCGCTGTATCGGTGCACGAGTTACGACGGCATTTCGCGCGATAGCGAGGTGTACGACCCGAACCCGCGCTGCGAACCGCTGGCGCTTTACTACCCCGATGCGCGCTACCTCACGCCCGAGCAAGCCGGACTGTGCCGCTGGGTGCGCGATAGCTGCGTGCGCCTGAGCGACGACGATGCGTGCGATCGGTTCAAGCAAAAGAAACAAGAAGCAGCGTCGGCGGCGATGCACGCGTTTAGCGACACGGCGGCGTATCGCAAATCAGAAGTGGAAAGGCTGACGCAGATCATCGACGAGAGTTGTCGGTAGTGCGCGCGAGCGGGGCTGGTGGGAGCGGGCTGGTTAGAGCGGGCTGGTTAGAGCGGGTATCGTGGGAGCGGGCATGACCGCCATACCGATCGCTTAGGCACATGAATTCGCGGTCATGCCCGCTCCCACGAGCTCGCTCCCACGAGCCCGCTCCCACGATGTCCGCTCCCACGATGCCTTCTCCCGCATAGTCAAAATCCATACCGCAGAAAACCACCGTCTACCGCGATGCATTCACCGGTGATATAGCTCGACGCAGGCAGGCACAGGAAGGCCACGGCGGATGCCACTTCCTCGGGCTCACCGACGCGACGCATCGGCGTGCGTTCAATGACGTCCTCGTAGTACTCGGGCTGCGCCAGCGCATCGGAGGTGCGGCGCGTGCGGATGTACCAGGGTGCGACCGCATTGACGCGGATGCCGTCCTCCGCCCATTCGCAGGCTAGGTTTTTCGTCAACTGGTGCAGCGCGGCCTTCGTCATTCCGTAGGGCGAGCCGGTGCGCACGTGCGTCGCGCCGGACACGCTGCCGATATTTACGATGGCCGAACTCGCGTGTTGGGTCAGTAGCGGATAAGCGAAGCGCGATAGCTCGAACGCGGAAAATAAATTGGTCTCGAACAGGGCGCGCCATTCCTCGTCGCCGTAGTCCATGGTCGGTTTGCGCTGGTTGGTGCCGGCGTTATTGACCAAGATATTTAAGCCAATGCCGAGGTCCTCGACCCAGTCGAACAGCTCGCGTCGCTGTTCGGCGTCGCCGACATCGGTGGCGAAAAAGCGAATTGCGCGCGTGGGAAATTCTTCTGCGAGCTCATTGGCGGTCATTTCCAGCCGCGTTTCGTCGCGCGCGACCAACAGTACGTCCGCGCCCAGACCCAGTAGTTCGGCGGCAATCGCGCGGCCAATGCCGACGCTGGCGCCGGTAATCAGCGCAATCTGCCCGTCCAGCTGCCAGCGGTTCGTTCCCATGCCGTCCTCCTCGATTCAGCGTTAGGATAAGCCCGCACCCCCATCGCAAGGAACCGCCCATGCGCGCAGCGCTCGTTTTTTTGGCATTGATCCCAATGCTTGGCTTAGCCGGCTGCGAGGGCACCGACCCGCCGCTGGAGAAACAAAGCGCCGCCGCGCAAGAAGCGCAAAAGGCCACGCAGTTGCGCGATTTCATGGAGCGCGACAAAGCCAAGGCCCAAGCCGCCGCCGATCAGGCGGTTAAGGACGCCGAGGCGCAACGCAAGCAAATTGAGGATGCGGGCGGCTAGTTGGAGTTTGTCGCCAGCAAGCTGGCTCCTACAACAGCCGTGTAGGAGCCAGCTTGCTGGCGAACGCTGCCAGTTCCAGCCATCGGGCATCGGATTAATTGAACAAAAAAACGCCGGGTACAACCCGGCGTTTTTCATTGCAGCGCTGAGCAGTGATGCCTCAGAAATCGCACAGGCAATGCGCGACCGCGCGCACCGGCCCGTTATTGCCCTTGGTGCTGAGCCACGACAATTCTTTCTGCACGCGCTCGATGGTTTCCTGACCGACCACGTTGCCAGCCGGGCCGAGCGCACGCACGATCGACGCAGTGCGGGCGTTGCGGCTCATGTCCAGGAATATCTGGTCGAAGGGCGACAAGGGCGGCTCGACATAGCGCACGTTGTAGTCGTCCACGCCGCCCAGCTTGGCCAGCTGCGCCGCATAGGCCTGCGCCTCGCGCAGCCCGCCAATCTCATCGACCAAGCCACGCTCTTTCGCCTGCGCACCGCTCCAAACGCGACCGCGGGCGATGGCGTCAATCTTTTCTGGCGTGCTCTTGCGCGCCGTCGCCACCTTGCCGATGAACTGCGCATAGCCGTGGTTGATCACCGACTGGATGATCGTCGCCGCTTGCGGGTCCAACGCACGCGTGGGGTCGAACGCACCCGCCAGCGGCGTGGTGGCGACACCGTCGCTGCGCACGCCAATCTTTTCCAGCGCGCGCGGGGCGCTCATCCACAGGCCGAAGATGCCGATCGAACCGGTAATCGTCGACGAATCGGCATAGATGCGATCAGCATTCATCGAGATCCAGTAACCACCGGACGCCGCGACATTGCCCATCGACACCACCACCGGCTTGCCGGCGGCCTTGGTCAGCGCGATTTCGCGACGGATCTGCTCGGACGCGAACACGCCGCCGCCGGGGGAGTTCACCCGCAGCACCAGCGCTTTGATCTTGTCGTCCAGACGCGCTTCGCGGATCAGGGCCGAGGTGGACTCGCCGCCGACCGAACCCGCGGCCTGCTTGCCATCGGTGATTTCGCCTTCCGCCACCACCACGCCAATTTGCGACTTCGAACCGAGCATCGCTGCCGGGTTGAGCTGCTGCGCGAGGTAGCTGTCGAAATCGACCTGACGGAAGCTGTCGTCGTCGCTATTGCGCGCGCCACGCTGGGACAGCATGGTTTCCATCTCGTCCGGCGTCTTTAAGCCGTCGACCAGCTTTTCATCCATGGCCAGTTTGGCCATGTCGCCCTGCACGGCGGTGACGCGGGTCGGCAGTTCAGTGACGATGGCATTGACGCTATCCACCGGCAACTTGCGGGCTGCGGCGATTTCAGCGACATAGCGCGACCAGACATCATTCATCCAAAACAGGTCGGCCTCGCGCGACTCGGGCGAGGCGGCGTCGAGGATGTAGGGTTCGGCGGCGGACTTGAACTCGCCGACACGGAACAGGTGCACGTCAACGCCGAGCTTGTCCTGCAGTGCCTCGCGATAGAACAGCCGGTAGCGGCCAATGCCCTCCAGCATCACCGAACCATCCGGGTCCAAATAAATTTCGTTGGCTTGGGCAGCCAGGTAGTACTGCTTTTGTTCCATGCCCGCGCCGTACGCGATGATCTGCTTGCCGCCGCTGCGGAAATCCTTCAGCGTCGAGCCCAGCTCATGCAGGGCGGCAAATCCGGAGGCGTTGAAGCCATCGGTCAATAGCACCAAGCGGTCGATGTGCGGATCTTTTTTGGCCGCGTCGATCACCTTGACCAAATCACGCAGTTGGAACTCGCGCGCCGTGTCGCCGCCGGTGGCCTGCGCGAACGCGCGCTGGATCGGTGCGCTGGTGTACTGCTCGACGAGGTTGCCCTTAAGCGTGAGCACCAACGCAGTTTTTTCCTGCACCGGTCCACGGGCCGAACCGCTGGAAAGGCCAAGCGAAATCACCATCACGAAGAAAAACAGCGCGACAATTAGCGCGAAGAAAAACACCATGTGATTGGTGAAGCGAATGAACTGCCAGATGCCGGTGAGAAAACTCCACACCGGGTTTGAACGGGACTCGCCCATGTAGCCGAACTCCTTGGATTCCAGTGCACAGGATACCCGCACGTGCGGCTGCTTCGCATGCGCCACAGGTCAGGGTTGAAAAGGCCGCGCGCTGATCAGCCGGTCTTCACGCGACCGTGTTTTCCATGCGCCGCGCCAAGCGCCAGAACCGCCAGCACAGCAGCGCCGCCGCCACGCTGAGGCCAACGATGAGCCCGATCCACAGCCCCGGCGCCCGTTGACCCTGATGCAGGCCAAACCAAGCGCCCAAGGGCAGCCCAATCCCCCAATAGGCGGTAATGGTGATGAACATTGGCACCCGTGTGTCCTTCAACCCGCGCAGTGCGCCGGCCGACAGCGCCTGGATGCCGTCGGGGTATTGGAAGATGGCTGCATACATCATCAAGGTCACCGCCAGCGTCGCGACGGCGGCGTCCTGGGTATAGAAGCCCGTGATCCACGGTCCGGCCAAGATCAGCACCGCCGCGGCGAAGGTCTGGGTCAGGAAGGCCAGCGCGTAACCGGCCGCGCCAACCCAGCGCACGCTGGCCGGATCGCCGGCGCCGACGGCATTGCCCACGCGCACCGTGGTGGCCATGGCGATACCCAGCGGCAGCATGAAGCAGACGCTGGCGACGTTCAGTGCGATCTGGTGCGCGGCGACGTCCAAGGCGCCTAGGCGCGCAATCAGCAGCGCGGTGGCGACGAACAAACTGCCCTCCATGAACACCGACACGCCCATCGGCAAGCCAAGCGCCAGCAGGCTGCGAATCACCGGCCAGCGGGGGCCACGCCAGTGTGCGAACAGGGCCAGGTCAGCGAAACGTGGTGACAGCCGCAAATACGCCAGAAAGCCCAGCGCCTGCAGCCACAGCACCACGGCCGTGGCGACGCCCAAGCCGGCCGCGCCCATTTCCGGAAATGGACCGATGCCGAACATCAGCGCATAGCCGACCGGTATCAGCAGCAGCAGGCCGCCAAAGCCAAACAGCATCGTTGGCATCGTCCAGGACACGCCTTCGCTGAGATAGCGAAATGAAAAATACAAAGAAAGCGCCGGCGCACCGAACGCAATCGTGTGCAGGAAAGCGGTCGCCTGCGGAATCACCGCCGGCGTCACGCCGAACGCGCCCAGCAGGACTGGCGAGCACCAGACGAAAACCCCGAGCAACACGCCCATGATTCCCGCCAGCCACACCGCCTGCTGCCACAGCGCGCCGATTTCACCGCGACGGCCAGCGCCGTTGAGCTGGGACACCGACGGCGGCACGGCCATCATCACGCCAATGCAGACCAGGAACGCGACGCTCCACAGCGCGGTGCCGACGGTAACTGCGGCCAGCGTTTGCAGCCCGTGGCGGCCGGCGAGGATCGAATCGACCACGCTCATCAGCATCGAGGACAGTTGGCCGGCAACCAGCGGCAGGGCGAGCGTGAGGCTGACGCGCATCTCGCGCAGGCCGCGCGCGAGACGGGTCTCGGAATGACTCATGGGGCAGGTCGGGTGGTGACTGGGCCGCTATAGTACCGGCACTCGCCTGCGGAACCTGCCATGACCACCGACACCGCCCCGCCCGAGACTCCGCCGCCGGCGCTGCGGCCAGGACGCATTTGCGACAACTGTGGCCGCGAACTGCTGGGCGAGCACTGCTATAACTGCGGGCAACCAACCAAGGGCCTCGTGCGCGAGTTCAGCACGATCCTTGGCGATCTTGCCGATACCGTGTTCAACATCGATGCGCGCATCATCCGCACGATCGGTCCGCTGTTTGCCCGCCCCGGTTACCTGAGCCTGGAGTATTTCGCCGGCCACCGCGTGCGCTTCGTCAGTCCGGTGCGGCTGTTCGTGTTCATGAGCCTGATTGCGTTCTTGCTGGCGCAGTGGAGCGTGGACATCAACGTCGGCGACGGCGGTATTCGTGTCGGGCAGGGCGAAGACAAGACTCGCGACAGCTTGAGCCAGGCCAAGACCGTCGACGAAGTACAGAAGATACGCACTGAAGCGATCACCCAGCTCGATCGAGCGATCCTGGATAGCAAGGGCGTGCCCGGCGTTGCCGTCGGGCTCACGGCAGCAAAGGCGAAGGTCGAACAAGCGGCAGATAAGCGCATCGATCAGATTAAAAATGCCAAAGCCGGCAATGGCGAACTGATCACCGATGACGACACGATCCAGTTCAACGACGCCCCCTGGGACGCTAAAACCAATCCGGTGACGGTGCCGTGGCTGCCAGATCTTGCCAATCATACGGTCAACAAGCTGGTCGGCCGCGCGCAGGGCAATGCCAAACGCGTGAGCAAGGACCCTGCCCTGTTTCTGGGTGCGTTCCTGAGCGTCGTGCCGCAAACCCTGTTTGTGCTGCTGCCGCTGTTTGCGGCGCTGCTCAAGCTCGCTTACGTGTTCAAGCGTCGCCTCTACATGGAACACTTGATCGTGGCCCTGCACAGCCACGCCTTCCTGTGTCTATCGCTGACCTTGCTGAGCTTGCTGTCGCTGTTGGGCGACTGGGTCGCGCCAGATGGGCAGGGCTTCTTTGCCCGCGTGCTGGGCTGGCTGGAAGTCGGCATCGCCTGGTGGATGCCGATCTATTTGTTGATCATGCAAAAACGCGTCTATGGCCAAGGTTGGCCGATGACCTTGGTTAAATTCACCGCTTTGGGTTTCGCCTACTCGATGCTGCTCAGTTTCGGCGCCGTCATTGCGGTCTTGATCAGCATCATCTGGCTGTAGCGACAGCGGGTCTCGCCCCCGGTCAATCCATTTGGCGGCGGATCAACTCGCCGCGCGCTTCCGGCGCTGCGGCCTGCAGCTGTCGGCGCAGGCGTTCGCGGCCGGCATTGTCCAAGCGTGGTGCCAATAGCACTAGGTCGGCACGCGCCGATGCGTCCAGCTGACGCAGCAAGGTAAAGACGCTGGCGCGTTCGGACTCCGGCACAAACGCAAACATCGGCGCCAACGACGCCATTTGCGCGCCCAGGGTTGGCCCCAACTGCCAGTTGCGCTGGGCATCGAACGCGAGCTGCTCGAAACGGGTTTGCAGCAGCTGCTGCTGGTCGGGCGCGAGCGCGGCGTACTCGGTGGCCAAGCGGCGCAGCTGCGCACGCTCGGCCTCGTTGAGTCGACGCCAAGCCGCGAATGCGCTCCGTCGCTCTGCGCGCACGGCGACCGGCAGGTTGTCCCACTCGCGCAGGCGCGCACGCAGTGCCTCGCGATCGGCCGGCGAACGCGACATCCACTCACGCGCATTCGCTCGCAACTCCTGTTGCGCTGGCGCGTCGAGTTGCAGCCACAAATTTTTTGCCGGTGCGAGCAAGGCTTGTTCGTTCGATGCCAAGGCGCTGAAATCAACCGCGGCGTACACGCCGCTGGCCACGACCCAGGCAGCCAAGAAAATCGCCGCGCGCTTCAAGGCGACTGCTCCTGATCCATATCCGGATGCAGGGCATCTTCGAGCGCGCTCTCTTCCAGAGAGTTCGCCGCCTTGAGGCTCTCAACGGTTGGGCTGCCGGCGGCGATCCAGCTCAGCAAGGCCGCGTGGTCGATCGCGATGCGGTCGCTGCGCTCGGCCAGCAAGGCGTAATCGGGATGGGTGACTACGGCCGAATCGTCGTAGCCCGGGGTCGCGGTGATGGTTTCGACCGGCAGTGGCTCCGTGGCATTGGGCGCCAGCGCGGTACCAAACGGCCAAAAGAAGGTCGCAACAAACGCTAGCGCGAGTATTACCAAACTCGCCACCGCCCAGCGGGGCCAACCCGGCGTCGATTCGCGCCCGAATCGCTCCGGCGGCGGCACGACCGGCGCCTCACTCGGTGGCGACAGTGCGTGAGTCCGCAGCGCAGCAAGTTCGTCTGTACGCGTTGGGTCGAGCTGCTTGACCCGGGCCAATAGCTGATCTCGCAAGGCTTCCAAAGCGCCTGGCGCCGGCGCGATCCGTTCCCAATCGGCCAAGGCGCGCGATAGCGCAAAGCGATACGCCGCCTCACTGACGCCCAGCACGGCGGCGGCGTGGGAAAAGTCCAAGCCCGCGACCAAACGCAGCAGCAAGGCCGCCCGCGGGCCCACGGTCAGGGTCGCCAGCGGCGTCTGCGCATCCGCGCGCGGAGTGGTTAGCGCTGGCTGGCGCAGCAGGGCCGTCCAGAAATGCAGGGGCCAGCGGGCGATGGCCTCGCCCTGCGACTCACGCACGAATTCCTGCAGCGCCGAGGCCAGCGCTTGGCGCGCCAGCGCCTCGTCGCCGCATTGGGTATCGGCGAAGACCCAAGCGCGTCGTTCGATACCGCGAAGGAAGGCAAGCAGGGCCGGCGAACCGGACAAAGGGGAGGACTCGAGGGGGGCAGGCACGACCCTATTCTAGTCGTTCGGCCGCGTGGAGCACCGGCTTGACAGACGCGAATTTCACGTGCGCCTCAACGCCGACGCGGGTTTGCGCGTGGAACGTTGTGCACAGACGCCGAATTGTCTCGGACATCGGACTCCAAACTGTCACAGGCGAGCATTTGACTGTCCTGTTACACGTGCAAGTGATTGTTTGTTATGGAATATGACGACTTGGTTAAAAAATGGCCAACCCGGCTTTTCGCCCATTTTTCACGGGGCTGCGCATCGCTGTGTAGACCGTCGTGCACAGACTTATCCACAGACCGTGTGGATAAGGAGTTTTATCCTATCTGAACAATTGCTTACGCCGACTTCTTGTCCCATTTGGCAGCACTGTGCGGCAAGTTAATCCACAGGCGTTTGGGCGCCTGTCAACCGCTAAACTGAAGCCATGTCCGAGCCCAACGTATCCACGCCCGAAAGTCGCCCCGCCAGGGCGACCGTAGGCGTGGCGCTGCCGGTACCGTTGCCGCGTGAATTCGACTACCTGCCCCCGGCCGGACCGCCGCCGGATGCCACTTGGATTGGCCGCCGCGTTCGAGTGCCGTTTGGCCACGGCGAGCAGATCGGCATTGTCACCGCCCTCGATGCCTCGCCCGCAGACGGCCCCGAGCTTAAGACCGTCCTGGCCGTGCTCGACGACGCGCCCCTGCTGGGCCCGGAACTGTTGGCCTCACTGCGCTGGCTGGCCCAG